>NZ_JBWKJV010000032.1:0-64460 GCF_056432045.1 Streptomyces sp. NPDC045701 | reverse complement strand
GCCGACAAATCCCAAACAGGACAGTCGAGACGTCAGTCAGTCGGAGGGTCAGACCCACCCGCAGCGTCACCACGTCACATCCTCACTGTCAGTCGTCGGAGCCGGCCGCCTCCGTCGTGTCCCGCGTGGCCTTCGCCGTCGTCGCGTCGACCGTCCAGTCCTGGGTCCTGCCGTCCTTCGTCAGCAGCTCGACGTCCCAGGTCCGCTTCGCGGCCTCGGCGTCGTCCTCGTCGTCGAGGTCCAGGGACACGACCGTGCCGTGGGCGGCGACCGCCTTCAGGGCCTGCTCGGCCGTGACCTTCGGCGCCTTCACGGGGGGCTCGGCCTCCGGGCCCGACGCGGTGGCGAACGCGGCCGCCGTGCCGCCCGTGAGCAGGGCCGCCGCGGTGACCGTGGCGATGATGAGGTTGCGCTTCATGGGAGGGCCTCCGATGAGGTTTGTCCGGTCGGTACGCCACCCACCGTGCCGCCGGCTCGCTGAACCCACGCTGAAGGCGGCTGAAGGGTTCTTCAGCTTCCGTTTGGGACCCTGAACGCATGCGCCTGTTGATCGTGGAGGACGAGAAGCGGCTGGCCCTGTCGCTGGCGGCCGGGCTGCGGGCCGAGGGGTTCGCCGTGGACGTCGTCCACGACGGGCTGGAGGGGCTCCACCGGGCGGGCGAGGGTTCGTACGACCTGGTCGTGCTCGACATCATGCTGCCGGGGATGAACGGCTACCGGGTGTGCGGCGCGCTGCGGGCCGCCGGGCACGACGTACCGATCCTGATGCTCACCGCGAAGGACGGCGAGTACGACGAGGCGGAGGGCCTCGACACGGGCGCCGACGACTACCTGACCAAGCCGTTCTCGTACGTGGTGCTGGTGGCGCGGGTCAAGGCGCTGCTGCGGCGCAGCGGGGGCTCTCCGTCGCCGGTGCTCCGGGTGGGGGCGCTCACCGTGGACACCGCGGGGCGGCGGGTCCGGATGGGGGAGCAGGAGGTGGCCCTCACCACCAAGGAGTTCGCCGTGCTGGAGGCGCTCGCCACCCGGGCGGGGGAGGTCGTGTCGAAGACGGAGGTCCTGGAGCATGTGTGGGACTTCGCCTACGAGGGCGATCCGAACATCGTCGAGGTGTACGTGAGCGCGTTGCGGCGGAAGCTGGGGCCGGAGGTCATCACGACGGTGCGCGGCGCCGGGTACCGGCTGGAGCGGCGGTGAGTTCCGTACGCGCGCGCACCGCGCTGGGGGCCACGCTCGTGGTCGCCCTCGCCCTGGTGGTGGCGGGGGTGGCGCTGCTGGGGGTGCTGCGGGGCAACCTGGTGGACCAGGCGGGGCTCCAGGCGGAGGTGGCGGCGCGTTCGGTGGCCTCGCAGATCGCCAACGGCACGCCGTTCGCCGAGCTCGACCTGCCCGACGACACCGAGGAGCACCCGGTGCAGGTGGTCGACGGGCAGGGGCGGGTGGTCGCGGTCGGGGAGGACGTCCAGCGGATCGCGGGGACGGGCAGCCCCGGGACGAAGGCCGTCGCGGGCGGCGCCGGGGGCGGCGAGGTGTCGGAGGAGGTGGACCACTCGACGGGGGAGGTCACCGTCGACGGCGAGACGGCGACGTACCGCTTCGCCGCCGTCGAGGTGTCCGGGGTGACCGTGTACGCCGGGGCGCCGCTCGCCACCGAGGAGGCGACGGTCGCGGGGGTGCGGGGCGCGATGCTGGCCGCGCTGCCGCTGCTGCTGCTCGTCGTGGGCGGCGTGACATGGCTGGTGACCCGCAGGGCGCTGCGGCCGGTCGAGGGCATCCGGCGGGAGATGGCGGCGATCACGGCGTCGGAGGACCTGTCGCGGCGCGTTCCGGAGCCGGCGACGCGCGACGAGGTGGCGAGGCTGGCGCGGACGACGAACGAGACGCTGGCGGCGCTGGAGGCGAGCGTGGAGCGGCAGCGGCGGTTCGTCGCGGACGCGTCGCACGAGCTGCGCAGCCCCATCGCGAGCCTGCGGACCCAGCTGGAGGTCGGCGCGGCGCACCCGGAGCTGCTGGACGTCCCGGGGGCGGTCGCCGACACCGTACGGCTTCAGCAGCTCGCGGCCGACCTGCTGCTGCTGGCCCGCCTGGACGCGGGGGAGCGGCCCGGATCCGGGCGGGTGGACCTGGCCGCGCTGGCGCGCGAGGAGGTGGGCCGGCGGGCGGGCGATCGGGTGCCGGTGCGCGTCGAGGCGGTGGAGGCCGAGGTGGACGGGTCGCGCGGGCATCTGGCGCGCCTGCTGGGCAACCTGCTGGACAACGCCCAGCGGCACGCGGAGACGGCGGTGGCCGTGACGGTGCGCCGCGAGGGCCGGCACGCCGTGCTGACCGTCGAGGACGACGGGGCCGGCGTGCCGGAGCCCGAGCGGGAGCGCGTCTTCGAGCGGTTCGTCCGCCTCGACGACGCGCGCAGCCGCGACGAGGGGGGCGCGGGGCTGGGGCTGGCCATCGCCCGTGACGTGGCGGTGCGTCATGGCGGCACGCTCCGGGTGGGGCGTGGGGGGTCGGGCGGCGCGCGGTTCGAACTGCGGCTTCCGGCGGCCGGGTGAGCCGCGTCCCGTTACGGTTTGCCGCGCAGGCCCCGGAGCTGTTCGGCGATGGGTTTGAGGGACTGGCGCAGGCCGTCCAGGGCGTCGGGGCTCAGCAGGTCGATGAAGTGCTTACGCACGGAGTCGACGTGGTGCGGGGCCACCTTCTGCATGGTTTCCATGCCCTGCTCGGTCAGTACCGCGTACAGTCCTCGCCGGTCGGACTCGCAGTTCTCCCGGCGGACCAGGCCCGCGTTCTCCATGCGGGTGATCTGGTGGGAGAGCCGGCTCTTCGACTGGAGCGTCGCGGCGGCCAGGTCGCTCATGCGGAGGCGGCGGTCGGGCGCCTCCGACAGGTTGACCAGGATCTCGTAGTCGTTGTTGGTCAGGCCGAATGGCTGGAGGTCCTTCTCCAGCTGGTACGTCAGCAGCCTGTTGACGTCCAGATAGGTGCGCCAGGCGCACTGCTCGGCATCGGTCAGCCAGTTGGTGGCCGTCTCGGTCTCCATATATGGATTCTACCTAAGAAGTTGAATTCTGGACGATTTTCGGTCGGTGACGCCGGGCACTCCGGCCCCCCGTCCTCGCGTCCGTCCCGGGTCAAGGGCGCAGACGTTCGAGGGCGTCACACTCCGCAGACTACCGCTCACAGCCCGAAGCGACGCTGGAGGTCCCCCAGCTGTCCGGGAAGGCGCGGTGCGGATCCCTGTTGACCGTGGCCTGATCCCGCCCCGGGAACGCCCGGCTCGTGCGGCACCGCGCCCCTCCCCGGGTCCGCCATCAGCACCTCCGTGGACTGGAGCAGCACCGTGCCCGCGCCCGCGAACTCGAACTGGTGCTCCTCGCCCGACGCCCCGCCGAGCCCCGTCAGCGCCCGCAGGCCGCCCATCACGCCCGTCAGGTAGCCGTGGTCGTAGTGGTGGCAGGGCGAGGGGCAGTCCGCCCAGCCCACCAGGGCCTGCGGATCGACCCGCAGGGGCGGCTCCATGAAGACCACCGGGCCGTTGGAGGCGGCGACGAACGTGCCAGTGCCGATGAGGGTGAGGAACCCCGGCACGATGGACTGCTTCAGGGCCAGCGACGGCTGGTACGCGAGGAGGTTGCCGGCGCGGATGGTGAGGTTGCCGTCGTCCAGGTCGTACGAATTGACGTCGAAGGCGCGGTCCGCGAGCAGCATCTTGCCGCTGCCCTCCGCCACCACCCAGTCGCTCGCGTGGAGCGGGGAGTGGAAGCTCGACCGCACCAGCCGGTCCAGGCGGCCGTGACCGATGCCGTTGAAGTCGATGCGCCCGTAGTAGGCGATCATCTTGCCCTTCTGGAGGAACCACTGGGAGCCCTTCAGCTCCACGCAGAAGGTGTACGCGTTGACGTTGTCGTCGCTCGGCAGGGTCGAGGGGTCGTGAATGACGGGCGTGCTCACAGCTTCTCCTCCGACGCCTGGACGTACACCGCACCGCTTCCGCTGAGCTCCAGCTGGAACGCCTCGCCGGAACCGCGCCCCACCATGTCGCGCCAGCCGAGCGCGGTGGAGAGTTTGTTGCGCACGTCGCCGTGGTGGGCCACGTACGCCTGCGGGTCGACGTGCACGGGGCGGCCGGGGGTGACGGGCAGCTCGATCACGCCGCCGTGGGCCATCACGGCGACCGCGCCGTGGCCCTTGAGTGTCGTGGTGAACAGGCCCTGCCCGGTCACCTGACCGCGCACCATGCCCATGACGCCGCCCTGGGAACCCATGAACATCGTGCCCTGCTGGAGGGTGCCGTCGAAGGCGAGCAGGCGGTCGGCCTCGACGTACAGGGTGTCGCCGGTCAGTTCGACGACCTGGATGTGGTGTCCGCCGTGCCCGAACAGCACGGTGCCGCTGCCCTCGACGGTCATCAGCGGGGTCGCCTCGTCGGCGACTCGCCGTCCGATCATCGACATCACGCCGCCCTGGCCACCCGCCATGTTCGGCGTGAAAGTGACGTCACCGCGGTACGCCAGCATCGCGCCACGCTGGCTGAACACCTTCTGTCCCGGGGAGAGGGTCGCCTCGACCATCTTGGAGTTCACCTCGCGGAACGGCATCAGACGTCCCCTCCGACCGTGTTGCGCTCGCTGGGCTGTACGTACACGAGGCCGTCGCCCTCGAACCGGATCTGGAACGCCTCCCCGCCACCCTCGCCGATCAGTGTGCGGAAGGTCACACCGGACTGGAAGTCCTGCTGGAGGTCGCCCTGATGGGCGATGTACGCGCCGGGGTCGACCGACAGCGGGTACTGCGGCGTGACGCGCAGCACCACGGCCGGGCCGTCCGACATGATCGCGGCCTGCCCGGTGCCCTCGACGGTGGTGGTGAACAGGCCGGTGCCGGTCGCCCCGCCGCGCAGTCCGGTGAAGCTGGTGCCGGTGCGCAGGCCCGCGTCGGCGCAGAGCAGGTTGCTGGACTCGACGTAGAGCTTGTCGCCGTGCAGGGAGACCAGGTTGATCTCGGAGGCGCGGTCGGCGAAGTAGCAGGTGCCCTGCCCCTTCACCTCCATCATCTCCATCTGCTCGCCGGTGAGGCGGCGGGTGACCATCCCGCGTATCCCCTCGCCCCCGCCGGACATCTTCTTGAAGGCCATCCGGCCGTCGTACGCGATCATCGAGCCGTTCTTCGCCTTGACGGCGTCACCGGTCATGTCGACGGCGAGCACTTTGCTGCCTTGGAGTCGGAACGTTGCCACGTCATGACGGTAACCCGGTGGCCGAAGGCGCGGACAGCACCCTGAGGAGGATCCCGACCCTGTCAACGGGCACGCGGGGCCGCCTGTCACAATGAACGGGTCGCTTGTGCGTCCATTCACAAGATCGGTGCGCGGGTGACAGTCGACCCGACCGACGCCGAAGGTGCTGCCCCGTGGACATCAAGACCGCCGCTTCCCTCCACCGCCTCCGACTGGTCTCCGCCCCGGAGGCCGTGTCGTTCATCCTGCTGCTCGTCTGCTCGGTGCTGAAGCGCACCACGGAGTTCAACGCGGTCCCGGTCATGGGCGCGATCCACGGCGTGCTCTTCGTCCTGTACGTGCTGCTGTGGGCGGACGCCTGGAACCGCACGAAGTGGGACCTGAAGACCGCCGCGCTCTACTTCGTCCTGTCCGTGCTGCCGTTCGGCGGCTTCTACGCCGACCGCAAGCTGAAGCGCGCCGCCGACGACGCCGTCATCGCCTCCCGCGCCCGCCGCGAGGG
The DNA here is from genome assembly GCF_056432045.1 of Streptomyces sp. NPDC045701. NCBI lineage: Bacteria > Bacillati > Actinomycetota > Actinomycetes > Kitasatosporales > Streptomycetaceae > Streptomyces > Streptomyces sp. NPDC045701. Next base: position 58,728 of record NZ_JBWKJV010000032.1, on the reverse strand, counting down.
CACGGTGAACGCATGATCGTCGCTTTCTCCGTCACCCCCCTCGGCGTCGGCGAGGAGGTCGGCGAGTACGTCGCCGACGCGGTGCGGGTGGTCCGCGAGTCGGGACTGCCGAACCGTACCGACGCGATGTTCACCTCCGTCGAGGGCGAGTGGGACGAGGTCATGGACGTCGTCAAGCGAGCCGTCGCCGCCGTGGAGGCCCGCGCCCCGCGCGTCTCGCTGGTCCTGAAGGCCGACATCCGGCCGGGCGTCACGGACGGCCTGACCGCCAAGGTCGAGACGGTGGAGCGCCACCTCTCCGCCTGACGGCGCGGAGACGGCCCCCGGTCCGCGCGGCCGGGGGTTTTCCCTGTGGCCGCTCGGTCCGCCGGCGCCCGGGCCCGGCCGCGCCCCGCGCCCGCCACCGCGCCACACCGGTGCCCGCCCAGAAACGCCCGCTCGGACGCCTCCGGTCGACACGTCGCCCCATCTCCCTTTACGTGGGGGTATGGCGACCCGCTCGACAGCTGGAGGAACCGTGCGGCCGGAAGGCTACGACTACGACACCTACAGCCGTCTCGCCGGTCCCCTCACGGAACCGGACGGGACGGCGTACCAGGTGCAGTACCGCAGCCTGCTCTCCGGGGAACCGCACCGAATACGCGCCATCCTGCTGATGACCCTCGCCCCGCTGCTCTCGGCGGTCCTGCTGGTCTACCTCGTATGGCCCACCCACTGGACCGACCGCGAGGGCGGCGAGCGGTGGCTCATCAGGTTCGACGCCGTGATGCTCGTGTCGATCGGGCTCATCTGCCTGTTCATGCTGATCAACGTCGCCTCCATCGCCCACGCCACGATGGTCGCCCGCGACCCGGTGCCCGTCGTCCCCCGGAAGGGCACCCGCGTCGCGTTCCTCACCACCTACGTACCGGGCAAGGAACCCCTGTCCATGGTCCGCGACACCCTGGAGAGCGCCGTCCGCGTCACCCACGACGGACGGCTGGACGTGTGGCTGCTCGACGAGGGCGACGACGAACAGGCCAAGGCCCTGTGCCGGGAGCTCGGCGTACGCCACTTCACCCGGGCCGGTGTGGCCGCGTGGAACCGCCCCAGGGGCGTCCACAAGGCCAAAACCAAGCACGGCAACTACAACGCCTGGATCGCGATGCACGGCGACGACTACGACTTCTTCGCCTCCGTCGACACCGACCACGTGCCGCTGCCCAACTTCCTGGAGCGGACCCTCGGCTACTTCCGCGACCCCGACGTCGCCTTCGTCGTCGGCCCCCAGGTGTACGGCAACTACACCTCGCCCGTCACCAAGGCCGCCGAGTCCCAGCAGTTCCTCTTCCACGCCCTCATCCAGCGCGCCGGGAACCACTACCGCGCCCCCATGTTCGTGGGCACCAACAACGTCGTACGCGTCGGTGCCGTCAAGCAGATCGGCGGCCTGTACGACTCGATCACCGAGGACATGGCCACCGGCTTCGAGCTGCACCGCACCGTGAACCCGCGCACCGGCCACCTCTGGCGCTCCGTCTACACACCCGACGTCCTCGCCGTCGGCGAGGGACCGGCCTCCTGGACGGACTTCTTCACCCAGCAGCTGCGCTGGTCGCGCGGTACGTACGAGACCCTCCTCCAGCAGTACGGGAAGGGGTTCTTCCGGATGCCACCCGGCCGGCTGCTCAACTACACCCTGATGCTCGTCTACTACCCGATGACCGCCGTCAACTGGTTCCTCGGCATCCTCTCCTGCGTCCTGTTCCTGTGGTTCGGCGCCTCCGGCACCCAGGTGTCGACCTCCGTGTGGCTGATGCTCTACAGCGACGCCGCCGCGCTCCAGATCGGCCTGTACCTGTGGAACCGCCGCCACAACGTCTCGCCCCACGAACCGGAGGGCTCCGGCGGCCTGGCAGGCATGGCGATGTCAGCGCTCTGCGCGCCCATCTACCTCAAGTCGCTGTCCTCGGCCCTGCTGCGCACGCAGGGCCGCTTCGTCGTCACCCCCAAGGGCGGCGAAGCGAGCCCCGACCGCCTGACCACCTTCCGCGTCCACCTGTACTGGGCCGCCGTGCTCGCCGTCTCGCTCGTCGCCTCTACCGTCCTCGGCCACACCCACGCGGCCATGCGCACCTGGGCGGTGCTCGCCCTGGGCATCGCGCTCGCCCCGGTCGGCGTGTGGGGCTGGGGCCTGTTCCAGGAGCGCCGCTCGCGCGCCCGTCTGCGGGCCCGGGAGGCGGCGTCGACCGTGGTGGCGGCCACCACGAAGGTCGCCCCGAAGACCGGCGACGAGCCGGAGCCCGCGTTCGCCTCGACGGCAGGAGGGAACTGAACCATGGCCTACCGGCCGTCGAAGAAGCTCAAGAAGACGCTGCTGGGCGGCGGCGCGGTGGTCGTGCTCGCGGGGCTGAACGCGCCGGCCGCGGTGTCCTTCGCCGAGGCGAAGTACCACGCGTACAAGATCGCCCAGCCTGGCTACAAGGCCAGGTACGGCTCCTGGCAGCAACTCGACGTCCCCGGCGAGTTCCGGCTCAACGCCATCCACGCGGCCCTCCTGCGCACCGGCAAGGTGCTGCTGATCGCGGGCTCCGGAAACAACCAGAAGAAGTTCGACGCGGGCACCTTCGACACCATCCTGTGGGACCCGGTCAGGAACACCTTCAAGAAGATCCCCACCCCGGAGGACTTCTTCTGCGCGGGTCACAGCCAGCTGCCCGACGGACGGCTCCTGGTGGCGGGCGGCACCGCCCGCTACGAGGTCCTCGACGGCGAGGTGAAGCGCGCCGGCGGCGGCATGCGCGTCAAGAACGAGAGCCCCGACAAGGCCGTCACCCTCAAGAAGGGCACCGTCTTCCGCTCCCCGTCGGGCGTCGAGTACGTCTCCAAGTTCGACGTGACGGTCCCCAAGGCCAAGCGCGACTTCAAGATCTCGTACTTCAAGAGCGGCCAGATGAAGCCCTGGGAGACCAAGGTCGTCGCCGCCGAGGCGCGGGTCTTCGTCGAGGCCAGGAAGGAGGGCCCCAAGGCCCTGACCACGGAGGCCGCGCAGTACAAGGTCCTCGGCCTCAAGGGCAAGGACGCGGACAACGTCTACGGCATCGCCCAGAGGCTCACCACCGAGAAGCAGGACTTCCAGGGGATCAAGGCGGCGTACGAGTTCGATCCCAGGGCCGAGAGGTACGTCCCCGTCGCCCCCATGAAGGACGCCCGCTGGTACCCCACCCTGGTGACCCTCCAGGACGGCCGGGTGCTCGCCGTCTCCGGTCTCAACGACGTCGGCGACGTCGTCCCCGGCGACAACGAGATCTACGACCCGCGGACGAAGAAGTGGGGCAAGGGCCCCTTCCGCTATTTCCCCACCTATCCCGCGCTCTTCCTCACCCAGGGCGGCAAGCTCTTCTACACCGGCTCCAACGCCGGCTACGGGCCCGCCGAGAAGGGGCGCGTACCGGGCCTGTGGGACCTGAAGAAGAACACCTTCCAGGAGATCAGGGGCATCACCGACCCCGACCAGCTGGAGACCTCCGCCTCCCTGCTGCTGCCGCCCGCCCAGGACCAGAAGCTGATGGTGCTCGGCGGCGGCGGCGTCGGCGAGTCGGAGCTGTCCACCGCCCGGACCGCGCTCATCGACCTGAAGGCCCCGCGCCCCGCCTTCCGTACGGGCGCCTCGCTGCCCCGGGGCACCCGCTACCTCAGCAGCGTGCTCCTCCCCGACGACACCGTCTTCACCACCGGCGGGTCCGAGCAGTACCGGGGCCGCAGCGGCAGCGACATCCTCAAGGCGCAGTTCTACGAGCCGAGGTCCGACTCCTTCCGGGAGGCCGCCGAACCGACCGTGGGCCGCAACTACCACTCCGAGGCGCTGCTGCTGCCGGACGGGCGGGTGGCGACCTTCGGTTCGGACCCGCTGTTCGACGACAAGGACAACACCAAGCTGGGGACCTTCGAGCAGCGCGTGGAGGTGTTCACCCCGCCGTACCTGCACGGTGGCGGCGCCGAGGCCCGGCCGGTGCTGGGCGAGGGCCCCGAGGAGCTCGACCAGAACGGCCGGGCGACCTTCCGCACCAAGGACGCCACCCGCATCACCAAGGCGCGGCTGATGCGGCCCAGCGCGGTGACGCACACGACCGACGTGGAGCAGCGCTCCATCGAGCTGCGCCTGATCAAGGGCGAGGACGCGGTGACGGTCGAGGCGCCGCTGGACCGGAGCCTGGTGCCGCCCGGCTGGTACATGCTCTTCGTGGTGGACAAGGACGGCCGGCCGTCGGTGGCCAAGTGGGTGCGGGTCGACTGACCCGGGTCACCCCTTGGCCCGGCGGGCGAGGCCCAGGGCGTACTCCGGCCACCAGGTCCCGGCGGCCGGGCCGCCCCGGCAGGTGCCGTCCGACTCGCCGGGGCGCTTGATCCACAGGTAGGCGTCGGCCCGGGCGTCACCGGTGCTCTCGGTCGGCGGGGTGCCCAGCGCCCGGCCGGGCGGGTTGCACCAGGCGTCCTCGCCGTCGCCGGGGAGCGGTCCGGCGCCGTTGCGGCTGGTGTCGACGACGAAGTGGGCGCCGCCCAGCAGCGCGGACAGCTCCGTGCCGAAGGCGGTGACCACCGGCGTGGTCTGGAAGTTCGACACGTTGAGCGAGAAGCCGTCCGCCTTCGTGACACCGGCGCGCCGCAGCGGTTCCACCAGCTTGCCCGGGTCCTTGATCCAGGCCGGGTTGCCCGCGTCCAGGTACACCTTGGTGCGCGGCTGCCGCTTGAGCCGGTCCACCGCCTCGGCGAGCAGCTGGTAGCGCTCCTCGTGGTACTGGGCCGGGGTGCAGCCGTCCACGACGTGCGGCACGGCGTCCGGCTCCAGGACGACGATCGCGGGCGCGCTGCCCACGGCCCGGGCGAAGGAGCCGATCCACTCCCGGTAGGCCTCCGCGTTCGCGGCGCCGCCCTTGGAGTACATGCCGCAGTCGCGGTGCGGGATGTTGTACGCCACGAGGACGGCCGTCTGCTTCTTCGCCGCGGCACCGCGCACGGCCCGCCCGATGTCGGCGACGGGGTCGTTCCAGAGGGGCCACAGGGCGGCCGGGCGTTCCGAGATCCGCCGCAGCAGCGTGGCCTCCTCGGTGCGGCCCTGCGTGCGGTACACCTCGACCTGGCGGGCGGCGGCGCTGTCGGGGTCGACCCAGAACGGCGAGGTGTCGGCGGGCGCGCTGCGGCCGACGGGCTCCTGGGCGGGAGGCCCCTCGCCCGTGGCGGCGCCCTTGCCGCCGGGCAGGCAGCCGGCGCCGGCCAGGGCCCCGGCGCAGAGCGCGGCGGACAGGAGAAGGCGGGTGCGTACGCGGAACGATCTGTGGTGCCGGCCGGACATCCAGCCCCCTCGTATGGCTGCGAGCTACGGACGAACAGACGCGGCAATCGTGACATAAGCGACATGAAGCGCCCGGCTGCGACACCTCGGGGCGACGGCGGGGGACCGAACCCCGAGACGGGGCTGCTCGGCATGTGACCAGTCGGTAAGGTCGTCGGCGTGCCGAAGCCGCTCAGTCTCCCGTTCGACCCCATCGCCCGCGCCGACGAGCTCTGGCAGCGCCGCTGGGGGCCCGTCCCCTCCATGGCCGCCATCACCTCGATCATGCGCGCGCACCAGATCCTGCTCGCGGAGGTGGACGCGGTGGTCAAGCCCTACGGGCTGACCTTCGCCCGGTACGAGGCGCTGGTGCTGCTCACCTTCTCCAAGGAGGGCGAGCTGCCGATGTCCAAGATCGGCGAGCGGCTGATGGTCCACCCCACCTCGGTGACCAACACGGTCGACCGGCTGGTGCGGTCCGGCCTGGTGGCCAAGCGCCCCAATCCCAACGACGGGCGCGGCACCCTCGCCTCCATCACCGACAAGGGCCGCGAGGTCGTCGAGGCGGCGACAGCGGACCTCATGGCGATGGACTTCGGTCTGGGCGCGTACGACGCGGAGGAGTGCGCCGAGATCTTCGCGATGCTGCGGCCGCTGCGGATCGCGGCGCACGACTTCGAGGAGAAGTGACGACGGGGTCCCCGCGCGAAGATCGCCCGGAACGGGCGGTTACGCTCGTCCCCATGAAGAGGAGCGTGCTGACCCGCTACCGGGTCATGGCCTATGTGACCGCCGTCATGCTGCTCGTGCTCTGCACGTGCATGGTGTTCAAGTACGGGTTCCACACGGGCGAGGATGTGACCTTCATGGTCTCCCAGGCCCACGGCGTCCTCTACATCATCTACCTGATCTTCGCCTTCGACCTCGGTTCCAAGGCGAAGTGGCCGTTCGGCAAGCTCCTGTGGATCCTGCTCTCCGGCACCATCCCCTTCGCCGCCTTCTTCGTGGAGCGCCGGGTCGTCCGGGACGTCGAGCCGCTGCTCGCCGGCGCCGCCCCGGTCGCCGTCAAGGTCTGACCCGAGGGCCGTGCGCCACGCGTACGGCCTTCAGCCATCGACATTTACTAGGACGTCCTAGTAAATTCGAAAGCATGGACGCTGACGCCATCGAGGAAGGCCGCCGACGCTGGCAGGCCCGCTACGACGCCGCACGCAAGCGCGACGCCGACTTCACCACGCTCTCCGGGGACCCCGTGGAGCCCGTCTACGGGCCCCGGCCCGGTGACACCTACGACGGCTTCGAGCGGATCGGCTGGCCCGGTGAGTACCCCTTCACCCGAGGTCTGTACCCGACCGGCTACCGGGGCCGCACCTGGACCATCCGCCAATTCGCCGGCTTCGGCAACGCCGAGCAGACCAACGAGCGCTACAAGATGATCCTCGGCAACGGCGGTGGCGGCCTGTCCGTCGCCTTCGACATGCCGACCCTCATGGGGCGCGACTCCGACGACCCGCGCTCGCTCGGCGAGGTCGGGCACTGCGGTGTCGCCATCGACTCCGCCGCCGACATGGAGGTCCTGTTCCGGGGCATCCCCCTCGGTGACGTCACCACGTCGATGACGATCAGCGGCCCCGCCGTCCCCGTCTTCTGCATGTACCTCGTCGCCGCCGAACGCCAGGGCGTCGACCCGGGCGTCCTCAACGGCACCCTCCAGACGGACATCTTCAAGGAGTACATCGCCCAGAAGGAGTGGCTCTTCCAGCCCGAGCCGCACCTGCGCCTCATCGGCGACCTGATGGAGCACTGCGCCCGCGACATCCCGGCGTACAAGCCGCTCTCCGTCTCCGGCTACCACATCCGCGAGGCGGGCGCGACGGCCGCCCAGGAGCTGGCGTACACCCTCGCCGACGGCTTCGGGTACGTCGAACTGGGCCTCAGCCGCGGCCTGGACGTGGACGTCTTCGCCCCCGGCCTGTCCTTCTTCTTCGACGCGCACGTCGACTTCTTCGAGGAGATCGCCAAGTTCCGCGCCGCCCGCCGCATCTGGGCGCGCTGGATGAAGGAGGTCTACGGCGCGAAGAGCGACAAGGCCCAGTGGCTGCGGTTCCACACCCAGACCGCCGGCGTCTCGCTCACCGCGCAGCAGCCGTACAACAACGTCGTCCGCACCGCCGTCGAGGCCCTCGCGGCCGTCCTCGGCGGGACGAACTCCCTGCACACCAACGCCCTCGACGAGACCCTCGCGCTGCCCAGCGAGCAGGCCGCCGAGATCGCCCTGCGCACCCAGCAGGTGCTGATGGAGGAGACCGGCGTCGCCAACGTCGCCGACCCGCTGGGCGGTTCCTGGTACGTCGAGCAGCTCACCGACCGCATCGAGGCCGACGCCGAGAAGATCTTCGACCGGATCAAGGACCGGGGCCGGCGGGCCCACCCGGACGGGCAGCACCCGATCGGGCCGATCACCTCCGGCATCCTGCGCGGCATCGAGGACGGCTGGTTCACCGGCGAGATCGCCGAGTCCGCCTTCCGCTACCAGCAGGCCCTGGAGAAGGGCGACAAGCGGGTCGTCGGCGTCAACTGCCACCACGGCTCCGTCACCGGCGACCTGGAGATCCTGCGGGTCAGCCACGAGGTCGAGCGCGAGCAGGTGAAGGCGCTCGGGGCGCGGAAGGCCGCGCGCGACGACGCGAAGGTGCGGGCCTCCCTCGACGCGATGCTCGCCGCCGCCCGGGACGGCTCCAACATGATCGGGCCGATGCTGGACGCCGTCCGCGCGGAGGCCACGCTCGGCGAGATCTGCGACGCCCTGCGCGACGAGTGGGGCACGTACACCGAGCCGCCCGGCTTCTAGACTCGGCCGCATGACAGCCCTCCCCGTACCGGTCCCCGGCGTCGCCGTCCGCTACTGGTACGTGGGGGCCTGCGGGCCGTTCGCGCTGTTCGACGCAGACTTCGAGCCGCCGGGGCCGGACGGGGAGAGCGAGTTCCTCAACCCGGTCCCGGCGCGGCTGCTGCCGCCGGAGTACGCGGACGCCCTCTGGGAGGGCATCCGGGAGGGACTGCGCGGGACGGCCGCCGCCGTCCTGCTCACCCGTGCGCGCCACCACGAGGCCGACTCCTCCGAGTGGGGCTTCCGGCGGGCCGGCGAGATGGCCGGCCGCGCCGCGCTCGTACGGGCCGGACTGCTGCCGCCCGAGGAGGGGCCGCCCGCCCGCTTCGTACGTCCACCCGGGTGGCGCGGCGGCGCGTGAGCGTGGGTGTGCCCCCGGCGACGCCATGGGCGGGCCGGGAGGAAACCCGGCTGCGCCCGAGGTCACGGGGCGGGCATGCTGGACGGATGCAGATCAGCATCAGGGAAGCGACCGCCGGCGACTGGCCCGCCATCTGGCCGTTCTTCCACAGAATCGTCGCCGCCGGTGACACGTTCACCTACCCGACCGACCTGTCGGAGGAGGACGGCCCCGGCTGGTGGCTGCTGGACGCCCCCAACCGGACGGTCGTCGCCGTGGACGACGGGACCGGCACCGTCCTCGGCACCGCCAAGATGAACAACAACCAGGGCGGCAACGGCGCGCACATCGCCAGCGCCAGCTACATGGTCGACCCGGCGCACGGCGGCCGGGGCGTCGGGCGGGCGCTCGTCGAGGACAGCCTGGAGTGGGCGCGTGGGCGCGGCTTCCGGGGCATGCAGTTCAACGCGGTCGTCGAGACCAACGTGCACGCGGTCCGGCTGTACGAGCGGCTCGGGTTCCGCGTGGTCGGCACGGTCCCGGAGGCGTTCCACCACCCCGTGGAGGGGTACGTGGGGCTGCACGTCATGCACCGCCCGCTGTGACGGCGGGGGCGGGCGGCGGCCGAAAAGGTCCTCAGGTCCGGGCGGCCGCCGAAAGGCCCCCCAGCAGCAGGGCGGTGAAGCGCTGGACCCACTCCGCGTCGACGGGTTCGGCGCTCACCAGCGCCCGGTGGACCACCGCGCCGGCGATCACGTCGAAGATCAGGTCGTCGGTCCCGGCGGCGGACGCCGGGCTCTCGGGCAGCTCACCACGGGCCTGGGCACGCCGCCGCCCCGCCAGGACCAGGCGCTTCTGCCGCTCCACGATCGAGGTGCGGATCCGCTCGCGCAGCGGCTCGTCGCGGGTGGACTCGGCGATGACGGCCATCAGCGCCGTCTTGGTCTCGGGCCGCTCCAGCAGGGCCGCGAACTGCACCACCACGCCCTCGATGTCGGCCATCAGGCTCCCGCGGTCGGGCAGTTCCAGCTCGTCGAACAGGACGGCGACGGCGTCGACGACGAGCTCGTTCTTGCCGGCCCAGCGCCGGTAGAGGGTCGTCTTGGCGACCCCCGCGCGGCCGGCGACGTCGCCCATCGTCAGCTTCGACCAGCCCAGCTCGACCAGCGCGGCCCTCGTCGCCTCGAGTATCGCGGCGTCGGCCGCCGCCGAACGCGGGCGCCCGCCGGTACGACCCGGTGAACGGCTGGAGCTTCTGCACATGACGCTCGACCATACCGGCGAGTACGCCGGTTGTTACCCGCCCGTACATGTGAGGCAGTTCACCGGCCGGTCCCGGCCCCGGAGGGTCTCGATCGGGGTTACGCTACGAGGCGTAGCGAAAGGCTTTGAGCGGCCAGGAGCGACAACCACAGGCACCGGGTGGGGACCCGGCGCCGACACAGGCACCGGGTGGGGACCCGGCGCCGACACAGGCACCGGGTGGGGACCCGGCGCCGACACAGGCACCGGGTGGGGACCCGGCGCCGAAAACACTGCCGGACCGCGTACGTCCGTACGCCCCGCATACCGGCGGGGGGCGTACGGACGGTCGTGGTTCGGCCATGGCTTAACGGTTACGCGCGCGGAGGGGGGAGGATGTACCCATGCAGCCTAGGAACATGTCCATGAGCGGCGTCGTCGACCTCGCCGCGGTGAAGGCGGCCGGAGAGGCCAAGGCGAAGGCGGAGCAGGCGCGCGCCCAGGCCGCCCGGCAGGGCGGCGGCGGAGCGGTACCCCCGTCGGCCCTGGTGATCGATGTCGACGAGGCCGGGTTCGAGCGCGACATCCTCCAGCGCTCCACCGAGGTCCCGGTCGTCATCGACTTCTGGGCCGAGTGGTGCGAGCCGTGCAAGCAGCTCGGCCCGCTGCTGGAGCGGCTGGCCGCCGAGTACAACGGCCGATTCGTTCTGGCCAAGATCGACGTCGACGCCAACCAGATGTTGATGCAGCAGTTCGGGATCCAGGGGATCCCGGCGGTTTTCGCGGTGGTCGCCGGCCAGGCGCTGCCGCTGTTCCAGGGGGCCGCGCCGGAGGCGCAGATCCGCCAGACCGTGGACGAGCTGATCCGGGTCGGGGAGGAGCGCTTCGGCCTCACCGGCATCACGGTCGACACGGACGCGGCCGGTCCCGCCGCGGCACCGGCGCAGCCGGCCGGCCCGTACGACGCGCTGCTGGAGGCGGCGGTGCGCGCGCTGGACGCCAACGACTTCGGCGGTGCGATCCAGGCGTACAAGAACGTCCTGGTCGACGACCCCGGCAACACGGAGGCCAAGCTGGGCCTCGCCCAGGCGGAGCTGCTCTCCCGGGTGCAGGGCATGGACCCCCAGGTGGTCCGCAAGAACGCCGCGGACGACCCGTCCGACGTACCGGCCCAGCTCGCCGCCGCCGACCTCGACCTGGTGGGCGGCCATGTGGAGGACGCCTTCGGGCGGCTCGTCGACACCGTGCGCCGCACGGCGGGCGACGACCGCGACACGGCGCGGGTGCGGCTGCTGGAGCTCTTCGAGGTGATCGGCCCCGACGACCCGCGCGTCACCAAGGCCCGCTCGGCTCTGGCGCGGGTGCTTTTCTGACGCACTGACAGCTCGTCGGGGCACCGGCGATTTGGCGACACGGTGACAAAAGGCGGTCGCGCTTTACCAAAACTTGGTAATCGCGGCCGCCTGTTACTTGCAGTAAATCAACAGCCTCTTTATGTCCGGCTATTGCCGAAGAAATCACCTTCTGTCGAACCTGTGGGTAACACCCTGTGTGCCCGGGCGACATCACCCCGTCGTGACGTGGTTATCCACCCGTTACTAGCCAGTAACGAACCCCCTTGTGTCCGCGCCGTGAATGGACCACGATCGGCCACGCTCGGTCCAATCCCGTACCAGCCCGGCAACCCGCCGAGCTCACGGGAGCGGGTCCCCACCGAGCGGGCCGGCGGCACTGCCGCCGGTTCCGGACAGGGGGGTTCCTGCCCATCCCGGCAGGGCCTGTCCAAGCAGGGTTGCGCGAAGGCGTGGCCAGTGGTTGTCGCTCGGGGGTGATCGCCGGTGATTCGGACGCGGCTCGCGCCTGATCCACGGGCGCTCTCCTTCCCGAGGACGTAGCACTTCTCCCATCCCAGGACGGGCCCACGGCCCTTCCGGAGATGTACGTCCGAGAAGGAGGAACATATGAAGTCCCAGGTTCGTGGTGGCACCAGATGGAAGCGGTTCGCCGTCGTCATGGTGCCGAGCGTGGCCGCGACGGCCGCGATAGGCGTCGGTCTCGCGCAGGGCGCGCTCGCCGCGTCGTTCGCCGTGTCGGGACAGGAGTTCAAGGTCACGGCGAAGCACCTGGACGGTACCGGGTTCGCGCAGTACGGCGGCGTGGACATGGGCTACGCGAACGTCAAGGAGGGCAACCAGGTCGTTCCGCGGCCGGTCGCCATCTCGACGTTCAAGAACGCCACGATCACCGCGATGTGCCAGTCGGTGGTCACCCCGGACGTCCCGGTTTTCGGCAAGATCACGCTGAAGCTCACGGCCGGACAGAACCCGAAGAAGCCGGTCGTCGCGGAGAACCTCTACCTCGATGTCACCGACCTTGACGCCAATGCCAAGTTCACCAACATCGACATCGGCATGGCGGCCAAGGACACCGACAACGAGGGCATCGGCAAGGGCCCCGTCGTCAAGGACAAGAACATCAACCAGAACGGCTTCGCCCAGCAGGCGGAGCGAGCCGTCCTGACCGATGTCAGGCAGAAGGCGTGGGCCACTACCGCGGGCTCCTTCGAGCTCAGCGGTCTCAGCATGCGTCTGCACCGGGGCGACGGTCCCGACGTCGAGTGCTACTGACCGGTGATCCATGCGGGCGGGCAAGGATGCCGAGGCGACCGTGCCCGCCCGTCTCCCTCTACAGATAGCAATGCCAGTTCCAGGGAGCTTCCATGAGCGCCGAGTCACCGGGTCAGAACGAGCACTACCTCCGCGTCCTCAGGGGACGATTCCGCGAGTGGCGGGAGACCCGTCCGTTCTGGGCCGGTCTTTTCACCTTGCTGGGCGGAATCCCCATCGCCTACTTCCCGTACGCGAGCCTCAAGCTCGGGCAGATGACGCTCTCGATGGCGACCACGGCCGGTGCCGGTTCGCTGATCATCGGCGTCCTGCTGATGACGCTCGGTCTGACCATGTGGTTCCAGGCGATCGTGCGTGTCTTCGCGGGTGTCGCCACGATTCTGCTGGCGCTGGTCTCCATCCCCGTGGCCAACATGGGCGGGTTCCTCATCGGATTCCTGCTCGCCCTCACCGGTGGAGCCATGTCCATCGCCTGGGCGCCGGCCACTGAGGCGGCCGCCCCAGCAACGGCCGAGCCGGCTGCGCCGGAGGACGGCCCGGGTGAGGTTGATGTGTACGGGACCGAGACGACAGTCGACGCCAACGGCGGGAGGAACAGTGCGGGGTGACGAAACCCAGCCGGTGACGAGAAGCGGGCCGCGTCACGCGGCGCCGAAGAAGTCGCTGCTGGCCAAGCTCCAGGCGCCGGCGGGCAAGGCGATGGCCCTGGCCGCGATGCCCACCGCCGTACTGGTCGGCCTCGGTATGACGCCGAAGCTGGCCCTCGCCGACGAGAAGGACATCCCCTTCGCTCCCGGCCCGTGCGTGACGCGGTCGGACGAGCCGTCGGAGACCGAGGAACCTTCGCAGTCCGCCTCTCCGACGCCCAAGCCGTCGCAGAGCGCGACCGGGACGCCCGGGACGGACGAGGAGAAGGAGCCAGTACCGGCCGCCAGTCCGTCCGCGAGCGAGACGGATAAGGACGCCGCGGAAAAGGAGACCACCGAGCCGAAGACGGGCACGACGAAGCCTCCGGCCGTCACGGCTCCCGCTCCGCCCGCCACCCCTGAAGCCACCGAGTCCAGGAATCCGCTGGACCCACTGGGCATCGGCGACGCGATCAAGGACGTCTTCGACGGCGCGGACGAGGAACCTACGGCCACCCCGTCGCCCTCCGCCCCCGCCACGGCAGTCCCGTCCACGGAGCCCGCGGCGGAGAAGCCGTCCACCGCCCGGCCTGTCGACGACCCCGTGGCGAAGCCGGCCGAGAAGGACGACGCGGTCGTCGACAAGGCGAAGGACGCGATCAAGGAAGCCGCCGACAAGGCGGGCGCCAAGGTCGAGGAGCTGCCGGAGGAGGTCAAGGGACTCGACCCCAAGAAGGACGAGGACATCCCGGACGGCGCCAAGCCGCGCTTCCCCTGCCCGACCGCCGACCCCGAGGCCCTCGCCGCCGCCGAGCTGGAGCCCGGCATCCCGCTGCTCGCGGACGAACCCTGGAAGCTGGAGAGTTCGCTGCTCACCCTCCGGGGCCTGGACTACCAGGGCATCGTCGAGGTGAAGACCGGCAGCGGAAAGATCAAGAAGGTCCTGAAGTTCACGGCGGACTCCGTCGACATCAAGGACCTTCACCAGATCACCGTCCACTCCGAGGGCCGGACGGGCCACGTGACATCCCGCCCCGGTTCCACGTCCACCATCACGGGCGGCACGGTGACGATGTACACGGAGGAGCTGAAGGGCAACCTCTTCGGCCTCATTCCGATCACCTTCAGCCCCGAGACCCCGCCCCCGCTGAACGTCCCCTACGCGTTTTTCACCAACGTGAAGGTCACACAGGCGGGCCAGTTCGGCGGCGACCTCACGGTGCCGGGCCTGAAGAACTTCATCGAGGGCTGAGTCCTCGAACCTGTCAGCGAGCCGCGCAGCGCCATGGCCTCGCCGTCCTGTGGGCGGGGAGGCCATGGCGCTGCCGGTCGGCGGCTGATGGCGTCACCCACCTCGGCGGACGAGCCCCCGCCGAGGTCCGGCAGGGGCCCTCCCGCTTCCGGGCAGGTCACCGAAGAAGTGACTGCGCTCCCCTCAGGGCATGACCGCCCCCGCGACCGCCTGGGCGAGGTGCGCGGCCAGGGCGTCGACGTCCTCACGGAAGACGCCCAGGGTGGTGTGGAACGGCTCCTCCGAGAAGTGGCGTCCGTGCGCCAGGAACGCCGTCGCGACTGTGGTGAGCGCGGCGTGGATCACGTGCAGCTCACGGGGGCGCAGGCGGAGGTCGCCGGAGGCCGCCCGGAGTTCGCGCAGCCGCGTGATCAGCTCCTCGACCTCCGCGGGGCCGGCTCCCAGCCGCAAAGCCAGGACCTCGTCACCGAGGCCCCGGTTACGGAGGAATTCCAGAGCGTTGCCGATGGCCGCCGCCTGGGACGGCGCGAGCCGGACGACGAAGACGTCGCCGTCACGGGTGACGCGGATCTGTGCTCTCATTGCGCAATTCCTCGCCCTACTTCGGCAGTTCCAGGTACCGGCCCGAGTGCAGCCAGTCCGACTCGGACTTCTTGTGTGCGTGGATGTAATTCTGCTTGATCACCACGAGGAACCCGGTGTTGGAGTCGTAGGCAACCTTGTTGTTGGTGTCCTTGTCCAGGTGCGTGGCCTTCCCGCGCCACTGCTGGAGGTACTTGGCCATCTTCTCGATATCACGGCCGACGCCCGGGATGTGGTGGTTCGCCGCGTCGCTCGACGTGGACATCATCCGGCGCCACTGGTACTCGATGCCGTCCGCGATGTCCGAGCCATAGCGTTGGTCGATGTCGTCCAGCAGTTCGAAGGGCAGCTCCTCGTCGGGGTCGAGGTCGCAAATGTCCGGGCCGTTCGACGACGCGGCGGCCGCCCTCGCGGAAGAGGCCGTGGTGGCCGAGGCGAACGACGCCGCGACGGACGAACTGCGGTGCACTGCTGGGGCGGCGGACTTCGGCTTGCAGCCCGGGAACTCCGGCTCCTTCTTCGCCTTGTCAATCAGCTTCTTCAACTTGCCGAGGGTGTGCTTCGCCTTCGCCGACTTCTCGAAGAACCCGATGACCCCTGTACTGATCCTCAGGATCGCCTTGCCGAGCGGCAGGATCTTGGAGACCGGGATGGCCATCCCGAGGACGTTGACCAGCGTCCACAGGCAGCCTTCGACGTCACCCTTGGTCAGACAGGCTTTCAGGTCCGGCCAACCGATGTACTCGAGAAGGATCTGCCCGCCGTTCGCCTTGACCCAATCCAGCAAATCCTGGCCCGCCAGCGCGCGGGCGGCCCGGAACTGGTCCACGCACTCCTGGCCGCACAGGCGCATCAAGACGGCCTCGTCATCGGCCGAGAGCGCCGGGCCCACGTCGGGGCTTCCCGCGTCCGCCCGCTGTTCGCGCAGCTTCGCGAGGCGCTCCCGCTCCGCTTCCTCGGCGCGGGTGGCAGCGGCGTCGGCGTCCTGCGCCGCCCCCTGGGCGTTGGTGGCGGCCGTCTCGGCCTTCGTGGCGTCCCGCTCCGCCGTGGTCGCCACGCTCTGCGCGACTGCCGCGTCCTTCTCCGCCGCACCGGCGGCGGAACGGGCGCTCGAAGCGTCGCGCTCGGCGTCGGTGGCCTCGCGGTCGGCCTGCGCCGCGGCCGACTCGGCGTCGGTCGCGGCGGCCGACGCGTAGAAGGCGTCCGTACCGGCCTGGGCGTCGTACTGCTGAGCCCGGGCATCGGCTGCCTTGGCCGCTTCCGCTGCCTTGGTGGCCTCCGCGGCGGAAGCGCGGGCGGCGGCGGCCGACTGAAGAGCCTTCACCGCGTCCGCGGCGGCCGCGGCTGCCGCCTGTGCGGCGATCTTGGCGTCCCCGGCCGCCTTGTCGGCCAGCGCCTTCGCCTCAGCGGCGGCCTTCGATGCCTCGTTCGCCTTGGCCTGGGCGGCCGTGGCCTGCTGCTCGGAGAGCGTCTTGGACGTCTGGCCCACCAGCACGGCGAACGCCGCTGATGTGTCCGTCTCGCGGTAGGGCAAACCCACCGTGATGGCCTCGTTCGCGGCCTTCACCACCGCGTTCGCCGCGTCCCTGGCACCCTGAGCCGCTTGTCCGGCTGCGTAGGCGAAGCCGGCGGTCTTGGCTGCCCAGGCTGCGGTCTTCGCTGCCTCGAGCTTGGCAGCCGTGGCTTCCTGCCGCGCCTTGACCGCCGCGGCCTGGGCCTTCTTCGCCTCCGCCTCGGCGTTGTCGGCGTTGACCTTCGCGGCCGACGCCGCGTCGATGGCATCGGCCGCCGCCGCGTGAGCGGTCGCCGCCGCCGCGCGGGTCCTTTCGTAAGCGGACCAGGAGGCGTCGGCGGCCGAGCGTGACCGCGCGGCCGCCCCCTCCGCCCTCGTGGCCGCCGCGCGCGCGTTCACGGCCGCCGTCGACGCCTCGTTCGCCGCCTTGCGGGCACGGGTCGCCGCACCGGACGCGTCATTGGCGGCGGCACGCGCCTCGGTGGCCGCCTGCCGGGTATCGGCCGCTGCCTCCGTACCGACGGCGGCCGCGGCCGCCGCTTCGAGCGCTGCGGCGCGGGACGCCGTGGCATCGCGGGCGCGCTCGGCGGCGACCGCCCGGTCGCGGGCCTTGTACGCCTCGTTCTCCGCCTGCTGCGCCACCTGCCGTTGCGACGCGGCCGTCGCTCCCGCGGTCTCGGCGGCGGTACGGGCCCGGCCGGCGGCGTCGCGCTCGGTCTGGGCACGCTGCTCGGCGGCCGCAGCCTTCGTTCGCTCGGCGGCTGCGAAGTCCCGCTCGCGCTCGGCGTTGGCCTTCTCGGCCTCCGCGATGGCGCGCTGCTTCTTCGCCTCGGCGGCGCCGGCCTTCGCGGTCTGCTCCGCGGCCTCGGCCGTGGCTTGCGCGTTCTTGGCCTTGGTGGCGTTGGCGGCGGCTTCCTTGGCCTGGGCGTCGGCGGCCGTTGCGGCGGCTTTCGCCTGGGCGGCGGCCTCCTGGGCGGCGGCCTTGCGGAACTCGGTGTTCAGGGCGTGCGCCTGCGTCTGGCTCAGCGCGTAGAGCGCGTTGCTGTTCGCGACGGTGGCCTTGGCCGCGTTGGAGGCGGTCAGGGCCGTCTTGGCGGCGGCCTGGGTGGCGGCGTACGACGCCTTGGCGACCTGGACGGACTGCTGCGCGTACATCAGGCCGCGGCCACGCGGCAGCTTGGCCTGGTCGGCGATCGCCCACGCGGCGGTCTGCTGCGCGTCGGCCTTCTCAGCCGCCGCCTTCGCCCGGGTCACGGCGGCGTTGGCGACGCCCACCTGGGCGGCGGCCGCGGCCTTGGCGGTGTTCAGGTCGGCGGTGGCCTTGGTGAAGACGGCCGGCTTGGGGTAGCCCAGGTCACCCTTGTTGGCGCCCCAGTACTTCTGCCAGAAGAGAATCTGATCTGCCTGCCAAGCCTGACGGATCGCCTCGATCATGGCATCGGTGGCGGTGCGCAGTTCCTTGGCCGCCGCCATTTCGGCGGTGACGATCTCCTTGCGCTGTGCGGCCTGCGACGCGTACTCCGACTCCCACTCCAGGTGGGCCTGGAGAACCACACCGGTCAGCGCGCGGTAGTGGTCGATGGGGTTGGCGCTGTCACATCCGGCCCAGGCGAGCTTCAGCGTCTCGACCTCGGAACGGAATTCGGGGGAGTCCGGTTCCGGAGCCTTCGTCGGGAAGCCACCGAAGCGCAGGAACGTGGCGACGTCATTGGCAGAACCGGGCGTCTCGTTCGGCTTGCCCAGCAACTCGTCGCCCGCGAAGGGCTTGTAAGCGGTCGCCCAGGAGTCGTCCGGCGTCGACAGGGCGTCGAAGACCTGCCGCGCCCTGTCCAGCGACGGCTTGCCCGGCCGGGGCGTGGGGTCGCTCCAGGTCTTGTAGTACAGATCTCGCTGATCGCGAAGGGTGAAGGTGAGGATGTTGCGGCCGAATTCGGGCGCGTGGTAGTCCCGGCCCTCGAACGAGTTCTCTGCCGCGTAGGGCTTGTTCGTGTCGTCCAGCTTGATCTGGCGGGCCCGATACGCGTCCGCGTATGCGTCACCCGACGCCTTGTCCCGGTCCTGGGCGTCGCCGAGGGTGCCGAAGCTCCAGTCGGCGACGACCCGGCGGAGATCGGCGTCCGTTCCCGCGAGTTTGTCGCGGGCGTGGGTCTTCATCTCCGGTCCGCCGTAGTGGACGGCGCGCGCGACCTGGCATCGGTCGCTGCGAGGCATCGCTCCCAGGCTGATGCGCAGGGAGCGTTCCCAGGGGTTCGCCGGGTTGTCGCCCGGCTCGTCGGCGGTGGCCGGGACGGCCGTCACCAGGCCTCCAAGGAGGGCGGCCGTCGTCGCCAGGACAATGCCTGACGTCATGCGTTTCACCGGTCCGGCGCGTCTGCCGCGCCGCTTTGCGGGCGGGGGAACTGTTCGCACTTCGCAGCCTGTCTGCTCGACTTACGGGTCAGCCCAGGGGAGAAGTACGCAAGAGGGCCCCGGGTCGTAGGCGTTGGGGCGTGCCGCGTGGATGCGTGGTGGTCGTACCGGAAGGTGCCGCTGGTCAGTGCGGCGTTCTTGGATGTGCGCGGTTCCGCGCACGGTTCCCCCGCCTTCCCCCCGAAGGCCCGGCGATCATTGCACGCCGGTGGCCGCGAAATAAAGGGTGAATACCCGCCAGTACGACGATGGGCCGCACCCTTCGCGTCCACCACCTGGGCGGCGGTGTCACCAAGGTCGAGAACGCCGGGCGTAGTACTTGAACGCGGATTCCACCCGGCTCCTGGTGAGGACCCCGGCCGACCTGATGGGGTAGATCGTGAAGAACCGGTGGGCAGATGCAGTCGCGAGCATCGGCGGCAGAGGCGCCAGTCACCGTTCAGTTCGAGCCATCGGGGGATGGAGTGCGAACTGCCCCGGGGGAGCACATGGACGTGGAGTGCCGCCGGTGGCGCCCGGTGAGATCGCCGGTGTCATCGAGTACGGGCCCGGAACGGTGACCATCGTGGAACGGGGCCGCGGCTTCAGCCGCGCCCGGAACTCCGCGGGCGAGGAAGTCACCACCTGACGTGAGCGGCCGGGAACAGCGGAGGGCGGTGCCCCGGTTCGCGGGAACCGGAGCACCGCCCTCGCCGCTCAAGAGGCCGTCAGGAGGCGGACTGGCCGCCCAGGTGGTGGACGCGGACCATGTTGGTGGTGCCGGGGACGCCGGGGGGCGAGCCGGCGGTGATGATCATGGTGTCGCCGGCGTTGTAGCGCTGGAGCTTCAGCAGCTCCGCGTCGACGAGGTCGACCATCGCGTCGGTGTTGTCGACGTGGGGCACCACGAAGGACTCGACGCCCCAGCTCAGGGCGAGC
This sequence comes from Streptomyces sp. NPDC045701, assembly GCF_056432045.1. Lineage (NCBI taxonomy): Bacteria > Bacillati > Actinomycetota > Actinomycetes > Kitasatosporales > Streptomycetaceae > Streptomyces > Streptomyces sp. NPDC045701. The sequence continues at coordinate 39,018 of NZ_JBWKJV010000032.1, read as the reverse complement.
TGGTTGCGGGTGGAGACCTCAGTGGTGAAGGCGAGGATCGGCTGCTGCGCGCGGTAGCGGGAGAGGCGGCGCGCGGTGTCGCCCGACTTGGTGAAGGCGATGAGGGCCTTGCCGTCCAGGAAGTCCGCGATCTCGGCGGCCGCGCGGGCGACCGAGCCGCCCTGGGTGCGGGGCTTCTTGCCGGGGACCAGGGGCTGGAGGCCCTTGGAGAGCAGCTCCTCCTCGGCCGCCACGACGATCTTCGACATCGTCTTGACCGTCTCGATCGGGTAGGCGCCGACGGAGGACTCGGCGGACAGCATGACCGCGTCCGCGCCGTCCAGGATCGCGTTGGCGACGTCGGACGCCTCCGCGCGGGTCGGGCGCGAGTTGGTGATCATGGACTCCATCATCTGGGTCGCCACGATCACCGGCTTGGCGTTGCGGCGGCACATCTCGATGAGGCGCTTCTGCACCATCGGCACCCGCTCCAGCGGGTATTCGACGGCCAGGTCGCCGCGGGCCACCATCACACCGTCGAACGCCATCACGACGTCCTGCATGTTCTCGACGGCCTGCGGCTTCTCCACCTTGGCGATGACCGGCACGCGGATGCCGACCTCGTCCATCACCTTGTGGACGTCCTTGACGTCGTCGGCGTTGCGCACGAAGGACAGGGCGACCAGGTCGCAGCCCATCCGCAGCGCGAAGCGCAGGTCCTCGACGTCCTTCTCGGACAGCGCCGGGACGTTCACGGCGGCACCCGGCAGGTTGATGCCCTTGTGGTCGGAGATGACCCCGCCCTCGACGACGATCGACTTGACGCGCATCCCGTCGACCTCGATGACGCGCAGCTCGACGTTGCCGTCGTTGATCAGGATCTGGTCGCCCTTGGAGACGTCGCCGGGCAGGCCCTTGTAGGTGGTGCCGCAGATGGACTTGTCGCCGGGGACGTCCTCCGTGGTGATGGTGAACTCGTCGCCGCGGACCAGTTCGACCGGCCCCTCGGCGAACGTCTCCAGGCGGATCTTGGGGCCCTGGAGGTCGGCGAGGACCCCCACGGCCCGGCCCGTGTCCGCGGCGGCCTGACGGAGACGGTGGTACCGCTCCTCGTGCTCAGCGTGGGATCCGTGGCTCATGTTGAAGCGGGCCACGTTCATACCGGCCTCGATGAGAGCTTTCAGCTGCTCGTACGAGTCGACGGCGGGGCCCAGTGTGCAGACGATTTTGGAACGGCGCATAAGGCGGATCCTATCGGTTTGTTTCACTGCGGAATATTCCGTCTGGTGGAATGTACAAATGGGCGGACCGGCGCTCAATCGTGGGGCTCAATGGGCCGGCGAAGTGACCAGTGAGTAGGTTTGCCGGGCGATTTCCAGCTCCTCGTCCGTCGGCACCACGGCGACCGCCACGCGCGCGTACTCGGGCGAGATCAGCCGGGGCTCACCGGAGCGCACCGCGTTGAGCCCGGCGTCCACCGCCAGGCCCAGCTCCTCCAGGCCGGCGACGGCGGCCTCCCGCACCGGGGCCGCGTTCTCGCCCACACCGGCCGTGAAGACCACCGCGTCGACCCGGCCGAGCACCGCGTAATAGGCGCCGATGTACTTCTTCAGCCGGTGGATGTAAATGTCGAACGCGAGCCGGGCCCGCTCGTCACCCTCGTCGATCCGCCGGCGGATCTCCCGCATGTCATTGTCGCCGCAAAGCCCCACCAATCCGCTCTTCTTGTTCAGCAGGACATCGATCTCATCGGTCGACATTCCGGCCACCCGCTTCAGGTGGAAAACGACCGCCGGATCGATGTCGCCCGAGCGGGTACCCATCACGAGCCCTTCCAAGGGGGTCAGGCCCATCGAGGTGTCCACGCACCGGCCGCCGCGCACCGCCGACGCCGAGGCCCCGTTGCCCAGGTGCAGCACGATCACGTTCACCTCGGCCGGGTCCTTGCCCAGCAGCCCCGCCACCCGGCGGGAGACGTACGCGTGGGACGTGCCGTGGAAGCCGTAGCGGCGGATGCGGTGCGCGTCCGCGGTCTCGACGTCGATGGCGTAGCGCGCCGCGTGCTCCGGCATGGTGGTGTGGAACGCCGTGTCGAACACCGCCACCTGCGGCAGGTCCGGGCGCAGCGCCCGGGCCGTGCGGATGCCGGTGACGTTCGCCGGGTTGTGCAGCGGCGCGACCGGGATCAGCCGCTCGATCTCCGCCAGCACCTCGTCCGTGATCACGGTGGGCGCGGTGAACTTCAGGCCGCCGTGCACCACCCGGTGCCCGATCGCCGCCAGTTCCGGCGAGTCCAGGCCCAGTCGGTCCGCGGCCAGCTCCTCGGCGACCGCCTTCAGCGCCGCCTCGTGGTCGGCGATCGGTGCCGTGCGCTCCCGCCGGGCCGCCCCGTCGCCGGTCAGCGGGGTGTGGACCAGGCGGGAGGTCTCCTCGCCGATCCGCTCGACCAGCCCGACCGCCAGGCGCGCGCCGTCGCGCATGTCGAGGAGCTGGTACTTCACCGACGAGGAGCCGGAGTTGAGGACGAGGACCCGGGTCGGGTTGCTCATGGGTTCGGTGCCTTCTGCCGTACGGGCGGTCATGCGGACGTGGTGGGCTGGGCCTGGATCGCGGTGATCGCGACGGTGTTCACGATGTCGCTGACGAGCGCGCCGCGAGACAGGTCGTTGACCGGCTTGCGCAGGCCCTGGAGGACCGGGCCCACCGCCACGGCGCCGGCCGAGCGCTGGACGGCCTTGTAGGTGTTGTTGCCGGTGTTGAGGTCGGGGAAGATCAGCACGGTCGCCTGGCCGGCGACCTCCGAGCCCGGCAGCTTGGTCGCCGCGACGGACGGCTCGACGGCCGCGTCGTACTGGATCGGGCCCTCGATCTTCAGCTCCGGGTGCGCCTCGCGCACCAGCTTCGTCGCCTCGCGCACCTTGTCGACGTCCGCGCCGGAGCCCGAGGTGCCCGTCGAGTACGACAGCATCGCGATCCGCGGCTCCACGCCGAACCGGGCGGCCGTGGCGGCCGACTGGACGGCGATGTCCGCGAGCTGCTCGGCGTTCGGGTCCGGGTTGACCGCGCAGTCGCCGTACACCAGCACCCGGTCGGCCAGGCACATGAAGAAGACCGAGGAGACGATCGAGGCGTCCGGCTTGGTCTTGATGATCTCGAAGGCCGGCCGGATGGTCGCCGCCGTCGAGTGGACGGAGCCCGACACCATGCCGTCGGCCAGGCCCTCCTGCACCATCAGCGTGCCGAAGTAGTTGACGTCGGACACCACGTCGTACGCCAGCTCCACACTGACGCCCTTGTGGGCGCGCAGCTGGGCGTACCGTTCGGCGAAGCGCTGCCGCAGCTCGCTCGTCGCCGGGTCGATCAGCTGCGTGTGCTTCAGGTCGATGCCGAGGTCGGCGGCCTTCTTGCGGATCGCCTCGACGTCACCCAGCAGCGTCAGCTCGCACACGTCGCGGCGTACGAGGACGTCGGCGGCGCGCAGCACGCGCTCCTCCGTGCCCTCCGGCAGCACCACCCGGCGCCGGTCCGCCCGCGCCTGCTCCAGCAGGTCGTGCTCGAACATCATCGGCGTGACCCGGCCGGTGCGCGCCACCGAGATCCGCTTCAGCAGGTCGCCCGTGTCCACGTGCCGCTCGAACAGCCCGAGCGCGGTCTCGGCCTTGCGGGGCGTCGCCGCGTTCAGCTTGCCCTCCAGCGAGAACAGCTCCGCGGCCGTCGGGAAGCTGTTGCTGTTCACGGAGATCACCGGGGTGCCCGGCGCCAGCCGTCCGGCGAGGGTGAGGATCTCCCTGCTCGGCCGCTCGTTCAGGGTCAGCAGAACGCCCGCGATCGGCGGCGTCCCGGCCGAGTGCGCCGCCAGCGCGCCCACCACCAGGTCGGCGCGGTCGCCGGGGGTGACCACCAGGCAGCCGGGGGTCAGGGCGTTGAGGAAGTTCGGCAGCATGGCACCGCCGAAGACGAAGTCCAGGGCGTCGCGCGCCAGCCCGGAGTCGTCGCCCAGCACCACCTCGGCGCCCAGCGCCTGGGTGATCTGCGCGACCGTGGGGGCGGAGAGCGCCGGCTCGTCGGGGAGCACGTAGCAGGGGACGGGCAGCCGGGCGGCGAGCCGCTCGGCGATCGCCTCGCGGTCCGCGGGCGCCACCCGGTTGGCGACCATGGCGAGGATGTCGCAGCCGAGGCTCTCGTACGCCCGGAACGCGTTGCGCGTCTCGGCGCGGACCGACTCGGCGGTCTGGCCCTTGCCGCCGACCACGGATATCACCGAGGCGCCGAACTCGTTGGCGAGCCGGGCGTTCAGCGCCAGCTCCTCGGGCAGCTGCGTGGCGTGGAAGTCCGTGCCGAGCACCAGTACGACCTCGTAGTCCCGCGCCACCCGGTGGAACCGCTCGACGAGCTGCGCGACCAGCTCGTCGGTGCCCTTCTCGGCCTGGAGGGCGGCCGCCTCCCGGTAGTCCACGCCGTACACGGTGGCCGGGTCCTGGGACAGCCGGTAGCGCGCCCGCAGCAGGTCGAAGAGGCGGTCGGGGCCGTCGTGCACCAGGGGCCGGAACACCCCCACGCGGTCCACCTGGCGGGTGAGGAGCTCCATGACTCCCAGCTCCACGACCTGCCGGCCGTCCCCGCGGTCGATCCCGGTCACGTACACGCTGCGCGCCACGCAAGCTCTCCTGTCGATGGTGAAGGTGAAGATCGGACATCCGGCAAAGGTGTGAACAAAAAACCCCGCAGGGGTGGCCATACCCTCTTGACAATACCTCCGGCGCTGGGTAGGGCGCCCCCCGGGCGTCTGGCCTGCGGAGAGGGGGGAACCCGGGGGCGGGAGGCCCCTCCGGGCGGGCGCCGTGAGCGCGAGCGGCACGCCCGTCGTGGGACAATTCGGTAAGGCTCCCCCCGTACCACTACCGAGCAGGAGACACGGCACGATGCGCATCGGAGTTCTCACCGCAGGCGGCGACTGTCCCGGCCTGAACGCAGTGATCCGGTCGGTCGTGCACCGTGCCATGACCGGCCACGGCGACGAGGTGATCGGCTTCGAGGACGGGTTCAAGGGCCTGCTCGACGGCCACTACCGTCCCCTCGACCTGAACGCGGTCAGCGGCATCCTGGCCCGGGGCGGCACCATCCTCGGTTCCGCCCGCCTGGAGCGCGCGCGGCTCCAGGAGGCCGCCGAGAACTGCGAGGAGCTGCGGGAGCGGTACGGCATCGACGTCCTCATCCCCATCGGCGGCGAGGGCACGCTGACCGCCGCCCGGATGCTGTCCGACGCGGGGATGCCCGTGGTGGGCGTACCGAAGACCATCGACAACGACATCTCCTCCACCGACCGCACCTTCGGGTTCGACACGGCCGTGATGGTGGCGACCGAGGCCATAGACCGCCTCAAGACCACCGCCGAGTCCCACCAGCGGGTGATGGTGGTGGAGGTGATGGGCCGGCACGCCGGCTGGATCGCCCTGGAGTCCGGCATGGCGGGCGGCGCGCACGGCATCTGCCTGCCGGAGCGGCCCTTCGAGGTCGACGACCTGGTGAAGATGGTGGAGGAGCGGTTCGCGCGCGGCAAGAAGTTCGCCGTCATCTGCGTCGCGGAGGGGGCGCACCCGGCGGAGGGCTCGATGGAGTACGCCAAGGGCGCCATCGACCAGTTCGGCCACGAGCGCTTCGAGGGGATCGGCAACCGGCTCGCCACCGAGCTGGAGCGGCGCCTGGGCAAGGAGGCCCGGCCGGTCATCCTCGGCCACGTCCAGCGGGGCGGCGTGCCTACCGCGTACGACCGCGTCCTCGCCACCCGCTTCGGCTGGCACGCGGTCGAGGCGGCGCACCGCGGGGAGTTCGGCAACATGACGGCGCTGCGCGGGACCGACGTGGTGATGGTGCCGCTCGCGGAGGCGGTCACGCGGCTGAAGACGGTGCCCGCGACCCGGATGTACGAGGCGGAGTCGGTGTTCTGACGCCTTTTCTCCCGGTTCGTCCCGGACGGCCCTGACCGCTTCCCGCCGGCGATCAAGGCCGTTTCCCCCTCTTGAGCCGCGTCGTGCGATCGGCAAGGCTTACCGCTGTCCGGGACGGGCTCCGACCGCCTCCCGCCGCGGGGGGTGGTGGGGCGACGCAGGGAGGGCGCATGGCCGACGGGGAGCAGGCCCCCGATCCGCGAGGGGCGCGTGACCCCGCCCGGTTCGTCGAGCGCCTTCAGGCGCTCAAGGACTGGTCGGGCCTGACCTACCGCGAACTGGCGGCCCGCGCGGAGGCGGTCGGCGACGTCCTGCCCCGCTCGACCGTGGCGAACATGCTCGCCCGCCCCTCGGTGCCCCGCGAGGAACTGCTCCGGGCGTTCGTCCGCGCGTGCGGCGCCGGGCCCGAGGCCCTGGAGGTCTGGCTGGCCGTGCGCGAGGAGCTGGCGGCACGGGGGAGTCACGGCGGTACGGACGGCCCGGCCCTCTCCTGGCCGGGAGCCCCGCGGGGCGGCGGGGGCGCCGGCCGGGGGGACGGCGGCGGGGACGGCGAGGGCGCCGGCCCGGGGGCGGCCGGGTGGCGGCGGCTCGCCGTGCTGGTGCCGGCCGTCCTCACCCTGGTGGTCGCCCTCCTCACGGTCGTGGCGTTCCTGCGGGGCGACGGCGACGGCGCGCACCGGGCGCCGGACGCCGGGGTGACCGCGCCGGCCGCCGGGCCGGTGCGGGTGCGCGCCGTGCACTCGGGGCTGTGCCTCAACGAGCGGCGGGGGCAGCGGAGCGGACAGGTGTACCAGGTGCCGTGCGCCGGGGCGGTCGTGCCGCGCTACTCCCTGGTGCCGCTGGACGGCGGCCTGTGGGCGCTGCACTCCGACCACCCGGACTTCGGACCGGGCTGTGCCGGGATCCCCGTCGAGTCCGGGCGGCAGGACGGGGCGCCCCTGGTGGACCAGGAGTGCGGCCGCCGGGGCCCGCGCGAGTCGTTCCGCGTCGAGCCCGTCACCGGCCCCCACGACGGTTACCGCGTCCGGCCGGCCCACTCGGGGCTGTGCCTGGAGGTACGGGACGGCGCGGCCGAACCCTGGGCGGAGGTCGTCCAGCGGGCGTGCGACGACACCGGTGCCGGGCAGGTGTTCAGCTTCGACCGGCGCCCGGCATAGGGGTCACAGCCGGGCCAGCTCCCAGAAGTGCTCGACCACCCGCGCCAGGTACTGCCGGCCCGCCTCGCCGCCGCTGTCACCGGTCACGTCCGAGCCCCAGCTGTTCGTCGCCACCATCCGTGACTGGTAGTCCGCGTACAGCCGCTGGAGCACGTGCTCCAGGTGCCGGCGGTCCATCGGCAGCAGCTTCGCCGCCGGTTTGACGTACGCCTGCCAGCGCGTCGTCGCCGCGCTGCGCAGCAGGTCCGCCAGCTCCTCGTCGCGGCCGGTCGCCGTGATCAGCTCGCGCGGGCCGAGGGACAGCGCCTCCGCGAGGGCGGCGGTCTGCCGCTCGTTGCCGCGCCAGCGGCCGGACTCCTCCATGCGGAGGTACGCCTTGGTGTCGAGGCCGACGCGGCGGGCGAGGTCCTCCGGCGCGATGGCCCGCGCGATGCGGTGCTCGCGCAGCGTGGTGGCGGCGGCGAGCAGCTCGCCGGGCGAGCACCACAGGACCCCGGCGAGGGCGGTGAGCTCCCGTGCGTCGGGGGCGGAGACGCCGCGCTCCCAGGCGACGACCGTCTCGGGCGGTACGCCGAGGCCGTACTGGGCCCGCAGCCCGTAGGCCACGTGGGCGGGAGCCATTCCCAGCGCCTCACGCAGTCGGCGCGCGGCGAGGGCGTTGAACGGTGGGGACGGGGGAGAGGGGTGCACGCCGCACACCGTAGGAGCGGAGGGTCACCTTTGGCTACGGTCGGTTCGCCCAAGGCCAAATGTCGTAGGAACGTCCAGAAGCGCCGCTCCTGCCCTACCTGTCGGTAATTTACCCCGGTCCGCCCGCCGTCGGGGAGACGATCCAGCGGTATTGCAGCTCCGGGCGGGCCCACCTGGCCGTACTGCGGGCTGCGCTCGGCCCGCCCGGACGCGACGAGGTGCTCCAGGTAGCGCCGGGCGGTGATCCGCGAGATGCCGACCGCCGCCCCCGCCTCGGTCGCCGTCAGCCCGGTGGCCGACTCGCGCAGGGTGCGGGTGACGGCGGTCAGCGTCGGGGCGCTGAGGCCCTTGGGCAGGGCGGCGGGCTGCGGGGTGCGCAGCGCGGCGAGCGCCCGGTCGACCTCCTCCTGGCCCGACGCCTCCCCGGCGGCGGCGCGGAACTCGGCGTACCGGGTCAGGCGGTCGCGCAGGGTGGCGAAGGTGAACGGCTTCAGCACGTACTGGACCACGCCCAGCGAGACGCCCTCGCGGACGATCGCCAGGTCGCGGGCGGAGGTGACCGCGATGACGTCGGCGTGGTGGCCGGCGGCCCGCAGCGACCGCAGCAGGTGCAGGCCGTGCCCGTCGGGCAGGTACAGGTCGAGCAGGATCAGGTCGACGGCCGTCCGTTCCAGCAGGCGTACGGCGGCGGCCCGCGAGTGGGCCACCCCGACGACGGTGAAGCCCGTCACCCGGCCCGCGTACAGCGCGTGGGCGTCCGCCGCGACCGGATCGTCCTCCACCACCAGGACCCGGATGGCCGCCCCGGGTGCCGCGGTCACGGCGCCACCCCGGCGCCCCGCCCGGCCCCGCCCGGCGCGGGTTCCGGCACGTGGCCCGGGGCCCGGCCCGCATCGGCGGGCCCCGCCGCCGCGCCCGGCGCGGTACGGACCCGGCCCGCCCCGGCCAGCGGCAGGCGGACGGTGAACTCCGCGCCCCCGTCGGGCCCCTGGCCCAGCTCGACGGTGCCCCGCGCCCGGTGCGCGGTCTGGCGGACGAGGGCGAGCCCCAGGCCCCGGCCCGGGCCGCGGGTCGACCAGCCGCGCTCGAAGACGGCCTCGTGGTCGTCCGGGCCGACGCCGGGGCCGGAGTCGGCGACGCGCAGCAGCAGTTCGCCGGCGTCCTCGTCCGCCCGCGCGGTCACCGTGACCCGCGGGACGGCGGTGCCGCGGGCGGCCTCCAGCGCGTTGTCGATCAGGTTGCCCAGCATCGTCACCAGGTCGCGCGCCGACAGCGACGGCGGCAGGACACCGTCGTCGATCCGGCTGTCCTCCGTCAGCACCAGCTCCACGCCCCGCTCGTTCGCCCGGGCCGCCTTGCCCAGGAGCAGGGCGGCCAGCACCGGCTCGGCCACCGCGTCGACCACCCGGTCCGTCAGCACCTGCGCCAGCTCCAGCTCGGCCGTCGCGAACCCGACCGCCTCCTCCACGCGACCCAGTTCGATCAGCGACACCACCGTGTGCAGCCGGTTCGCCGCCTCGTGCGCCTGCGACCGCAGCGCCTGGGTGAACCCGCGCTCCGAGTCCAGCTCGCCCGACAGCGCCTGCAACTCCGTGTGGTCCCGCAGCGTCACCACCGTCCCGCGCCGTTCCCCGCCCACCACCGGCCGGGTGGACACCACCAGCACGCGGTCGGCCGTCAGGTGCAGCTCGTCCACCCGCGGCTCGGCGGAGAGCAGCGCGCCGGTGAGCGACGGCGGCAGCCCGAGCTCCGCGACCGACGCGCCCACCGCCCCGGAGCCCAGGCCCAGCAACTCCCGCGCCCCGTCGTTGATCAGCGCGATCCGCCGCCGCCCGTCCAGCATCACCAGGCCCTCGCGCACCGCGTGCAGCGCGGCCTCGTGGTAGTCGTGCAGCCGGCTCAGCTCGGCGGCGTTCATCCCGTGCGTGTGCCGCCGCAGTCGCGCGTTGATCACGTACGTACCGGCGCCGCCGAGCGCCAGGGCCGCGCCCGCCATTCCGAGCAGCGCGGTGACCTGCCCCCGCAGCTGCGCGCTGATCCGGTCGACGGTGATGCCCGCGCTGACGAGGGCGACGACGCGGCCGCGGTCGTACACCGGCGCGACGGTCCGCACCGAGCGCCCCAGCGTTCCCCGGTACGTCTCGGAGTACGTCTCGCCGCGCCGGGCGGCGCCGATGTGCCCCAGGTACCTGCCGCCGATCTCCTCCGGCTGCGGATGCGTCCAGCGCGTCCCGTCCGGCGACATGATCGTCACGAAGGTCACCCCCGGCTCGCCGACCAGTGAGACGGCGTACGGCTGGAGGGTGGCGGTCGGGTCCTTGGAGCGCGCCGCGGCCACGACCGCCGGGGAGCGGGCGACCGCCGTCGCGGTCGCCGTCGTCTGCCGGCGCGCGGTCTCCTCGGCCTGGCCGCGGTCGTCGGCGTACGCGAACAGGGCGCATCCGGCCACGACGGCGGCGACCAGCACGACCTGCATGGCGAAGAGCTGGCCGGCGAGGCTGCGGGGGCGGGCGTGCGAGATGCGCATGGGCCAAGTCTGCCTGTCCGAAAATGTGTGAACGAAAGGTACGCAACGGTGACCGCCGTCACAAGGTGAGAGATGGTCTCGGGGATCCACAGGGACAGTGGAGCGACTCACCGAGGAGGACCCCGTGGCCGCACGACGGGACCGTACCCACTATCTGTATCTGGCCGTCATCGCGGCGGTCGTGCTCGGCATCGCCGTGGGCTTCGCCGCCCCCGGGGTGGCCGTCGAGCTGAAGCCCCTGGGTACCGGCTTCGTGAACCTGATCAAGATGATGATCTCCCCGATCATCTTCTGCACGATCGTGCTGGGCGTCGGCTCGGTCCGCAAGGCCGCCAAGGTCGGCGCGGTCGGCGGACTGGCCCTGGGCTACTTCATGGTCATGTCGACCGTCGCCCTCGCCATCGGCCTGGTCGTCGGCAACCTGCTGGAGCCCGGTTCGAGCCTGCGCCTCACCGACGAGGTCGCCGCCGCGGGCGAGAAGCAGGCGTCGGGCGCCGGCGAGGGCACCGCCGACTTCCTCCTCGGGATCATCCCCAAGACCCTGGTCTCCGCCTTCACCGAGGGCGAGGTCCTCCAGACCCTGCTGGTCGCGCTGCTCGCGGGCTTCGCGCTCCAGGCCATGGGCAGGTCCGGCGAACCGGTGCTGCGCGGCATCGGGCACATCCAGCGCCTGGTCTTCCGCATCCTCGCGATGATCATGTGGGCCGCCCCGGTGGGCGCGTTCGGCGCCATCGCCGCCGTGGTGGGCGAGACCGGTGTCGACGCGCTGAAGTCGCTCGCCGTGATCATGATCGGTTTCTACCTCACCTGCGCCGTGTTCGTCTTCGTCGTGCTGGGCACGCTGCTGCGGCTGGTGGCGGGCGTGAACATCCTGACGCTGCTGAGGTACCTGGGCCGGGAGTTCCTGCTGATCCTGTCCACCTCGTCCTCCGAGTCCGCGCTGCCGCGCCTGATCGCGAAGATGGAGCACCTGGGCGTGAGCAAGCCCGTCGTCGGCATCACCGTGCCGACCGGCTACTCCTTCAACCTGGACGGCACCGCCATCTACCTGACCATGGCGTCCCTCTTCGTCGCCGAGGCGATGGGCGACCCGCTCTCGGTCGGTGAGCAGATCTCGCTCCTGGTCTTCATGATCATCGCTTCGAAGGGCGCGGCCGGTGTGACCGGCGCCGGGCTGGCCACGCTGGCCGGCGGCCTCCAGTCGCACCGCCCCGAACTGGTCGACGGCGTGGGCCTGATCGTCGGCATCGACCGCTTCATGAGCGAGGCCCGCGCGCTGACCAACTTCGCGGGCAACGCGGTCGCCACCGTCCTCGTCGGCACCTGGACCAAGGAGATCGACAAGGCGCGGGTCGCCGAAGTCCTGGCCGGGAAGGTGCCGTTCGACGAGAAGACCCTGGTCGACGACCACGCCCCGGCGGCGGACGACGCCGACGACCTCCCCGAGCCGCGCGAGCCCGCCAGGGTCTGACGTACGGACGGGACGACCGGACCGCGCGGGAGGCCGCCCTCCGCGCGGTTCGGCCGTTCCCGCCCGTACCGCCGGTAACAGGAACGTGTCATCGTAGGAGCACTTCTGGCATGTGCATGAAGGGACCCCCATGACGCGTCTTCCCGCACTGCTCGCGCTCACCCTGACGCTCGCCCTCGGCTCGGTCACCGCCTCCGCCGCCGAGGAGCCCCGGACCGCCCTGCGCGACGTCGTCGTCGTCGGCAACAGCGCCGACGGCACGGTGAGCTTCATCGACGCCCGTACGTACGAGAACCTCGGCTCCCTCGACGTCGTCCCCGACCTCGACGCGATCCTCGCCGGCATGGACCCGATCCGCCGGGCCGCCTACGAGATCGTCAAACAGCAGGCGGGCGGCGACAAGTTCGTCGACGACGCCCACCTGTCGCCCGACGGCCGCACCCTGTACGTCTCCCGGGGCAACCTCGGGGACGCCGCCGCCTACGACATCGTCTCCGGCCGCCAGCTGTGGCGCACCCATCTCGACGGGCTCAAGGCCGACCACGCCGCCCTCTCCCCGGACGGCCGCACCTTCGTGGTCTCCGCCATCACGGCCGCCAAGGCCCAGGCGCTGGACGCCGCGACCGGCCGTGTCACGGGGGAGTTCGCGACCGGCACCTACCCGCACGAGAACATGTACTCGGCGGACGGCAGCCGCATCTACAACATGTCGATCGGCATCACCTCCTTCCCCAAGGCCCTCAACGCGCTCAAGGGCACCAAGCAGGTCACCGTCGCCGATGCCACCACGCTGAAGGTGCTGCGGAAGTACACCTTCGACAGGGGGGTGCGCCCGGCCGTGATCACGCCCGACGGCAGGACGATGTACGCCCAGCTGTCCTACCTCAACGGCTTCATCGAGTACGACCTCGAAGCCGGGCGCACCGTACGCACGGTCGAGATGCCGTTCAGCGCGGCGGGCGCGGCCCTGAAGGCCGACGACTACCCGCAGAACTCCGCCCACCACGGCATGGCCATGAACGGCGCGAACGACAAGCTCTGCGTGGCGGGCACCATCGACGACTACACGGCCGTCGTCTCCCGCCCCGGCCTGACCACCGACGGGTTCGTCCACTACGAGCAGGGCGCCCTGCCCTACTGGTCCCTGACCGGCCCCGGCGGCGACCACTGCTTCGTGACGCTCTCCCAGCGCGACGAGGTCTCGGTCGTCGACTACCGCACGGCCAGGGAGGTCGCCCGGGTGAAGGTGGGCGACTTCCCGCAGCGCGAGCGGGCGGGGAAGGTGGCGGCGGACGCCCTGTCCGGGCTGGACCGCTGAGCTCACGCCTCCAGCGACGCCACCAGCTCCGCCGCCCGCCCCGCGGGCATCCCCGCCGAGATCAGCATCGTCTGCGCGGCGGACCGGCCGGCCCGGTCCGCCGCGAGGGCGCCCGCGTTGACGGCCTCCATCAGCCCGAACAGCACCTGCTCGTGCACGTAGGCGAGGGCGGCGGCGGACAGCGGGGAGGCGAACACACCCGCCTCCAGCCCCCGCCGGAGCACCGCCGCGCAGGCCTCGCGCACCGGCGTGAGCCGCTCCCGGATGCCCTCCATCGTGACGCTGCGCTGGGCGAGCGCCACCAGGAGCCGGTAGCGGTCGGCGATCTCCCACACCGCGAGCGTGGCCCGGGCCAGCGCCTCCGCCGGGTCGTCCACACCCTCGCGGCCGCTCTCGTGCGCCCGGGCCACCGACTCGACCGCGCTGTCGACGAGGGCGGCGATCAGCGCCTCCCGGCTGGGGAAGTGTCCGTAGACGGTCCGGCGCACCACGCCGGCCGCACGCGCGATCTGGTCCATGGAGGCGTCCGGGTCGCGCAGCAGCTCGGTGAGGGCCACCTGCTCGATGCGGCGCCGGTTGGCATCGGCTCGTCCAGAAGTCACGCCCTCATTTTGCACATGACTGTGCAGTCGCGTAACTTGCACAGCAGTGTGTAATTGCACACCTCTGTGCAAGAGAGCGTCGTCGGAAGGGTGGAACAAGCCATGCGTCTCGTCATGAACGAGCCGGTGGAGAGGATGGAGCAGCCGTACGCCAAGCGCTGGTGGGCACTGCTCGTGCTGTGCCTGAGTCTGTTGATCATCGTGATGGCGAACACCGCCCTCACCGTCGCCGCACCCGACATGACCCAGGACCTCGGGCTGACCAGCTCCGACCTCCAGTGGGTCATCGACGGCTACACCGTCCCGTACGCCGCGCTGATGCTGCTGCTCGGCGCGATCGGCGACAAGTACAGCCGGCGCGGCGCGCTCGTCCTGGGCCTGGTCGTCTTCGGCGCGGGCTCGGTCGCCGGCTCGCTCGTCGACTCCTCCACCGGGGTCATAGCCGCCCGGGCGGTGATGGGTGTCGGCGCGGCCATGATCATGCCCGCCACCCTGTCGCTGCTCGCCGCGACCTTCCCGCGCGCCGAGCGCGCCAAGGCCATCGTGCTGTGGACGGCCACCGCGGGTCTCGCCATCGCCGCCGGGCCGCTGGTCGCGGGCGCGCTGCTGGAGAACCACGGCTGGGCGTCCACGTTCCTGATCAACGTCCCGGTCGCCGCCCTCGCGATCGTCGGCGCCCTCACCCTCGTGCCGCCGTCGAAGGCCGCCCGGCACGGACGCATCGACTACGTCGGCGGGCTGCTGTCCGTCGTGTGGACCGGCGCGCTCGTCTACATGATCATCCAGGGGCCGCACTTCGGCTGGGACGCCAAGGCCGTCGGGGCGGCGGTCGTCGCGGGCGCCGGGCTCATCGCCTTCGTCGCCTGGGAACTGCGCCACCCGCGCCCGGTGCTGGACGTCCGCCGCTTCCTGAACCGCGGCTTCGCCGGCTCCAACCTGGCCGTGGCACTGTTCTTCCTCGCCGTCTTCGGCGCCTTCTACTACCTCACGCAGCACCTGCAGTTCGTGCTCGGGTACGACCCGTTCGACACGGGCGTGCGGATGCTGCCGCTGGCCGGCGCGGTGTTCGTCGGCTCGGCCCTGACCGGCTTCCTCACCCCGCGCCTCGGCATGAAGGTCACGGTCACGGCCGGCATGGCCCTGGGTACGCTCGCCCTCGCGCTGCTGACGCGGGTGGACGCGGCCTCGGCGTACGGGGACTTCGTCGCCCCGCTGGTCATCCTGGGCGTTGCGATCGGCCTCGCGCTGTCCCCGTGCACCGACGCCATCATGGGCGCGTTCCCCGAGTCGGAGCTGGGCGTCGGCGGCGCCGTCAACGACACGTCGCTGGAGCTGGGCGGCTCGCTGGGCATCGCGCTGCTCGGCTCGGTGCTGGCCTCCTCCTACTCCTCGCACCTCGCCGACGCCGCGCACGGCACGGGGCTGCCGGCCGCCGCCCTGGAGACGGCCCAGGACTCGGTGGGCGCCGGGTACGCCGTGGCCCAGGGCGTCGCCGACAAGGCCGCCCACGCCACCGCCCCGGAGCAGGCCGCCCAACTGGCCGAGGGTGCCCGGCGGATGACCGAGGCCGTCGGCTCGGCCTTCTCCGACGCGGTCGCCCACACCAGCCTTGTCGGCGCGGCGATCCTGGCCGTCGGCACGGTCCTGGTGGCCGTCCTCCTGCCGGGCCGCACGGCGCGTGCGGAGGCGCGGACCGAGGCCCGCGAGCCCGAAGCGGTCTGAGCCCCCGCGGGGCCGGGTCCGTGACGTGCCGCCGGGGGGCGGCACGTCACGGACCCGGTGCTTCCGGCTCCCGTCCTCGCTCGTCCACCGGCCGGGCAGCCGTCCCGGCCACGCGGCGCCGGGCCGCCGTCACCGGTGCTCCCGCGAACCGCTGCCGCTCCGGCGTCCCCCGAACCGCTGTTGCCTTGACGTCCACGTCAAGCAATACCGTCGGGGCATGCGAATCGGCGAGCTGGCGAAGCGCGCGGGTACGACCACCCGCACCCTGCGCTACTACGAGTCCCGTGGCCTGCTGCGCGCCAGGCGCGCGGAGAACGGCTACCGCACGTACGGCGAGGAGGATCTGCGGCTGCTCCAGCAGATACGGACCCTCCAGGACTTCGGGTTCGAGCTGGAGGAGACCCGCCCGTTCGTCGACTGCCTGCGCGCCGGTCATCCGGCCGGGGACGCGTGTCCCGCATCGCTCGACGTCTACCGGCGCAAGCTCGACGAGCTGGACGGCCTGATCGGCCAGTTGCGGTCGGTACGCGCGGAAGTCGCGGCCCGGCTCGCGCTGGCGACCGGATCGCCCGAACCCCGCTGTCAATTCGAGAGGACGACGGAATGATCCACGCCCACGGAGTGCCCGAGGTGACGGACGCGGACTTCGACGCCGAGGTCCTGTCCGCCGACCGCCCGGTGCTGGTCGAGTTCACGGCCGACTGGTGCGGCCCCTGCCGCCAGCTCGCCCCGGTGCTGAGCGCGGTCGCCGAGGAGGAGGCCGACCGTCTGAAGGTCGTCCAGATCGACGCCGACAGCAACCCCGGGACCGTGACGCGCTACGGCGTGCTGTCCATGCCGACCCTGCTGGTCTTCCGGGCCGGTGAGCCGGTGAAGGCGATGGTCGGCGCCCGCCCCAAGCGGCGCCTCCTCCAGGAGCTGGAAGACGTGCTGGCCTGACCGGCCCGACAAGAAAGAACGCCCCGGTCGATTGACGACCGGGGCGTTTCTTCGCGTATATTGAGATATTCGTGTGCGGACAGAAAAGAGCGCACACGGAAGTTCAATAAACGCACTGTATCGCGTCAGGAGTCGGATTGTCAACCGAGGAATATCGGAAAGAGCAGCAATTCATCAATGAGCTCTACGCGCGACTCGACCACCTGCGCGACCAGGCCGAAACCGCCGTCGCGGCCGCCCTCAAGGACGCGGGGACCGGATTCCAGGCGCGGCTGGAGCGCGATGTACTGGTAGCCGAGCAGTCCGGGCTGCTGGCCGCGTTCGACGCGGGCGAGAACGGGCTGTGTTTCGGGCGGCTCGAATTCCGGGACGGCCGAGACCACCACATCGGGCGCATCGGCATTCGCGAGGACGACGAGGAGCGCACCCCGCTCGTCGTCGACTGGCGCGCCGAGGTGGCCCGGCCGTTCTACCTCGCCACCGGGTACGAGCCCATGGGGCTACGCCGCCGGCGCCACATCACCACCAAGGGGCGCGACGTCACCGCCCTGCACGACGAGATCCTCGACCTCACCGACACCACCCGCACCGGACACGAGGGCCGCGACGCCGACGAGGTCCTGCTCGCCGCGCTCGACGCCGCCCGCACCGGGCGCATGAGCGACATCGTCCAGACCATCCAGGCCGAGCAGGACCGCGTCATCCGCGCCCCGCACCAGGGCGTCCTCGTCGTCGAGGGCGGCCCCGGCACCGGCAAGACCGCCGTCGCGCTGCACCGCGCCGCGTACCTGCTCTACGCGTACCGCGAGCAACTCGCCCGCCGCGCCGTCCTCGTCGTCGGCCCGAACCCGGCCTTCCTCGGCTACATCGGCGAGGTCCTGCCCGCGCTGGGCGAGACCGGCGTCCTGCTGGCCACCATGGGCGAGCTGTTCCCCGGGGTGCGTGCCACCGGCACCGAGACCCCCGAGGCCGCCGAGATCAAGGGTCGCGCGAGCATGGCCGACGTCCTCGTCCGCGTCCTGCGCGACCGGCAGACCGTGCCGCCCACCGACGCGCCCCTGGAGATCGACCACGACGACTACGGCACCCTCCTGCTCGACCGGAACATGGCCGAGGACGCCCGCTGGGACGCCCGCGGCACCGGCCTGCCGCACAACCTCGCCCGCCCGCGCTTCGCGTTCCGGATCATCGACGCGCTCACCGACCAGCTCGCCGAGCGGCTCGGCGCCGACCCCTTCGGCGGGCCCAACCTCCTCGACCCCGCCGACATCACCCAGATGCGCAAGGAGATCGCCGCGAGCCCCCACGTCCACGCCGCGATCGAGGAACTCTGGCCCACGCTCACCCCGCAGGAACTCGTCGGCGCGTTCCTCGCCGCCCCCGACGGCTACCTCCCGGACGGCGAGGCCGAGTTCGTCCGCAGGGCGGAAGGACCCTGGACCGAGTCCGACGTACCGCTCCTCGACGAGGCCGCCGAACTGATCGGCGAGGACGACACCGCCGCCCGCGCCGCCGCCGAGCGGGAGCGCAGCGCCCGGATCGCCTACGCCCAGGGCGTGCTGGACGTCAGCTACGCCTCCCGGACGTACGAGTTCGAGGACGAGGAGTCCGAGGTGCTCGGCGCCCACGACATCATCGACGCCGAGCGGTTCGCCGAGCGCCACGAGGAGGCCGACCACCGCAGCGCCGCCGAGCGCGCCGCCGCCGACCGCACCTGGGCGTTCGGGCACGTCATCGTCGACGAGGCGCAGGAGCTGTCCGCCATGGCGTGGCGCCTGCTGATGCGCCGCGTCCCCACCCGCTCGATGACGCTCGTCGGCGACCCGGCCCAGACCGGCGACGCGGCCGGCTGCGGCTCCTGGCAGGACATCCTCGGGCCCTACGTCGGCGACCGCTTCGCGCACGTGCGCCTCGGTGTCAACTACCGCACGCCCGCCGAGATCATGGAGGTCGCGGCGGCGGTGCGCCGCGCCGAGGACCCGGACTTCACCCCGCCCCGCTCGGTGCGCTCCACGGGCGTGGCCCCCTGGGAGACGACCACGACCGACCTGGCGGCCGAGGTCGCCGGCGCGGTACGCCGCGAACGGCCCGCCGAGGGGCGGCTGGCGGTCATCGCCCCGGCGGGCCGGCTCGCGGCCATCGGCCAGGCCCTGCCCGGAGCCACGCACGGCCCCGACCCCGACCTCACCCGGCCGGTCGTCCTGCTGGAGCCCCGGCAGGCGAAGGGCCTGGAGTTCGACACGGTGATCGTCGCCGACCCGGACGGCATCCGCTCCGGCGGCCCGCACGGTGTCAACGACCTGTACGTGGCGCTGACCCGCGCCACCCAGCGGCTGGGGGTGATCCGGGTCGGCGGATGAGAAGGAGGCCGGCGCGGGGGTCACCCGCGCACGGCCGCCGGTCCACCCGTAGCGAGGGCGACCACCGCGCACGTGACCGGGTGGCAGCCCGGTGAAGCGGTGGGGCGGGACCGGCTGGGCCGCCCTGACGGACGGTCATCGTCCGACGGTGGCCGCGGTGCACGCCGGCCGGCCGCTCGCCTGGCCCCGCCCCACGCCGATCTGACAAGATCCCTCCCCGTCGCAGCCGCGGCACACGAACGCGTGGACGGATGCCCAGGTCAGGGCCGTTCGAGCCACCAGGGAGGGACTCGATGCGCTTCGCATCCCTGTGCAGATCACCCAGGATCGCCGCCGTACTCAGTACGGTTCTGCTGATCGCGGGGCTCCAGTTGACGGGAGCGTCACCGGCCGCCGCCGCGGTGGCCGAGGGGCCGGTCTTCAACAAGCCGACCGGCACGGTGGCCGAGCAGAAGGCGATACGTACGCAACTGCTGACGTACATCGGCACCGCCGCCCCGGCGTCGGACATCAAGGTCGCGATGTACCACCTGTGGGACGAGGGCGTCGCCCGGGCCCTGGCCGACGCGCACACGAACCGCGGGGTCAACGTGCAGGTGATGCTCGATTCCACCAGCGCCGCCTCGACCACGGACACCTCGTACGCCATTCTGGAGAGCGCCCTCGGCACCGACCGGACGCGACCGTCCTTCGTCGGCACGTGCCCGCAGAAGCGGTCCTGCCTCGGTGACCCCGACGCTCTGACCAGCAACGGCATCAACCACAACAAGTTCTGGCTGTTCTCGCAGGTCGACGGCGCCGCCAACCTGGTGGTGCAGAGCTCCTCGAACATGTCACCGTCGGCCTACAGCCGCATGTGGAACAACGCCTTCGTGCTGCCGTCCAACGCGCCCCTGTACACCGCGTACGCGAACTACTTCGCGAAGCTGAAGGGGATGGACTGGCAGAGCTGGTCCTACAGCACCACCACGTCCAGCCCGTTCAAGGCGTACTTCTTCCCGTACCCGGGCTCGGGGAACACACAGGACACCATCTGGAACGTCCTCGACAACGTGACCTGCAAGTACACCTCCGGAGGGGTGGCCAGGCAGACGAAGGTCCGCGTCGCCGTACTCAAGATCACGAGGCAGGGGGTGGCCCAGAAGCTGACGGATCTGCAGCGGGCCGGCTGCTCGGTCGAGGTCGTGTACGCGGAGGCCGACAGCCTCGCCGGCAGCGGCGGCACGTCGACCGGCACCTGGGAGGCGCTGCACGCCTCGGGCGGTCCCAGCGTGCGGTGCCACAACTGGGACGAGGACGGGGACCCGAGCACCACCAACTCGGTGATCCACTCCAAGTACCTGCTGATCGACGGCATGTACGACGGCACGGCCAACAAGGTGCTGTGGACCGGCAGTCACAACTACTCCGGGCCCGCGCTCCGGGAGAACGACGAGGCGCTGCTCAAGGTCGACGTCACCGCGTACCACGACGCCTACGTCGCCAACTTCGACCAGGTGAGGACCGCCGCCGTGCCCGGCACCGCCGACGCCACCGACGAGTGCATGGGCGTCAAGAGGACGGCGGACTGATCACATGAGCGCCACCGCGGCGGGCCACCCGGCCGCGTGAGCGGCTGAGGCGGCGGCGCGGAGCCCGGGAAGGCCGGTCATGACGGTGATCGTCACCCGCTGGCCGGCCTTCCCGGACACCGTTTCCGGCCGCCGGTACGCACCCCGGCGGCCCGTCCGGTCAGGCCGGCTTCAGCCACACCGTCGCCAGCGGCGGCAGCGTCAGCCGGACGCGCCCGCCCTCCGGCTTCACCGGGTCGGCGTTGCGCACCCCGCTGCCGCCGTACTCCGCCGCGTCGGAGTTCAGGACCTCCGCCCACGCGGCGATCCGGTCCGGCACCCACAGCCCGTAGTCCTCGCGCACCACCGGCGAGAAGTTGCTCACCGACAGCAGCGGAGCGCCCTGCGCGTCGTAGCGCAGGAAGGCGAAGACGTTGTCCTCGGCGGCGTCGCCCAGCGACCACTGGAAGCCCTCGGGGACGGTGTCCCGCTCCCACAGCGCGGGCGTCGCCGTGTACACCGCGTTGAGGTCGCGGACCAGGTCCCGCACACCCCGGTGGTCACCCGCCGAGTGATAGCCGTCCTCCGTCAGCCACCACTCCGGGCCGTGGGCCTCCGACCACTCGGCGCCCTGCGCGAACTCCTGGCCCATGAACAGCAGTTGTTTGCCCGGGTGCGCCCACATGAAGCCCAGATAGGCACGCTGGGTGGCGCGCCGCTGCCACCAGTCGCCGGGCATCTTCGTGACCAGCGCCTGCTTGCCGTGCACCACCTCGTCGTGCGAGATCGGCAGCACGTAGTTCTCGCTGTACGCGTACACCATCGAGAAGGTCATCTCGTTGTGGTGGTACTTGCGGTGCACCGGCTCCTTGGAGACGTACACCAGCGAGTCGTGCATCCAGCCCATGTTCCACTTCAGCCCGAAGCCCAGGCCGCCGGTGTCGGTGGGGCGCGTGACACCCTCCCAGGCCGTCGACTCCTCGGCGATGGTCACCACACCCGGGCAGCGGCGGTAGACGGTGGCGTTCATCTCCTGGAGGAACGCCACCGCGTCGAAGTTCTCCCGCCCACCGTGCTCGTTGGGCACCCATTCGCCGGCCTCGCGCGAGTAGTCCAGGTACAGCATCGAGGCGACGGCGTCGACCCGAAGGCCGTCGATGTGGAACTCCTCGCACCAGTAGACGGCGTTGGCCACGAGGAAATTGCGCACCTCGGTGCGGCCGTAGTCGAACTCCAGGGTTCCCCAGTCGGGGTGCTCCGCGCGCCGGGGGTCGGGGTGCTCGTACAGCGGTGTGCCGTCGAAGCGGGCCAGCGCCCAGTCGTCCTTGGGGAAGTGCGCGGGCACCCAGTCCACGATCACACCGATCCCGGACCGGTGGCAGGCGTCCACGAAGAACCTGAAGTCGTCCGGGGTGCCGAGCCGGGCCGTGGGCGCGTAGAAGCCGGTGACCTGGTAGCCCCAGGACGGGCTGTAGGGATGCTCGGCGACCGGCATCAGCTCCACGTGCGTGAAGCCCAGCTCCTTCACGTAAGCGGGCAGCTCCTCGGCCAGCTCCCGGTACGACAGCCCCGGCCGCCAGGACGGCAGGTGCACCTCGTACACCGAGAAGGGGGCCTCGTGGACCGGGCGGTCGCCGCGGTGGGCCATCCAGTCGCCGTCCTGCCACGCGTAGTGCGAGGCGGTGACGATGGACGCCGTCTCCGGCGGGCACTGGGTGCGGCGGGCCATCGGGTCGGCGCGCAGCGAGCAGTGGCCGTCGGGCCCGGTGACGGCGAACTTGTACAGCTCGCCCTCGCCCAGCCCGGGCACGAACAGCTCCCACACGCCCGTGGCGCCCAGTGACCGCAGCGGCAGGCCGGTGCCGGCGTCCCAGTAGTTGAACGCGCCGACCAGCCGCACCCCGCGCGCGTTGGGCGCCCACACCGTGAAGCGCGTGCCGCTGACGCCCTGGTGGGTCATGGGGTGGGCGCCGAGCGCCTTCCACAGTTCCTCGTGCCGGCCCTCGCCGATCAGGTACAGGTCCAGCTCGCCGAGCGAGGGCAGGAAGCGGTACGGGTCGTCCGTCTCGACGACCCCGGAGTCGTAGGCCACCCGGAGCGTGTACTCCGGCACCTCGGACAGCGGCAGCACCGCGGAGAACAGTCCGTCACCGTCGTCGCGCAGCTCCGTGCGGGCCCCGTCCACCAGCACCGCCACACTCGTGGCGCACGGGCGCAGGGCCCGGACGGCGATCCCGCCCTCGACCGGGTGGGCACCCAGCAGGGCGTGCGGGTCGTGGTGCTCGCCGGCGAGCAGCCGCCCCCGGTCGGCGGGATCCAGCGGCGGCGCGGCGGGGACGCCGTCGCCGCCGGTCCGGGGGCGGGGCGTCGCGCCGGGCGGCGGCACCGGCAGGGCGGTGGCGTCCCCCAGCGGGGTCTGCTTGACGGCCGGGGCCTTCTTGGCCGCCGGGGCGGCGGGGTTGCGGGTGGGACGACGGGGGGTCACGGGGGAAAGCCTCCTCAAGGGCGTTCACATCACGGAGTGGTGGTCTGCGAGGCCAGGCGGTGGATGGCCGCCATCGGGACCGGAAGCCAGTCGGGGCGGTGCCGGGCCTCGTACAGCACCTCGTACACGGCCTTGTCCGTCTCGTACGCGCGCAGCAGCGCGGGCTCGTCGCGCGGGTCGGTGCCCGAGGTCTCGGCGTACCCGGCGCAGTAGGCGTCCCGGCACCGCTCGGCCCAGTCCGGGTTCCACGGGTGGTGCGAGCGGGCCGCGTAGTCGAAGGAGCGCAGCATGCCGGCCACGTCCCGCACCGGTGGCTGGGGGCGGCGGCGCTCGGCGAGCGGCTTCGCGGGCTCCCCCTCGAAGTCGATCAACGACCAGTCGCCGTCCCGGGTGCGCAGGGTCTGCCCCAGGTGCAGGTCGCCGTGGACGCGCTGGGCCCGCCACAGCCGGCTGCCCGAGCGCATCCCGGCGACCGCCTCGAACGCGGCGCGGAGCCCGGGGACGTAGGGCGTCAGCGTGGGCACCGCCTGCGCGGCGGCGTCCAGGCGGCGGCTCATCCCGTGGACCAGGTTCTCGGTCTGCGGGCGGCCCAGGGCGACCGTCGGCAGGGCGTCGGCCAGCGCGGTGTGCACCTCGGCGGTGGCCCGGCCGAGCGCCCGCGCCTCGGTGGTGAAGTCGCTCCCCGTGCCGAGCGCGTCCAGGGCGAGCCGCCAGCCGTCCCTGGATCCGCGCAGGTACGGCTGGAGCACGCCCAGGGTGCTGGCCTCCGGCCGGCCGTTGCCGGTCTCGTACCAGGCGACGGGCGCCGGGACGCGGGAGCAGCCGGCACGGGCGAGCGCGAGCGGCAGCTCCAGGTCCGGGTTGGCGCCCGGGTAGACCCGGCGGAACACTTTCAGGATGTACGAATCGCCGTACACCAGCGAGGAGTTGGACTGCTCGGCGTCCAGGACGCGGGGCGTGAGGCCCTCCGGGATGGCGACGGTCCCGGAGAACCGCAGCGGACCCAGCGGGCCGGGTGTGCGCAATCGTTCCAGCAGGAGCGCGGCGAGCCGTGGATCGTTGAGCCCCTCGTAGATCGTGCGCCCGGCGAGCGGGCCGTCCTGGACGCGGCCGATCCGGGCCGACGCGAGTTGCGGCGGCAGGCTGGTCCGGACGCCCAGCAGCAGTTGGTAGCAGTCGCCCTGGGCGGCTGCGTCGGGGCCCGGCTGCTGGACCCGCACGAGCAGGTGCAGCAGGCCGGGGCCGGTGGAGTCGAGCGGGAGCAGTTCGGTCACCGAGACCAGGGCGAAACCGGTGACGGGGCGCCCCTTGCCGGCGAACCAGCGTTGGCGTGGCAGCCATTCGTGGAGCAGTGGCACCAGTGAGGGGAGCAGGGCGACCGGGGCCCGGGCGGTGGATGCGGTCTCCGACATGGCAGCGCGTCCTTTCCCCGGGCACTACGAAATGCACAGAACGTGCAGAGTGTCCCGGAATGCGGCGAGTGCTGTCCGGCTGTGCGGGACGTGTCGGGCGGGGATGGTCGAGATAGACCCGAATCGACGTATGAGGGGGAGAGTGCCCAGGGCGGGGCGACGGAAACGCCCCGCCCTGATGTCCTCACTCCTTCCAGGCCGCCCGGCCGGCGGACCGGTCGGTCACCACGGGCCGCGCCTTGCCCGCCGGCGGTTCGGGTGCCGCGCCCGGTGACGGTCCGTCGGGCGCCCCGGCGGGCGCGGGCGCCCCGGGAGCCGAGTCCGTGGCGGCGGGGGCCACGGGGGTTCTGGCCGCCATGCCGGTGGTGGCCGAGCCGGGCTTGCCCGGCGCCACCGACGCCTCCGTGACCGTTCTGCCGGTGCCCGGCTTCGCGGTGTCCTTGCGGAGGCGGAACCAGTAGAAGCCGTGCCCCGCGAGGGTGAGCAGGTACGGCCATTCGCCGATCGCGGGGAAGCGCACCCCGCCGATCAGCTCCACCGGGTGCATCCCGTTGAACCGCCGCAGGTCCAGCTCCGTCGGCTGCGGGAACCGCGAGAAGTTGTGCACGCACATCACCAGGTCGTCCCCGTACTCGCGCAGGAACGCGAGGACCGCCGGGTTGGACGACGGCAGCTCGGTGTAAGAACCGAGGCCGAAGGCCGGGTTCTGCTTGCGGATCTCGATCATCCGCCGCGTCCAGTGCAGCAGGGACGACGGCGACGCCATGGACGCCTCGACGTTGGTGACCTGGTAGCCGTAGACCGGATCCATGATCGTCGGCAGGTACAGCCGTCCCGGGTCGCAGGACGAGAAGCCCGCGTTGCGGTCGGGCGTCCACTGCATGGGGGTGCGGACGCCGTCGCGGTCGCCCAGCCAGATGTTGTCGCCCATCCCGATCTCGTCGCCGTAGTAGAGGATCGGCGAGCCGGGCAGGGACAGCAGCAGCGCGGTGAAAAGCTCGATCTGGTTGCGGTCGTTGTCGAGGAGCGGGGCCAGCCGCCTGCGGATGCCGATGTTGGCCCGCATGCGCGGGTCCTTGGCGTACTCCGCGTACATGTAGTCGCGCTCTTCGTCGGTGACCATTTCGAGCGTCAGCTCGTCGTGGTTGCGCAGGAAGATGCCCCACTGGCAGTTCACCGGGATCGCCGGGGTCTTGGCCAGGACTTCGGAGACGGGGTAGCGCGACTCCCGGCGCACCGCCATGAAGATGCGCGGCATCACCGGGAAGTGGAACGCCATGTGGCACTCGTCGCCGCCGGCCGCGTAGTCGCCGAAGTAGTCGACGACGTCCTCGGGCCACTGGTTGGCCTCGGCCAGGAGCACGGTGTCCGGGTAGGCGGCGTCGATCTCCTTGCGGACGCGCTTGAGGAAGGCGTGGGTGGCCGGAAGGTTCTCGCAGTTGGTGCCCTCCTGCTGGTACAGGTAGGGCACGGCGTCCAGGCGGAACCCGTCGATGCCCAGGTCGAGCCAGAACCGCAGCGCGGACAGGATCTCCTGCTGCACGGCCGGGTTCTCGTAGTTGAGGTCGGGCTGGTGGGAGAAGAACCGGTGCCAGTAGTACTGCTTGCGCACCGGGTCGAAGGTCCAGTTGGACGTCTCGGTGTCGACGAAGATGATCCGCGCGTCCTGGAACTGCTTGTCGTCGTCGGCCCAGACGTAGTAGTCGCCGTAGGGGCCGTCGGGGTCGCTGCGGGATTCCTGGAACCACGGGTGCTGGTCGCTGGTGTGGTTCATCACGAAGTCGATGATCACTCGCATGCCGCGCTGGTGGGCGGCATCGACGAACTCGACGAAATCGGCCAGGTCGCCGAATTCGGGCAGTACGGAGGTGTAGTCCGATACGTCGTAACCGCCGTCCCGCAGGGGGGACTTGAAGAACGGCGGGAGCCAGAGGCAGTCGACCCCGAGCCACTGCAGGTAGTCCAGCTTGGCGGTGATGCCCTTGAGGTCGCCGACGCCGTCGCCGTTGCTGTCCTGGAACGAACGCACCAGAACCTCGTAGAAGACGGCTCGTTTGAACCAGTCGGGATCGCGGTCCTTCGCCGGGGTGTCCTCGAACGTGTCGTGGACGGGCTCGTTGACGATCATGATGTGGGTGACCCTCCGATCGGCGGGGACGGTCGCAGGACGAGGATGTGCGCGGGCGTGACGCCCGGCTCGAGGCGCACATAGTTGGCCCTGCCCCAGTGATAGGTCTCACCGGTGAGCTCATCGCGCACCGGCACGGTCTCGTGCCAGTCGAGGCCGAGTTCCGGCATGTCCAACGACACCGTCGCCTCGTGGGTGTGGCGCGGGTCGAGGTTGACGACCGTCAGAACAATGTTCGAACCCGCTCGCTTGCTGTACGCGATGACGGCGTCGTCGTCGGTGTGGTGGAAGTGCACCGAGCGCAGCTGCCGCAGGGCGGCGTTGCGGCGCCGGATCCGGTTCAGGCTGGTGATCAGCGGGGCGATGGTGCGGCCCTCGCGCTCGGCGGACTGCCAGTCGCGGGGGCGCAGTTGGTACTTCTCGGAGTCGAGGTACTCCTCGCTGCCCTCCCGCACCGGGGTGTTCTCGCACAGCTCGTACCCGGCGTACACCCCCCACGTGGGCGACATGGTGGCGGCGAGGACCGCCCGGACCTCGAAGGCGGGGCGCCCGCCGTGCTGGAGGTAGGCGTGCAGGATGTCCGGGGTGTTCACGAAGAAGTTCGGCCGCATGTACGCGGCGGCGTCGCCGGACAGCTCGGTGAGGTACTCGGTGAGCTCCTGCTTGTTGTTGCGCCAGGTGAAGTACGTGTACGACTGCTGGAAGCCGATCGCGCCGAGGGTGTGCATCATGGCGGGGCGGGTGAATGCCTCGGCCAGGAAGATCACGTCCGGGTCGGTCTTGTTGATCGCCCCGATGACCTTCTCCCAGAACACCACTGGCTTGGTGTGCGGGTTGTCGACCCGGAAGATACGCACCCCGTGCGCCATCCAGTACCGCAGGACCCGCAGCGTCTCGCGGACGATACCCCGCATGTCCCGGTCGAAGGCTACGGGATAGATGTCCTGGTACTTCTTCGGCGGGTTCTCGGCGTACGCGATGGTGCCGTCCGGCCGGTGGTGGAACCACGCCGGGCGCTTCTTCACCCACGGGTGGTCCGGCGAGCACTGGAGCGCGAAGTCCAGCGCCACCTCCAGCCTCAGCTCGCGCGCCCGTTCGACGAAGGCGTCGAAGTCCTCGATGGTCCCGAGGTCCGGGTGGACGGCGTCGTGGCCGCCCGCGGGCGAGCCGATCGCCCAGGGCACGCCGACGTCGTCCGGGCCGGCCACCAGGGTGTTGTTGGGACCCTTGCGGTGGGTGGTGCCGATGGGGTGGATGGGCGGCAGATACAGGACATCGAACCCCATCGCGGCGATGGCCG
Source organism: Streptomyces sp. NPDC045701 (assembly GCF_056432045.1). Lineage (NCBI taxonomy): Bacteria > Bacillati > Actinomycetota > Actinomycetes > Kitasatosporales > Streptomycetaceae > Streptomyces > Streptomyces sp. NPDC045701. The sequence continues at coordinate 11,430 of NZ_JBWKJV010000032.1, read as the reverse complement.
GAAGTCGCTCCATGGCCGTACGGAAGGTTCCCGAGACCATCCGCCCGTCGATCTCCCGGGCCCCCTCGGAGCGCGGGAACATCTCGTACCACGAGCCGTACAGCGCCCGCTCGCGCTCCACGAGCAACGGCAACGGCCGTGACACGGAGACCAGTTCGCGCAGCGGATGGGCGGCGAGCGCCTGGACGGCCCCGGTGTCCAGGGCGGCGGCGAGCCGGTCCTGGGGGGAGCGCCGTTCGTCGCGCAGGGCGTCCACCACGGCGAGCACGGCCTCGCGGCCCTCGCCCTTCGGTACGCCGTCGGCGGCCCGCTCGTGCAGCGCGGCGCCCTCGGCCAGCACCAGGTCGGTGTCGATGCCGGCCGGGATCTTGATGCCGGCGGTGTGGCGCCAGGTGGCGACCGGGTCGCTCCAGGCCTCGACGGTGTAGGTCCACCGCCCTTCGGCCGTCGGAGTGACCTCGGCGCCCCAGCGGTCGGTACCGGGCGCCAGTTCGCGCATCGGGGTGAAGGGGCCGGAGCGTCCGGCCGGGTCCGTCAGCACCACGTTCGCGGCCACGGCGTCATGGCCTTCGCGGAACACCGTGGCCGTAATCTGGAAGGTTTCGCCGACCACCGCCTTGGCGGGCCTTCTGCCGCAGTCGACGAGCGGGCGTACATCGAGAACGGGAATGCGACCAATCAGCGGGTTCACGGCATCACCTGAGGGTTGCGTAACGGGTATCGCTCTTTGTACTTGCTCCGTTGACGAGTGGCAGAGCGCAGGCATCACCGCTCCTGTCCGGGTTCACTCGGGTGGGCGGGTACCGGTGGAGCCCTACCCACACCCTTCGGGTAGGCAATCCGGCGCGTTGTTAACTACTCCGGGCGTAGGTGAACACGAAAAGAACCGGCCCCGTTCGAGTGGAAAATGGAGGCCGGTTCCTGCTCGGGTGTGTCCGGTGGCGTTCAGGTGAGCGTCTGGGCGCCCCGCTCCTCCGGATCGCTCGCCCAGATCTGCCACGGCTGGCGCGCCACCCACTCGTCCACCTGAGCCGGCGTCACCGACAGGGCCCGGGCGGACAGGCCGTCGTCCCCGGCCAGCAGCAGCGGATCCCGGCCTGCCGCCATGTGGTGGTAGATACCCGCCACCCCGGCCGCCCCCGCCGGGCCGATGGCCTGCGCGAGGGCCTGCTCGAAGACGTGTGGCGCCAGCGCCCGGTACCGCACCGCACGGCCCAGGCCCTTGCCGAACTCCTCCGCCAGCTCGTCACCCGTCAGGGTCCGGGCGCCGCCGATGTCGTACACCCGGCCCTCCAGGCCCGGCACGGTGAGCGCCGCGTACACCGCGTGGGCCAGGTCCCGGTGCGACAGCCACGCCGCCGGCACGTCGGCCGACAGCGGATAGGCGAGGATGCCCTCGTTGACCAGGGCCGGGCCGTTCCACGGGCTGAAGAGGTTGTCCAGGTAGACCGGCGGGCGCAGCACCACCAGTGGTACGCCGCTCTCCCGCAGCTCCTCCTCGGCGATCCGGCGCGTCTCGAACGCCGCCACCTCCGTGGGCGTGCGCGGCACCCGGGTGTTGGCGTTGTACACCAGCCGCCGCACCCCGGCCTCCACGGCGGCGTCGGCGATGTTCCGGGCGTAGGCGCGCACCCGCATCGCCTCGTACACCAGCGGCATCACCACCGCCGCGTGCGTCGCGCCGGTGAAGAGCTGGCGCACGGCCTCGGCGTCGCCGAGGTCGCCCGTGGCGCACGAGACGCCGGGCAGCGGAGGCCGGTCGCCCTGGGGACGCCGGGACAGGGTACGGACCCGGTGGTCACGCTCCGTCAACAGCCGGGCGACCGCCCCGCCCTGGAAACCGGTCGCGCCGACCACTGCTACCCGCATCTGATTCTGCTCGGACATTGGCTCGGACATATGCCTGATTGGCCCTTCGATAGGGTGTGACTGCTGCCATGACGGCTCCTCACAGGCTGGCGGCGGCGGCTTTGGCCGATCAATTAACAATTCGGGGCGGGGGTTGAAGGATCGTCCATGGACACCGTGCGCACCGAAACCGGGAACGACGACCGGAACGACGACCTCCTCAGTGAGCTGTTGCAACCGTTGCGCCTCACCGGCGTCTTCGACAGCCGCTGGCACGTCAGTGCCCCCTGGGCGATCGAGGGCGACGCCGAGCAGGGGTGCGCCGTCCTCCACTACATCGTCGAGGGCGGCTGCTGGATCACCGCCGACGGCCAGCCACCTCAGGAACTCCACGCCGGTGACCTGGCCGTCTTTCCCACCGGTACCGCGCACCGGCTCGCCGACCGGCCCGACCGGCAGGGCGTTCCGCTCAAGGCGGTGCTGCCCGAACGCCAGCCCGGCACCTCCGGCGAGATCCGCATCGGCGGCACCGGGCCGGAGAGCCGGCTGCTGTGCGCCGGGCTCCACTACGATGCCAGCGCCGCCACCGGTCTGTACAAGGCGCTGCCCTGGGCCCTGGTGCTGGACGGCTCGCAGGTCGACCGCGAGCCCCTGCTGCGCGACACCCTGCGGCTGCTCGCCGCCCCCGACCGGCCCATCGGCCCCGGCGACCGGCTGATCACGCTGCGGGCCTTCGAGATGGCCCTGGTGCTCGCGCTGCGCCCGCTGCTGCGGGAGTTCGCCGAGAACCCGGCCTCCCTGCCGGTCCTGCGCCACCCGGGGGTCAGCCGCGCCCTGGTGATGATCGCGACCCGCTTCGCCGAGCCGTGGACCATCGAGTCGCTCGCCCGCGAGGTCGGCATGTCCCGCTCCGCGTTCACGGCCGCGTTCCGCGCCCTGGTCGGCGAGGCGCCGGCCCGCCACCTGACCGGGCGGCGGATGCAGGAGGCGGCGCGGCTGCTCGGCGAGACGTCCCTGCCGCAGTCGGCGGTGCCGGAGCGGGTCGGCTACCAGAGCGCGGTCGGTTTCCACCTTGCCTTCCGCAAATGGTTCGGCGTCACTCCGGGTGAGTACCGGGCGGGTTCGGCGAGCGCCGCGTAATGGTTTCCGGCCGTCGGCTGGCCGGTTCTTAAGGACCATTGGACGGACGTTCATTGCCGTAGGTGTGGACCAGCGGACAGGCTCTCCTGCGGCGATGACGTCCGCAGGAGGAGAAACGGTGACGAGGTCCGGTCAGGAGTATCTGGCGTCGCTGCCCGACGGCCGGGAGATATGGCTCGACGGGGAGCGGGTCGGGGACGTCACCGCGCACCCGGCGTTCCGCAACACCGCCGCCTCGATCGCCCGCCTGTACGACCTGGCGCACGACTCCCAGTACACCCCGGTCCTCACCCAGGGGGGCGTCCACCGGGCCTTCGCGATCCCCCGTTCGTACGGGGACCTCGTCGCCCGCCGCGAGGCGTACAAGGTGTGGGCGGAGGCGAGCTTCGGGTTCCTGGGCCGCACACCCGACTACATGGCGGGCGGCGCGGCGGGCTTCGCGGCGCTGCCGTCCCTGTTCGCGACGGAGGCGTACGACGGATCGGCCGCCGCCCTCGCGTACCACCGGCGCCTCGCCGAGGGCGACCTGTACCCGGCCTTCACCATCACCAACCCGCAGATCGACCGCACCCGGTCCGCCTCCGGGCAGGAGGAGGACGACCTGGTGGTGCGGGTCGTCGCCGAGAAGGACGGCGGGATCGTGGTGCGCGGCGCCAAGATGATCGGCACCGCCGCGGCCTTCGGCAACGAGGTGATCGTCGGCACCATCGAGCCGCTCGCCCCGCAGGACGTCGAGCACGCGGTGTGCTTCTCCGTCCCGGTCGGTACGCCGGGGCTGAGGTTCGTCTCCCGTACCTCGTACGAGGCGCAGGCCCGCAGCGTCTTCGACAACCCGCTCTCCTCCCGCTTCGACGAGAACGACGCCCTGCTGGTGTGCGACGACGTGTTCGTGCCGTGGGAACGGGTCCTGGTGTACCGGAACGTCGACGTGTCGTTCCGCATGTGGTGGCGGACCCCCGCGTACCTGAACTTCGTCCACCAGGCCGCCACCCGGTTCTGGACGAAGCTGGAGTTCCTCACCGGCATCGCGATCCTGATCACCAAGGCCAACAACACCTACGAGCTGCCGCCCGTCACCCAGGTCATCGGCCGTCTCCTCGGCCGCGTCGCGCAGGCCAAGGCGTTCGTGCTGGCCGCCGAGGCGTCGTGCCAGGAGGTCGACGGCGGCCGCGGCGGCGTCGCGCCCGGCAAGGACATCTCCTTCGCGCAGCGCATCATGGCCGGTGAGCTGTATCCGCAGGCCCTCCAGGAGATCAAGCTGCTGGCGGGCGGCGGGGTGATCCAGCTGCCCGCGTCGGGCCAGGACCTGCTGCACCCCGAGCTGGGCCCGCTGATCCGCAAGTACATCCGCTCGCCCGGCACCCCGGCCGAGGACCGCGTCAAGCTGCTGAAGCTGGCCTGGGACGCGCTCGGTTCGGAGTTCGCCGGCCGCCACGAGCAGTACGAACGCTTCTACCACGGCGCCCCGCACGTCTACCTCACCCAGCAGGCATGGGAGGGCGGCGGCCCCGCCTGCGAGGCCCTCGCCCAGAGCTGCCTGGACGGCTACGACCTCGGGGGCGCCCGATGACCGCGCCGGCCCGGCTGCGCGCGGCCGACCCGGGGCAGTGCGCGCGGGGCGGGCGCGCGGTCCGACCTCCGAGCTCCCCGTGCCGGACCGCCCGGCCCGCCGACCCCGGGTGGACCCGGGCCGGGGGTGACCGGTGAGCGGCGCGGGGGGGAAGCGCGGCGCGCTCGCGCTGCTGGCGGCCACCCAGCTCTTGATGATCATGGACACGGCGATCATCAACGTGGCACTGCCGTCCGTCGGCCGGGACCTGGGAACCGGGTCCGAGGGCCTGTCCTGGGTGGCCAACGCCTACCTCATCACCTTCGGCGGACTGCTCCTCCTCGGCGGCCGCACCGCCGACCTGTTCGGCCACCGGCGGTTGTTCACCGTCGGACTCGCCCTGCTCGCCACCGCCTCCGCCGCCGGCGGCCTCGCGCAGTCGACCGGCGCGCTGATCGCCGCCCGCGCCGCGCAGGGGGTCGGGGCGGCACTCGCGGCCGCCGCCGCCTTCGCCCTGCTGCTGATCCTCTTCCCGCACGGCCCCGCCCGGCACAGGGCGCTCGGCGCCTTCGCCGCGATGGGCGGCCTCGGCGGCGTCCTCGGTACCGTCCTGGGCGGGGTCCTCACCGACCTGCTCGGCTGGCGTTCCACCTTCTGGCTGAACGTGGCCGTCGCCGCGGTGCTCGGCGCCCTCGCGCCACACCTCCTCGACGGCCGGACGCGCGGCACCGAGCCCGGATTCGACCTGCTCGGTGCCCTCACCGCCACCGGCGGCCTCGGCCTCGTCGCCTACGCGCTCGTCGGCCGCAGCCCGCTGGCGGGCGCCGCCGGGCTCGCCCTGCTCGCCGCCTTCGCCGTCGTACAGACCCGAGCCGCCCGGCCCCTCGTACCGCCCGCCGTGCTGAAGCGGCCCGCGCTGCGCCTCGCCAACGGCCTGAGCGCCCTCGCCCAGATGGCGCTGTTCCCCATGTTCTTCCTGGTCAGCCTCTACCTCCAGAGCGTGCTGGAGCAGTCCCCGCTGGCCGGTGGACTCGGGCTGCTCCCGCTCTCCCTGGTCGTCGTGGCCACCGCCCCGCTGACCGGCCGCCTCATCCTCCGTCTCGGCCTCGGCCGGACCATGACCCTCGGCTTCGGGCTGCTGCTCGCCGGGATGGTCTGGCTCGCCCTGGCCCTGAGCGCCGACGGCACCTTCACCACCACCGTCCTCGCACCCAGCCTGGTGCTGGGGGCCGCCCTGCCGCTGGTCATGGTCACCACCAATGTGGCCGCCACGGCAGAGGCCGCGCCAGAGGAGACCGGCCTGGCCTCCGGGCTGATCAACACCAGTCAGCAGTTCGGATCCGTCCTGGGCCTGGCCGTCCTCGTGGCCGTGGCCACCACCCGCACCGGCACGGCCACACCCCAGGCCGAAACCGCGGGCTACCAAGCGGCGCTGCTCGTCGGCGCCGCGTTCGCCGCAGCGGCCGCAGTGCTGTCCGTGCGGCTGAGCCTGCCCGCGCCCGCACCGGCGCCGCCACGCCAGGACCGGGTGGGCGACCCGCGGTGACCGCCTGACCAGCCGGCGCCGCGCCACTCCCGAACCCACACTGCCCGAGGGGGGCATCCCGTTGACCCTGTACGACCTTGTCGCGCCGTGTCTGGATACCTGCGCCGAACCGCGCTACCGCATCACCGAGATACGTGAGGCCGACCCGCTCGGCGCCGACGCCCTGCTCGCCGCGCTCCCCGCGATGAACCGCGACGCCGACGTGCCCGCGCTCACCGTCGCCCTGCGTACCCTCGTACCCGACCTCGACCGGGCCGCCGAGTGGTGCGTCATCGAGGCGCTCGCCGCGATGCGGGACCTCGGCATGCTGCTCGGCTCCCTCAAACGGCACGGCGTCCAGCCGGTCGCCGTCGTCCCCGAGGTCCTCCCCGTGCTGGAGGAGCTGGCCCGGCGCACCGACATGGTGCCCCGGGACACCGTGCACCACTACACCACCTGGAACCCGCTCGGCTCCCGGCAGCGGATGTACACCGGCCACGAGATGGAGGCCCACCTCCAGGAGGCCGTCCGGATGGTCTTCCCCAGCCTGGTCGCCGCCCTGGACACCTGCGGCCAGCTGGCCCGCCTCGAACCGTACGACCCGGGCTTCGCCCTCGCCCTGGACCGCACCGCACAGCACGTCCAGGCGATGGTCGACTCCATCGACTTCACCATCGACAACGTCTCGCCGTCCTACTTCGCCCGCACCCTGCGCCCCTACTTCGAGGAGGTCGACGTCGCCGGCCGCGCCTACCTCGGCCCGGCAGCCGCCCAGGTGCCGCTCTGGCTCGTCGACCTGACGGTCTGGCAGTGCGACCGCCCCCACCCCGGCTACGACGCCTTCCTCGCCGAGTCCGTCGAGTACAGCCTCCCGTCGTGGCGGGCCTTCCACGCCGCGCACAAGGGCGGCGTCTCCGCCGTCAGCAAACTGTCCGCCGCCCTGAGCTGGGAGACCGTGCACCGGCTGCCGCCCCAGCTCGTCGCCTCCACCCACTCGCTGGCACGGGTGCTGCGCATCCTCAAGACGTTCCGCGCCCGCCACATCGGCATCGCCCGCAAGGCCTACAGCGACGACCTGCGGCTCTACGAGGAGGGCAGCGGCGGCGCGCCCGTCGCGCTGCTGCGCTCGGTACTCGACCTGACCCGGGACAACGAGACGCTGGTGCGTCAGGCCACCCAGCGGCCGCGCCCCACCGCCGGGTGCGGGGAGCGGCGATGACCCCGCACGTCCTCATCGCCGGCGGCGGTGTCGCCGGACTGACCGCCGCGCTCGCCCTGCACGCCGCAGGGTTCCCCCGCGTCACCGTCGTGGAGGCCGCCCAGGAGATCCGGCCGCTCGGCGCGGGGCTGAACCTCATGCCCAACGCCGTCCGCGAACTGGACGCGCTCGGCCTCCTCGACGCGCTGGAGGCCGACGCCGTACGCACCCGGGAGCTGCGCTACTACCACCGCTCCGGCGCACTGATCTCCCGCGAGCCGCGCGGGCTGCGCGCCGGGTACCACTGGCCCCAGCTGTCCGTCCACCGCGGCACGCTCCAGCGGGTCCTCGCCGACGCGGTACGCCGCCGGCTCGGCCCCTCCGCGATCGTCACCGGTGTCCGGGTGACGGGTGTGGGGCAGCGCCCCGACGGCCGCCCGCGGCTGAGACTCGCCCACCACGAGGGCACCGGGGGCGGACGGGCGTCACTGGAGCCGGACGTACTGGTCGGCGCCGACGGCATCCGCTCCGCGGTCCGTGCCGCGCTGAACCCGCGCGAGGGCGAGCCGCCCTGGAACGGCATGCTGGTGTGGCGCGGCGTCTCCCGGATGGACCCGCGCCGGGCCGGAACGTTCATGCTCATCGCGGGCGACGACCGGCGCAAGGCGGTCGTGTACCCGATGACCGAGCGCCCCGGTGGGGACGTCCTCGTGAACTGGGCGGTGGCGATGCCCGCCGACAGCACCGCCGCCGCCGCACACGGGGACTGGAACCGGGCCGTACCGGTGACGGACTTCCTCCACCACTTCGAGGGCTGGGAGTTCGACGGGGTGAGCGTCCCCGACGTCCTGCGCGCCGCCGGCGCCGCCTACGAGTACCCCATGGTCGACCGCGACCCCCTGCCGCGCTGGAGCCACGGCCGCACCACCCTGATCGGCGACGCCGCCCACGCCATGTACCCCATCGGCTCCAACGGCGCCACCCAGTCGATCATCGACGGCCGGGCCCTCGCCCACGCCATGTCCCGGCACCCCGACCCGGCCGACGCCCTCGCCGCCTACGAGGCGGACCGGCGCCCCGCCATGACGGAGCTTCAGCGCGCCAACCGGCACCTGGGCCCGGAAGTCGTCATCAATCTGGCCCACCGGCGCGCCCCCGGCGGCTTCACCGACATCGACGACGTGATCCCGCCGCGAGAACGGCGAGAAATCGCCGCCCGATACGCCGCGACCGGCGCGTTCGACGCGGAGACGGTCAACGCCGGGTCCCCGTACGAGGTCCCGGTGAGCGCGCCGTGAACGCGCCCCCCTGAGTGCGCCGTGGTTGCGGAGGGCGGCGTGCCGATAACGTCGAAGGGTGAAGGCGGACGCACACCGTGGTGCGTCCGCCCCGAAACGTACCTGCCCTGCGAAGGTGGAACACGTGAAGGCAATCCGTCGATTCACCGTGCGCCCCGTCCTCCCCGACCCGCTCCGGCCGCTCAGCGACCTCGCGCGCAACCTGCGCTGGTCCTGGCACGCCGAGACCCGTGAACTGTTCCAGGCCGTCGACCCCGAGGGGTGGCGGGCGGCCGGCTGCGATCCCGTCCGGCTGCTGGGCTCCGTGTCCGGCACCCGGCTCGCCGAGCTCGCCCGCGACCGGCGCTTCCTGCGCCGCCTGTCCGCCGCCGCGGACGACCTCGACGACTACCTGCGCGGCCGCCGCTGGTACCAGAACCACTCCCTGCCGGACGGCGACCTGCCCGCCGCCGTCGCCTACTTCTCGCCCGAGTTCGGTGTCACCGCCGCCCTGCCGCAGTACTCCGGCGGCCTCGGCATCCTCGCCGGCGACCACCTGAAGGCCGCCTCCGACCTGGGCGTACCGCTCATCGGCGTCGGCCTGCTGTACCGCCACGGCTACTTCCGCCAGTCCCTCTCCCGGGACGGCTGGCAGCAGGAGCACTATCCCCTGCTGGACCCCAACGAGATGCCCGTCAGCCTGCTGCGGCGGACGGACGGCTCCCCCGTACGGGTCTCCCTCGCCCTGCCGGCCGGCCGCTGCCTGCACGCCCACATCTGGGTGGCGCAGGTCGGCCGCGTACCGCTGCTGATGCTCGACTCGGACGTCGAGGAGAACGGCCCCTCCGAGCGCAACGTCACCGACCGCCTCTACGGCGGCGGCAGCGAGCACCGGCTGCTCCAGGAGATGCTGCTGGGAATAGGAGGTGTCCGGGCGGTACGCGCGTACTGCGAGCTCACCGGCCACGCCGCGCCCGAGGTGTTCCACACCAACGAGGGGCACGCCGGTTTCCTCGGCCTGGAGCGCATCCGGGAACTGAGCGGGGAGGGCGTCGAGTTCGACGCCGCGCTGGAGGCCGTCCGGGCGGGCACGGTCTTCACCACCCACACGCCCGTCCCGGCCGGCATCGACCGGTTCGACCGCGAGCTCGTCGCCCGCCACTTCGGCGATGGCGCGGAGCTGCCCGGCGTCGACGTCGAGCGGGTCCTCCAGCTCGGCATGGAGACCTACCCCGGCGGTGAGCCCAACCTCTTCAACATGGCCGTCATGGGCCTGCGCCTCGCCCAGCGCGCCAACGGCGTGTCCACCCTGCACGGCGCCGTCAGCCGCGGGATGTTCGCCGGCCTGTGGCCCGGCTTCGACGCCGACGAGGTACCGATCACCTCCATCACCAACGGCGTCCACGCCCCGACCTGGGTGGCGCCCGAGGTGTTCCGGCTCGGTGCCCGCAGGATCGGCACCCAGCGCGCCGAGGACGCCCTGAGCGTCGGCGGCGCCCAGCGGTGGGACGCCGTCGGCGAGATCGCCGATTACGAGATCTGGGACCTGCGCCGCGAACTGCGCGACCAGCTGGTGACGGAGGTACGGACCCGGCTGCGCGCCTCCTGGCGGCAGCGGGGCGCCGGCTCCGCCGAGCTGGGCTGGATCGACGGCGTCCTGGACCCCGACATCCTGACCATCGGCTTCGCCCGCCGGGTCCCCTCGTACAAGCGTCTGACGCTGATGCTGCGGGACCAGGACCGGCTGACGGAGATGCTGCTGCACCCGGAGCGGCCGGTGCAGATCGTCGTGGCGGGGAAGGCCCACCCGGCGGACGACGGCGGCAAGCGGCTGGTGCGGGAACTGGTGCGGTTCGCCGACGACCCGCGCGTACGCCACCGCATCGTCTTCCTGCCCGACTACGGCATGGGCATGGCGCAGAAGCTCTACCCGGGCTGCGACGTGTGGCTGAACAACCCGCTGCGCCCGCTGGAGGCATGCGGCACGTCCGGGATGAAGGCGGCCCTGAACGGCTGTCTCAACCTGTCGGTGCTGGACGGCTGGTGGGACGAGTGGTACGAGCCGGACTTCGGCTGGGCCATCCCGACCGCCGACGGCCCGACGCTGGACGAGGACCGGCGCGACGACCTGGAGGCGAACGCGCTCTACGAGCTGATCGAGAAGCGCGTCGCGCCCCGCTTCTACGACCGGGGCGCGAACGGGCTGCCCGAGCGGTGGATCGAGATGGTCCGCCGTACGCTCGCCAACCTGGGCCCGAAGGTGCTGGCGGGCCGGATGGTGCGGGAGTACGTGGAGCGGCTGTACGCGCCGGCCGCCCTCGCCCACCGGTCGCTGACCACCGACGCGGCCCGTGAACTGGCCGTGTGGAAGGCCCGGGTGCGGGCCGCGTGGCCGCTCGTGGCGGTCGACCACGTCGAGGTCGACGAGGCCAACGGCGTCGCGGAGCTCGGCTCGACCCTGGCGCTGCGGGTCCGGGTCGCCCTCGGGGACCTCCAGCCGGAGGACGTCGAGGTCCAGGCGGTCGCGGGCCGGGTCGACACCGACGACCGGCTGCGGGACGCCCAGACGGTGCCGCTGAAACCGGCGGGTGGACCGGACCAGCAGGGACGCTGGGTCTACGAGGGCCCCCTCACCCTCGACCGGACGGGCCCGTTCGGGTACACGGTCCGGATACTGCCGACGCACCGCCTGCTGGCGGCGGGCGCCGACCTGGGGCTGGTCGCTATGCCCACGGAGGCGACCGGTGAGGGCGCGGGCGTCCTGATGCGCTGACCGGCACGGCGCGGGGGGGGGGGGGCCCCCCCGGGGGGGGGGGGGGGGGGGGTGGGGGGGGGGTGGGGGGGGGGGGGGGGGGGGGGGGGCCCTGTTTCCCGTGGGGCGGGTCGCGGGTCC
>NZ_JBWKJV010000031.1:0-64679 GCF_056432045.1 Streptomyces sp. NPDC045701 | reverse complement strand
TTGACGGCCCACAGCCCCACGCCGATCGCCACCAGGACCCCGGCGCGGACGTACACCTCGGCGTCCCGGTCGGCGAGCGGGCTCGCGAGGATCAGGGCGGTGACCGCGCCGAGGACCGGCAGCGCCGTCGGAGTACGGAAGTGCGCGTGCTCGACCCGGTCGCGGCGCAGTACCAGTACCGCGATGTTGACCACCGCGAAGACGCACAGCAGCAGGAAGGCCGTCGTGTCGCCGAGTCCCTCGATCTCACCGGTCGAGACCAGACCGATCGCCAGCAGGGACACGAAGACGACGCCGACGACGGGGGTGCGGCGGCGGGGCAGCACCCGGCCCATGGCGCGCGGCAGGATGCGCTCGTTGGCCATGCCGTAGCAGAGCCGCGAGGCCATCATGATGTTGATGAGCGCCGAGTTGGTGACGGCGAACAGGGCGATGAGCGCGAAGACCTTGGGCGGGAAGTCCAGGCCGCCGGCCCTGACGACCTCCAGGAGCGGCCCGCTGGACTTCTCCAGGGTGCGGTGGTCGACCAGCAGCGAGGAGATCAGCGCCACCAGGACGTAGAGGGTGCCGGTGACCGCGACCCCGGTGAAGATCGCCCGGGGGAAGGTGCGGACCGGGTCGCGCGTCTCCTCGGCCATGTTGACCGAGTCCTCGAAGCCGACGAACGCGAAGAAGCCGAGCGCCGTGGCTCCCAGCACGCTGGTGAGCAGCGCGTACCCGGTGCCGCTCGCCTGGAAGTCGCCCAGCCGCGAGGGCTCCCCGCCGCCGGTGAGCACCGCCCACGCGCCGACGGCGAGGATGACCGCCAGACCGGTCAGCTCCACCGCGGTGAGGACGACGTTCGTCTTCACGGACTCCGACACGCCCCGCAGGTTGAGCGCGGCGAGGGCGAGGACGAACAGGACGGCGACCAGGGTGGGGGGCACCGCGCCCCCGGTGAACTCGGCCAGGTAGTCGCCGCTGAAGGCGCGGGCCGCCGCGCTCGCCGACGACAGGCCCGAGCACATGACCATGAAGGCGACGATGAAGGTCAGGAAGGGGACCTTGAACGCCTTCTGGGTGTAGAGGGCGGCCCCGGCCGCCTTCGGGTACTTGCCGACGAGTTCGACGTACGACGCCGCCGTCAGGATCGCGACGGCGAAGCCGATGACGAACGGCAGCCAGAGCGCGCCCCCGACCTTCCCCGCCACCTTGCCGGTGGTGGCGTAGATCCCGGTGCCGAGGATGTCGCCGATGACGAAGAGGATGAGGAGTTTCGGCCCGATGACCCTTTTGAGCGCCGGCTCCTCGTGTGCCCCCGTGGGCTGTTCGGTGGTGGTCATGGGATGGTTCTGCCCTCGCCGCACGGGCGGATGCCGGTCAGTGCGTCAGCAGCGCGCCGGGGTGTCCGCCGCCCGCCTCCGCGACGATCTCGGCCACGGTCTGCGGCGGGCGTACGGTCGCGAAGCGGACCGTCCCGTCCTCCCCGGCGACGTAGCCGTACACGCCCGGCCGGGTGAGGGAGTTGTACGCGTAGTGGTGTGCGAAGTAGTAGGCCCCGGTGTCCAGCGCGGCCACGATGTCGCCCGGTTCGAGGAGCGGCAGCGGACGCTTCACGGCGAGCAGGTCACCGGCGAAGCAGGCCGGTCCGGCCACGTCCTGCTCGACGGCCGGGCCGCCCGTCCTGGGCAGCCCCTCGGAGTCGTACGCGGCGATCCGCAGCGGCCACGAGACGGGGTCGTACACGGTCCGGGTGGCGACCTGCACGCCCGCGTGGGTGACGGCGATGGGGCGGGACCCGGACGTCTTGGTGTACTCGACGCGCGCCAGGACCGTGCCGTGCTTGGCCAGCAGCGACCGGCCGAACTCGGTGACCAGGCCGTAGCGCCCGTCGAACATCCCCGGCACCTCCTCGGCGAGGAGCCGGGCGTAGTCGGCGTACGTCGGCGTCTCCTCGTCGGAGGCGAAGTTCACCGGCAGGCCGCCGCCGATGTCGAGGGTGTCGACCTGGTGGCGTCCGGCGGCCGCGTTGATCTCCTCGGCCAGCTCGTACACCTCCCTGACGCCGGTGACGAGGAGCGACAGGGGCAGGCCCTGCGAGCCGGAGTGGGTGTGCAGGCGGGTGAGCCAGGGGCGGTCGAGGTAGGCCCGTACGACACGGGCGCGGGCGCCCTCGTCGCGCAGGGCGATGCCGAACTTGGAGGTGGCGGTGGCCGTGGACAGGGCGTCGATGGTGCCGCCGCCGATCTGCGGGTTGACGCGCAGCCCGAGCGGGGAGCGGGTCGGCGCCTGCCGGACGAGGGCGTCGAGCCGGGCCAGTTCCTGCGGGTTGTCGGCGTTGACGGCGATGCCGAGGGCCAGCGCCTCGCGCAGCTCGGCGGGGGTCTTGGCGGGGGAGTCGAGGACGATGCGGTCGGCCGGGACACCCGCGGCGCGGGCCAGGGCGAGTTCGCCGGGGCTCGCGACCTCGGCTCCGAGGCCCGCCTCGTACAGCAGGCGCAGGACCGGGACGAGCGGGGACGCCTTGACGGCGAAGGCGTGCAGGACGGGCGCGTCGGTGACGGCGGCGAAGGCGGCGCGCAGGGCGGCGGCGGAGGCGCGGACGCCGGTGACGTCGAGGAGGGCGGCGACGGGCCGGGACTCGGTGAGGAGGGCTTGGCCGACTGCTGCTCGTACGGCCTGATCGCGACGGTTCGAAGCCATGCCCTCCAGCCAATCACCCGGCGTCGGGCGGCGCAGCCGTTGACTACATCTATTCAGCCCGCCAATATGTGAATAACTGAATCTGCAACCGCAGGCGACCATCTGCGACCGAGGAGGCAACCCCATGTCAGGACCCCGCCCCGTACGGGCCCCGCGCGGTACGGAACTGAGCGCCCTGGGATGGCAGCAGGAAGCCGCCCTGCGGATGCTGCAGAACAACCTCGACCCCGAGGTCGCCGAGCACCCCGACAAGCTCGTCGTCTACGGCGGCACCGGCAAGGCCGCCCGCGACTGGCGCTCCTACGACGCGATGGTCCGCACGCTGCGCACCCTCAAGCAGGACGAGACGATGCTCGTCCAGTCCGGCCGGCCCGTCGGCGTCATGCAGACCCACGAGTGGGCGCCCCGCGTCCTGATCGCCAACTCCAACCTGGTCGGCGACTGGGCCAACTGGGAGGAGTTCCGGCGGCTGGAGCAGCTCGGCCTGACCATGTACGGCCAGATGACCGCCGGCTCGTGGATCTACATCGGTACGCAGGGCATCCTCCAGGGCACCTACGAGACCTTCTCCGCCGTCGCCGCGAAGAAGTTCGGCGGCACGCTCGCCGGGACGATCACCCTCACCGCCGGCCTCGGCGGCATGGGCGGCGCCCAGCCGCTCGCCGTGACCATGAACGACGGCGTCGCCATCTGCGTCGACTGCGACCCGCGCGCCATCGAGCGCCGCATCGAGCACCGGTACCTGGACGTGAAGGCCGACTCCCTGGAGCACGCCCTCCAGCTGGCCGTGGAGGCACGCGACGCCCGCCGCCCGCTGTCCATCGGCCTCCTCGGCAACGCCGCCGAGCTGCTGCCCCGGATGCTGGAGATGGGCGCTCCCATCGACATCGTCACCGACCAGACCTCCGCCCACGACCCGCTCGCCTACCTCCCGCTCGGCGTCGACTTCGACGACATGGCCTCCTACGCGGCCGAGAAGCCCGCCGACTTCACCCAGCGCGCCCGCGAGTCGATGGCCCGGCACGTCGAGGCCATGGTCGGCTTCATGGACGCCGGCGCCGAGGTCTTCGACTACGGCAACTCCATCCGGGGCGAGGCCCGGCTCGCCGGCTACGACCGGGCGTTCGCCTTCCCCGGCTTCGTACCCGCCTACATCCGGCCCCTGTTCTGCGAGGGCAAGGGCCCCTTCCGCTGGGCCGCCCTGTCCGGCGACGCCGCCGACATCCACAAGACCGACAAGGCGATCCTCGACCTCTTCCCCGAGAACGAGTCGCTGGCCCGCTGGATCAGGATGGCCGGCGAGCGCGTCCACTTCCAGGGCCTGCCCGCCCGCATCTGCTGGCTCGGCTACGGCGAGCGCGACCGCGCCGGTGAGCGCTTCAACGACATGGTCGCCTCCGGCGAGCTGTCCGCCCCCCTGGCCATCGGCCGCGACCACCTCGACTGCGGCTCCGTCGCCTCCCCGTACCGCGAGACCGAGGCCATGCTGGACGGCTCCGACGCCATCGCCGACTGGCCGCTCCTCAACGCCATGGTGAACGTCGCCTCAGGCGCCTCCTGGGTGTCCATCCACCACGGCGGCGGCGTCGGCATGGGCCGGTCCATCCACGCCGGCCAGGTCACCGTCGCCGACGGCACCCCGCTCGCCGGCGAGAAGATCCGCCGCGTCCTCACCAACGACCCGGGCATGGGCGTCATCCGTCACGTCGACGCCGGCTACGACCGCGCCGACGAGGTCGCGGACGAGCGCGGCGTGCGGGTCCCCATGCGGGAGGACGACCAGTCGTGACCGGCCCCGCCGCGACCGGCCCCGCCGGCCCCCGTCCACCCGCCGGCGGTCAGCCGCCCTCCTTCCACACCATGTGGGCCGAGCTCGCCCCCATCGGCCGCCACCCGGCGAGCGGCGGCTACCGCCGCCACGCCTGGACCGGCGCCGACGCCGACTGCCGCACCTGGTTCCAGGAGCAGGCCGAGGCACGCGGGCTCACCTACGAGACCGACCGCAACGGCAACCAGTGGGCCTGGCTCGGCGACCCCCTCGGCGAGGACGCCGTCGTCACGGGCTCCCACCTGGACTCCGTCCCGGACGGCGGCGCCTTCGACGGCCCGCTGGGCGTCGTCTCCTCCTTCGCCGCGCTCGACGAGCTGCGCCGCAGGGGCGCCGACCTCCGCAAGCCGCTCGCCATCACCAACTTCGGCGACGAGGAGGGCGCCCGCTTCGGCCTCGCCTGCGTCGGCTCCCGGCTCACGGCCGGGCAGCTGACGAAGGAGGCCGCCCACCGGCTGCGCGACGGCGACGGCGTGAGCCTGCCGCAGGCCATGGAGGCCGCCGGGTACGACCCGGACGCCATCGGCCCCGACCCCGAGCGCCTCGCCCGCATCGGCGCGTTCGTCGAACTCCACGTCGAGCAGGGCCGCGCCCTCGACCTGACCGGGGACGCGGTCGGCATCGCCTCCGCGATCTGGCCCCACGGCCGCTGGCGGTACGACTTCCACGGCGAGGCCAACCACGCAGGCACCACCCGGCTCGCCGACCGGCGCGACCCGATGCTCACATACGCCGAGACCGTCCTCGCCGCCCGCCGCGAGGCGGAACTGGCCGGCGCCGTCGCCACCTTCGGCAAGATCGCGGTCGAGCCCAACGGCGTCAACGCCATCCCGTCGCTCGTGCGCGGCTGGCTGGACTCCCGCGCGGCCGACCAGGCGACGCTGGACACGGTCGTGGCGGGCATCGAGGCGGCCGCCCACGAGGCCGCCACCCGCCAGGGCGTCGACCTCACCGTCGTCCGCGAATCCTTCACCCCCGTCGTCGAGTTCGAGCACGCCCTGCGGGACGAACTCGCCAAGATCCTCGGCGGCCAGGTCCCGGTCCTCGGCACCGGAGCCGGGCACGACGCCGGCATCCTGTCGGCGTCCGTCCCCACCGCCATGCTGTTCGTGCGCAACCCCACGGGCGTCTCCCACTCCCCGGCCGAACACGCGGCCGAGGACGACTGCGTGGCCGGCGTCCTCGCACTCGCCGACGTACTGGAGGGACTGGCGTGCGGCTGACCTACTGGTGCGAACACGCCTGGCTCGGCACCCACGTCGAGCCGGGCGTCGCCCTCGACGTGTCCGACGGCCGCCTCACCGCCGTACGCACCGGCGCCGGCACCCCGCCGCCGGGCGCCGTCCCCCTGCGCGGCCTCACCCTCCCCGGTCTCGCCAACGCCCACAGCCACGCCTTCCACCGGGCGCTGCGCGGCACCGTCCAGGTGGGCTCCGGCACCTTCTGGACCTGGCGCGAGGTCATGTACCAGGTCGCCTCCCGCCTGACGCCCGACAGCTACTTCGCCCTGGCCCGAGCCGTGTACGCGGAGATGGCACTGGCCGGCATCACGGCCGTCGGCGAGTTCCACTACCTGCACCACGCGCCCGGCGGCACCCCGTACGCCGACCCCAACGCCATGGGCGAGGCACTGATCGCGGCGGCCGGTGAGGCGGGCATCCGCATCACGCTGCTCGACACCGTCTACCTCTCCTCCGGCTTCGGCGCCGCCCCCGACCGGCACCAGCAGCGCTTCTCCGACGGCACCGCCGAGGCCTGGGCCGAACGCGCGGCCGGGCTGAAGGACCGGGACGGCGTCCGCGTCGGCGCGGCCATCCACTCCGTACGCGCCGTCCCGGCCGATCAGCTGTCCACGGTCGTCCGGTGGGCCGCCGACCGCCGGGCGCCGCTGCACGTCCACCTCTCCGAGCAGACGGCGGAGAACGACGCCTGCCTGGCCGCCCACGGCCGCACCCCGACCCGGCTGCTCGCCGACCACGGTGTGCTCGGCCCGCGCACCACCGGCGTCCACAACACCCACCTCACCGACGAGGACATCGCCCTGCTCGGCGGCTCCGGCACCGGCACCTGCATGTGCCCGACGACGGAACGCGACCTCGCGGACGGCATCGGCCCGGCCGTCGCCCTCCAGCGGGCCGGCTCGCCCCTGTCGCTGGGCAGCGACAGCCACGCGGTGATCGACCTCCTGGAGGAGGCGCGGGCGATGGAGCTCGACGAGCGCCTCCGCTCCCGCACCCGCGGCCACTGGACGGCCGCCGCGCTGCTGCACGCCGCCACCGCCGAAGGGCACGCCGCCCTCGGCTGGCCCGACGCCGGCCGCCTCGAAGCCGGGGCGCTCGCCGACTTCACGACGATCGCCCTCGACACGGTCAGGACAGCGGGACCGGTGCCGCGTCTGGCAGCCGAGACAGCGGTATTCGCCGCGTCGGCCGCGGATGTGCGCCATACGGTCGTGGGTGGCCGCCACGTCGTACGGGACGGGGTTCACCGCCTCGTACCCGACGTGCCCCGGGCCCTGACGGACTCGATCGCCGCGCTGCACCGCTGAAGCGGCCGAACCCGCCGAAGCGGCCGACACCGCTGAAGGAGACCCCCCTCACCATGAACAGCATGAACAGCGGCCCCGACACCACGAACAGCCCCCCGGCCACGGCCGCCCCCGCGACGGCGAACAACGCCGTCGCGGCGACGGCCACCGTCATCACCAACATCGCCAGCCTGGTCACCAACGACCCCTCCCTCGGTGACGGTTCCCCCCTCGGACTGATCCAGGACGCGGCCGTCGTCATCGACGGCGACCGCGTCTCCTGGATCGGTGAATCAAGCAAAGCACCCGCCACTGACAACCGGGTCGACGCCGGCGGCCGGGCCGTGATCCCCGGGTTCGTCGACTCCCACTCCCACCTGGTGTTCGCGGGCGACCGCACCGCGGAGTTCAACGCCCGCATGTCCGGGCAGGCGTACGCCGCCGGGGGCATCCGCACCACCGTCGCCGCGACCCGCGCCGCCACCGACGAGGCACTCGAAGCCAACGTCACCCGCTACCTGCGCGAGGCCCTGCGCCAGGGCACCACCACCTTCGAGACCAAGTCCGGCTACGGCCTCACCGTCGAGGACGAGGCCCGCGCGCTGCGCATCGCCGCCCGCCACACCGACGAGGTCACCTACCTCGGCGCGCACATCGTGTCGCCCGACCACGCCGACGACCCGGCGGGCTATGTCGCCCTGGTCACCGGCGAGATGCTCGACGCCTGCGCCCCGTACGCCCGCTGGATCGACGTGTTCTGCGAGAAGGGCGCCTTCGACGGCGACCAGGCCCGCGCGATCCTGACCGCCGGCAAGGCGCGGGGCCTGCACCCGCGCATCCACGCCAACCAGCTGTCGTACGGGCCCGGCGTCCAGCTCGCGGTCGAACTGGACGCCGCGTCGGCGGACCACTGCACCCACCTCACCCAGGCGGACGTGGACGCCCTGGCGAGCGGCGACACCGTCGCCACCCTCCTGCCCGGCGCCGAGTTCTCCACCCGCGCCGAGTGGCCGGACGCCCGCCGCCTCCTCGACGCGGGCGTGACGGTCGCCCTCTCCACCGACTGCAACCCGGGCTCGTCGTTCACGTCGTCCGTCCCGTTCTGCATCGCGCTGGCGGTAAGGGACATGGGCATGACCCCCGACGAAGCCCTCTGGTCCGCCACGGCCGGCGGCGCGGCCGCCCTCCGCCGCACCGACGTCGGCCGCCTCACCCCCGGCGCCCGCGCCGACCTCGTCCTCCTGGACGCTCCTTCCCACGTCCACCTCGCCTACCGTCCGGGCGTCCCCCTGGTCTCGGCGGTCTGGCAGCGCGGCAGGCGCGTCCTCTGACCCCCCGTCCGGCAGCGCCCCCGGGACCCCACCCGGGGGCTCCCCGTCCGCCCGAAAGCCGCACGCGGGCGCGTCGTCTCCCAGAACACCCCCACCGGCGGCCCGTCCCGGACCACCCCTTCCGAGCGCGGGGTCCCGTCCCGATACCGACACCCCGTACGAGGGCGAGCACTACCGGCTGGCCCGCACCCTCAACTCCCCCCGGTCCCTCTCCCGGCCCCACCCGCCCGTCCTCGTCGGCGGCGGGGAGCGCAAAACCCTGCGGCTGGTCGCCCGCTAGGGCGACGCGTGCAACCTTCTCCACGGCGCCGACGTACGCCACAAGCTCCGTGTGCTGCGCGCGCACTGCGAGGCGGAACGGCGCCCCTACGAGGCGATCGAGAAGACGCTCCACATGCGCGTGCCCGACGGGCAGTCCGTGGCGGAGAGCGTCGAGCGGTGCGGCGAACTCGCGGACCAGGGCATCGACCACGTCATCGTCGCCATGCCCGACCCCGCCACCGACGCCGCCCTCACGCACCTGGCCGGACTCGCCCGGCAGGTGCGCACGGCCACCTGACGCAGCCGGTCGCCGTCCCGGCGGCCGGTCCCCCGACGATCATGGCAATCTGTCCCGATGAAGACCATCGGACTGATCGGCGGCATGAGCTGGGAATCCAGCGCGGAGTACTACCGGCTCCTCAACGAGCTGGTACGCGAGCGCCTCGGCGGACTGCACTCCGCACGCTGCATCCTGCACTCCGTCGACTTCGCGGAGATCGAGCGGCTCCAGGTCTCCGGCGAGTGGGAGCAGGCCGGTGAGGTGCTCGCCGAGGCGGGCCGTGGGCTGGCCGCCGCCGGGGCGGACCTGCTGCTGATCTGTACGAACACCATGCACAAGGTCGCCGGCCAGGTGCAGGACGCGGTGCCCGTGCCGCTGCTGCACCTCGGCGACGCCACCGCCGACGCGGTACGCGCGGCGGGGCTGAAGACCGTCGGGCTGCTCGGCACCGCGTTCACCATGGAGCAGGACTTCTACCGGGACCGGCTCGCCGGGCACGGGCTCACCGTCCTGGTGCCCGAGGCGGAGGGGCGTGCCGAGGTGCACCGGATCATCTACGAGGAGCTGTGCCTCGGCGTCGTCGAGGACGCCTCCCGCGCCGTGTACCGGGAGGTCATCGAGCAGCTGGTGGCCGACGGCGCGGAGGGCGTCGTCCTCGGCTGCACCGAGATCGAGCTGCTGATCGGGCAGGAGCACAGCCCGGTGCCGGTCTTCCCCACCACTCGCTTGCACGCCGAGGCCGCCGTCACGGCCGCCTTGTCCTCCTGACCGCCGCCGGTACGCCGCCGGCCGGCGTCTGGGCCGGACCCGGCCGCCGCGCCCACCGGTTCGTACGCCACCGGTTCGTACTCCACCGGCGCGGGCGCGGGGGCCATGCCGCCCATTCCGGACGACTCCCCCAAGAGGCCGGAAAGGCCCGTCCCTTGACGGAACGGACCTTTCGGGAGCCTCAGGGGGTGGGCGTGACCAAAATCACTCGTCCAGGGTGAGGCCCTTGCGCAGCTTGCTCAGCGTGCGGGAAAGCAGACGGGAGACGTGCATCTGCGAGATGTTGAGCTCCTCGCCGATCTCCGACTGGGTGAGCCCGGCGACGAAGCGCAGGGAGAGGATCTTCCGGTCGCGGGCCGGGAGCGAGGCGATCAGCGGCTTGAGCGACTCGATGTACTCGATGCCCTCGAGGCCGTGGTCCTCGTAGCCGATGCGGTCCGCGAGCGCGCCCTCGCTGTCGTCCTCCTCGGGCTGGGCGTCGAGCGAGCTGGCCGTGTAGGCGTTGCTCGCCGCCATGCCCTCGACGACCTCCTCCTTGCTGATCCCGAGCTTCTCGGCGAGCTCGGCCACGGTGGGCGAGCGGTCGAGTTGCTGGGCCAGTTCGTCCCCGGCCTTGGCCAGGTCGAGGCGGAGTTCCTGAAGCCTTCGCGGGACGCGCACGGACCAGGAGGTGTCGCGGAAGAAGCGCTTGATCTCTCCGACGATGGTTGGCATCGCGAAGGTGGGGAACTCGACCCCTCGACTGAGTTCGAAGCGGTCGATGGCCTTGATGAGACCGATGGTGCCGACCTGGATGATGTCCTCCATCGGCTCGCTGCGGGAGCGGAACCGGGAGGCGGCGAACTTGACCAGTGCGAGGTTGAGTTCAACCAGTGTGTTGCGGACGTACGCGTGCTCGTGCGTCCCTTCCTCGAGGCTTTCGAGGCGCGCGAAGAGCGTCTTGGACAGAGCCCTCGCGTCGAGAGGTGCAACCTCGTCGAGCCGGGGGATGTCGGGCAGGCCGAGGGCTTCGGCCCCGATCTGCTCGGAATCCGCGGTGTGGTGGGGCGGGGTTGTCGACGGCGCGTGGGGGGCACGCGTTTCGTCGAGCCGGGGTGACATGGTCTCCTCCATCGTTCTCGGCATATGGCCGCCGATGCCCAAAGGTGTGGCTGCGGTGTGCGGCGCCTCCAAAGCCGGCCGTGTTGGTTGTGTCCCTACTAGCCCTACCCGCTTCGCACGGATCGTTGCAAGTGTCAATTGTCCCATATGAGCGACTTGTGGTTAAGTCTCGACTACCGACTGCCGTTCAGAAGGCGTAGGGTTCTACCGACTCAATGGCATCGGCGAAGAGGGACGGCATGGACCGCGGGACGGTCGGCAGCGCGAATCAGGGCCGACTCAAGGTCGGGGTCCGGACGGAAGGCCGCAGCGAGGTTCTCACGCCGGCGGGTGAGCTTGATCACCACACCGCCGAGCTGCTGCGCGACCCGCTGGACGCCGCGCTCGAACAAGGTCGCACCCGCCTGGTGATCGACTGCTCGCAGCTCGCGTTCTGCGACTCCACCGGGCTCAACGTGCTGCTCGGGGCCCGCCTGAAGGCGGAGGCCGCGGGCGGCGGGGTGCATCTCGCGGGGATGCAGCCCGTGGTGGCCAGGGTGTTCGAGATCACGGGTGCGGAGGCGGTTTTCACCGTCCACGACTCGTTGGACGCGGCACTGGCCGACTGAAGTGACAAAGCGGGTGTTGTCCGGGATCGGCCGGGCAGAAGAATCCCGCGGCAACTGTACGGACGGGCTCCACACTCTCTGTCACGGCCTTGTGGCTGCCCTGCGACGACGTAATGGCGACTTGGTGAATTCGGTGAGGTGAAGCGCTGATGGGTATCACCCAGCAGCATCCGCCGAGCGATCTCGGCCCCCAGCCGGAGGGCTCCGGCCTCGGTGTCGGTGCCTCGCTCCCGGCTGCCTCCTCCGTGTCCACCACGCCGGAGGTGAGGTCGGAGATGTCAGGTGCGGCGGCCGGGGCGGGTCCCGGGGCCACGCCCGCGGGGCGCCGGACGCGGCGGCTCTCGCTGGGCAGTGCCAGCGGGATCGTTCCGCTCGCCCGGGACTTCACGAGGCAGGCGCTCTACGACTGGGGTTGGCTGCCGGCGGCCACCGCCGACCGGCGGGCCGCCGCCGAGGACGTCCTGCTCGTCGTCTCGGAGCTGGTCACCAACGCGTGCCTGCACGCCGATGGCCCGGAGGAGCTGCGCGTCTCGCTGGACGCGAAGGTGCTGCGGCTGGAGGTCGAGGACCGCGGCGCGGGGCAGCCCGCGCCGCGCACCCCGCACCAGGCGGGGCGCCCGGGCGGTCACGGCATGTTCATCGTCCAGCGCCTGTGTCTGGACTGGGGGGTCGCCCGGTCCGAGGGCACACCCGGCAAGACGGTCTGGGCGGAACTCGCGGCACCCGCCTGATCCCGGCGGGTTCCGCGGGAGCGGTGGTGGAGCACGGCGACATGCCGTGCTCTTTGTCGTTCCCGGGCCCTTCTGCCGCCCCGGACGATCCCCCTTGGCGGGGCGCCACGGCCCCGCCCGGCCCGGCTTCGAGGCGCCGTGGGTGCCCGGGCGGCCCGAGACCCGGGCACCCGAGCCGCGGCGCGCGTACCCGAGCCGTGGCGGCCGCCGAGGCACCGAGGCACTGGCGGCACCGACGGCACCACCGAGGACCCTGACGGCACGTCCGGTACGGCGAAGGGCCGCCGTACCGGACGGATCCGGTACGGCGGCCCTTCGTCAGGACGTGGACGTGGACGTCAGTGCACGTTGCCCATCAGCGTCTGCACCTTCTTGCGGTACATGAAGATCGCGACACCGGCGAGTGCCGCCAGCGTGGCCTCCATGGCGATGATCCCGACGCCGTTCAGGTCCACGCCCGCCAGGGACAGCAGACCCGTGGTGCAGTCGCCCGCGGTGACCGCGAGGAACCAGACACCCATCATCTGCGAGGCGTACTTCTGCGGCGCCATCTTCGTCGTGACCGACAGGCCGACGGGGGAGAGGCACAGCTCACCGATCGTCTGGACCATGTAGATGGAGACCAGCCACATGGGCGAGACCTTGGTGCCGTCACCCGCCATGCCCATCGGGACGATGAAGACGAAGAACGACGCGCCGACGAGGACCAGGCCCATCGCGAACTTCACGATGGTGTTGGGCTCCTGGTTCTTACGGGCCAGCCACAGCCACAGCCAGGCGAAGACCGGGGCCAGCGCCATGACGAACAGCGGGTTCAGCGACTGGTACCAGGTGGCCGAGAAGTCGAAGCCGAAGACGCTGCCGGCGGTCTTGTCGTCGGCGAACAGGGACAGGGTCGAGCCGCCCTGGTCGTAGATCATCCAGAAGATGGCGGCGGCGACGAAGAACCAGATGTAGCCGTTCATCTTGGACTGCTCGGTCGACGACAGCTCCTTGTCGCGCTTGATGCGCACGAGGACGGCGACCGGGATGATCAGACCGGCGAGGGTCAGCGGGACCAGCGCCCAGTTCAGGGTGTACGCGCCGACGGCGACGACCACGCCGTAGAAGACGGCGAGGGCCAGCACCGCGCCGGTGGCCTTGAGCAGGACCGCGCGGCGCTCCTCCGGGCTCAGCGGGTTCGGGACGACGCTGCTCTTCGGGCTCAGGTGACGCGTGCCGAGCAGGAACTGGAGCAGGCCCAGACCCATGCCCAGCGCGGCCAGCGCGAAGCCGAAGTGCCAGTTGTGCTCCTTGCCGATGGTGCCGATGACGAACGGGGCGACGAAGGCACCGAGGTTGATGCCGATGTAGAAGAGCGTGAAGCCACCGTCACGGCGCGGGTCCTCGGGGCCCTCGTACAGGTGGCCCACCATCGTGGAGATGTTGGCCTTCAGCAGACCGGAACCGGCGGCCACCAGGATCAGGCCGACGAAGAACATCGCCTGGCCCGGCAGGGCCAGCGACAGGTGGCCGACCATGATCACGGCACCGGCGATCGCGACGGTCTTGCGAGCGCCCCAGACGCGGTCACCGAACCAGCCGCCGGGCATGGCCATCAGGTAGACCATCGACACGTAGACGGAGTAGATGGCCGTGGCCGTGGCCGCGGTCATCGCGAGCCCGCCGCCCTGGCTGCCCACCGCGGCGTCGGCGCCGCCCGAGACCAGGTAGTACACGAGCAGGGCGCGCATGCCGTAGTAGCTGAAGCGCTCCCACATCTCGGTCAGGAACAGGGTGGCCAGGCCGCGGGGGTGGCCGAAGAAGGACTTCTCTCCGCCAGAGGTGCGGGCCGAGTCCTTCGTCAGGCTGGACGCCATGGGTCGATCCTTGCTTGCTCGGGACGCGCTGCGCTTCGTGAGCGGTCACGCGCCCGTTGGGGGGCGGCCGGCACCGGCACGGGCTCCGCCCCGCCCCCACGCCCACAGGGGTCCGCCCTCGTACGGCGTACGGAGGCGGGGGGACAGTCCGCACCGGGATCCACGCCCCGGGGGCGACATCGCGCTTCGGGGCCCGGCCCACAGGTCATTCACTGTCTCGAGACCGGCCGGGCCGGCCTCACGCAGAAAGAGACCTTTGGCGCTTAGTGGGCCAAAGGTCCCCGGATAGTGCATCAGGCGTCTCGCCACCATACGACACGACAGGGCGGCATATGGAAGGACTTGAGAGATGGATCACAGGTGTCGCTGGAACCATCCGCGCTGTTTCGAAGGTATTCCACTGGATGGCATCCCATACTCGCAGGGCATGCCGATCATCGTGCGATCCCCCCGCGTCGCCCGTCCGGTGCGGACTACCATCACCCCATGACCCGTGTACTGCTCGCCGAGGACGACGCATCCATCTCGGAACCGCTGGCCCGCGCCCTGCGGCGGGAGGGGTACGAGGTCGAGGTGCGGGAGGACGGACCCAGCGCCCTCGACGCCGGACTTCAGGGCCATGTCGACCTGGTCGTCCTGGACCTCGGGCTGCCCGGGATGGACGGCCTGGAGGTGGCGCGGCGGCTGCGTGCCGAAGGGCTCACGGTGCCGATCCTGGTGCTGACGGCCCGCGCCGACGAGGTCGACACCGTTGTCGGGCTCGACGCGGGCGCCGACGACTACGTCACCAAGCCGTTCCGCCTCGCCGAGCTGCTCGCCCGCGTCCGGGCCCTGCTGCGGCGCGGCGCCAGCGAGCCCGCACCGGCCCCCGCCACGCACGGCGTGCGCATCGACGTCGAGTCGCACCGCGCCTGGATGGGCGACGAGGAGCTCCAGCTCACCGCCAAGGAGTTCGACCTGCTGCGGGTCCTCGTCCGCGACGCCGGCCGGGTCGTCACCCGCGACCAGCTGATGCGCGAGGTGTGGGACACCACCTGGTGGTCCTCCACCAAGACCCTCGACATGCACATCTCCTGGCTGCGCAAGAAGCTCGGCGACGACGCCGCCAACCCCCGCTACATCGCCACCGTCCGGGGCGTGGGCTTCCGCTTCGAAAAGAGCTAGGTACGCACCGTGCGCCGCCGACTGATCAACTCCACGCTCGCGGTGGTCCTCGTCGTCATCGCCGTCTTCGGGGTCTCCCTCGTCATCGTCGAGACGCGCACCATCAGCAGCAGCGCACAGGAGAGCGTGGACTCCGAGGCCGTCCGGCTGGTCAGCATCGTCGAAAGCCGCCTCGTCGGCGGCGAGCCGGTCAACCCCGGGATCCTCGCCCAGCAGAGCGGCGCCAAGCGCTACGCCCTGATCGAGGTGCCCGGCCGCGCCCCCATCGAGATCGGCGACCGCCCCGCGGGCAGCGTCATCCGCGGCAGCGCCGACGGCAAGCGCGGCGAGCGGGTGACCGTCGAGGAGTCGCGCTCCAGCGTGACCCGCGAGGTCGGCCGCACGCTGCTGATCATCGGCGCCGTGGCGCTGCTCGCCGTGATCGCCGCCGTCCTCCTCGCCGTACGCCAGGCCAACCGCCTCGCCTCACCGCTCACCGACCTCGCCGAGACCGCCGAACGGCTCGGCTCGGGCGACCCGAGGCCCCGGCACCGGCGCTACGGCGTGCCGGAGCTGGACCGGGTCGCCGACGTCCTGGACGCCTCCGCCGAGCGGATCGCCCGCATGCTCACCGCCGAGCGGCGGCTCGCGGCCGACGCCTCGCACCAGCTGCGTACGCCGCTCACCGCGCTGTCCATGCGGCTGGAGGAGATCTCCGAGACCGACGACCCGGCCACCGTCAAGGAGGAGGCGCACATCGCCCTCACCCAGGTGGAGCGGCTCACCGACGTCGTCCAGCGGCTGCTGACCAACTCGCGCGACCCCCGTACCGGCTCCGCGATCGCCTTCGACCTCGACGAGGTCGTCAAGCAGCAGATCGAGGAATGGCGGCCGGCCTACCGCAGCGCCGGGCGGGCGGTCGTCCGCTCCGGCAAGATCGGCATGCGGGCCGTGGGCACTCCGGGCGCGGTCGCCCAGGTCCTCGCCGCGCTGATCGAGAACTCGCTGATGCACGGTGGCGGCACCGTCGCCCTGCGTACCCGCGTCACCGGCAACCAGGCCGTCGTCGAGGTCACCGACGAGGGGCCGGGCGTACCGCCCGACCTCGGGGCGCGGATCTTCGAGCGGACCATCAGCGGCCGCAACTCCACCGGCATCGGGCTCGCGGTCGCCCGCGACCTCGCCGAGGCGGACGGCGGACGCCTGGAACTGCTCCAGCAGCAGCCCCCCGTCTTCGCCCTCTTCCTCAGCCGTGAGGTCCGCGGCCGCCGGGAGAAGGCCCCCGACGAACCCGCGCCGGTCCGCTAGCGGCGCGGGGCGACCGGCTCGGCGGCCCGCTCGGGCTCGTGCCGCCGCTGCTCCAGGAACGATTCGGCGGGCGGCAGCGTCCCGTGGACCGGCAGCGTCCGGAACACCCAGGTGCGGTACGACCAGAAGCGGAACAGGGTGGCCACACCGATGCCGAAGAACTTGAAGAAGTTGTTCTGCAGCGGAGTGTCCCAGCCGAAGCCGTACGTCGCCGCGTACAGCACACCGTTCTCGATGACCAGCCCGACCAGGCTGAACAGCAGGAACAGCGTCAGCTCTCTCGTCCGGCCGCCCTTGTCGCGGTCCCGGTACGTGAAGTAGCGGAAGCCCACGTAGTTGAAGACGATGGCGACGACCGTGGCGACCAGGCTGGCCCGGACCACCGGCAGCTCCGTGGTGTGGCGCACCAGGTTGAAGACCGCCATGTTGACCAGCAGACCCAGACCGCCGACGAGACCGAATTTGGCGATCTCGCGGACGAGCCGGTCCAGCCGCACCCGCAGTGCGCCCCGTTCACTCATGGTGATCTTTCAGCCCCGTCCGGTCGAGTGGGTCAACCAAGCCATGCTAACCACCCGCCCGTGACCCCGCTCGGGGACGGAGACGGTCCGGTTCCGCGGGCCGGATACCCTAAGAGGGTGACGTTCCCGGTAGTAGGCATGGTGGGCGGCGGTCAGCTGGCCCGTATGACTCACGAGGCGGGCATCCCCCTCGGTATCAAGTTCAAGCTCCTCAGCGACTCCCCCCAGGACTCGGCGGCCCAGGTGGTGAGCGACGTCGTCATCGGCGACTATCGCGACCTGGACACGCTGCGTGAGTTCGCGCGCGGCTGTGACGTGATCACCTTCGATCACGAGCACGTGCCGACCGAGCACCTGCGGGCCCTGGAGGCGGACGGCATCCCCGTCCGGCCCGGCCCCGACGCGCTGGTGCACGCCCAGGACAAGGGCGTGATGCGGGCCAGACTCGACGCGATCGGCGCCCCGTCCCCCCGCCACCGCATCGTGGCGGACCCGGCCGACGCGGCGGCCTTCGCCGCCGAGACCGGCGGGTTCCCGATCATCCTCAAGACGGTGCGCGGCGGGTACGACGGCAAGGGCGTGTGGTTCGTCCGCTCCGAGGAGGAGGCCCGCGACCCGTTCCTCGCGGGCGTGCCGGTCCTCGCAGAGGAGAAGGTCGACTTCGTGCGCGAGCTGGCGGCCAACATCGTCCGCTCGCCGCACGGCCAGGCGGTGGCGTACCCCGTCGTCGAGTCGCGGCAGGTCGACGGCGTCTGCGACACCGTGATCGCCCCGGCGCCCGACCTGTCGGCCGAGCTGGCCGGCCAGGCGCAGGAACTGGCGCTCCGCATCGCCCGGGAGCTCGGCGTCGTCGGCCACCTCGCGGTCGAGCTCTTCGAGACGCGCGACGGCCGCATCCTCGTCAACGAGCTGGCCATGCGCCCCCACAACTCCGGCCACTGGACCCAGGACGGCGCGGTCACCTCGCAGTTCGCCAACCACGTGCGGGCCGTCCTCGACCTGCCGCTCGGCGACCCCCGCCCGCGCGCCCCGTGGACCGTCATGTGCAATGTGCTGGGCGGTGACTACCCGGACATGTACCGGGCCTACCTGCACTGCATGGCCCGCGACCCCCAGCTGAAGATCCATATGTACGGCAAGGACGTGAAGCCCGGCCGCAAGGTGGGGCACGTCAACACCTACGGCGACGACCTCGACGACGTGCTGGACCGCGCGCGTCACGCCGCCGGCTACCTGCGAGGAACGATCGTTGAGTAACCCGATGGACACCCCGCTCGTCGGCATCGTCATGGGCTCCGACTCCGACTGGCCCGTGATGGAGGCCGCGGCCGGAGCCCTCGACGAGTTCGAGATCCCCTACGAGGTCGACGTCGTCTCCGCGCACCGCATGCCGCGCGAGATGATCGCGTACGGGGAGCGCGCCGCCGACCGCGGCCTCAAGGCGATCATCGCGGGCGCCGGCGGTGCCGCGCACCTGCCCGGCATGCTCGCCTCGGTCACGCCCCTCCCCGTCATCGGCGTTCCCGTTCCCCTCAAGTACCTGGACGGCATGGACTCCCTGCTGTCGATCGTCCAGATGCCCGCCGGCGTCCCCGTGGCGACCGTCTCCGTGGGCGGCGCGCGCAACGCCGGCCTCCTCGCGGCCCGCGTCCTCGCGAGCTCCGACCCCGAGCTGCTGGCCCGCATGGCCGAGTTCCAGCAGGAGCTGAACGACCAGGCCACGGAGAAGGGCAAGCGGCTGCGGGCGAAGGTCGAGGGCTCGTCGGCGTTCGGTTTCGCCAAGTGACGGCCGGCCGTTTCCGGGACGAGGCGCGCGAGCTGCTCGCCTCGTACCCCGTGGTGGACGGCCACAACGACCTGCCGTGGGCGCTGCGCGAGCACGCCGGCTACGACCTGGACCGCCTCGACGTCGGAGCCGACCAGACGGGCCGGCTCCACACCGACATCCCCCGGCTGCGGGCCGGCGGGGTCGGCGCCCAGTTCTGGTCGGTGTACGTGCGCACCGGCATGGCCGGCGACGACGCGGTCAGCGCGACGCTGGAACAGATCGACTGCGTCGACCGGCTGCTGGCCCGCCATCCCGCCGACCTGGCGCCCGCGCTGACGGCCGACGACATGGAGGCCGCCCGGGCGTCGGGGCGCGTCGCGTCCCTGAAGGGCGCCGAGGGCGGCCACTCCATCAACAACTCGATGGCCACGCTCCGGGCCCTGTACGCGCTGGGCGTCCGCTACATGACGCTCACCCACAACGACAACGTCCCCTGGGCCGACTCGGCGACCGACGCACCGGGCGTCGGCGGCCTGTCCGCCTTCGGCCGCGAGGTCGTACGGGAGATGAACCGGCTCGGCATGCTGGTGGACCTCTCGCACGTGGCCGACACCACGATGCGCGACGCCCTCGCCACGTCCGGGGCGCCGGTGATCTTCTCCCACTCCTCCGCACGGGCCGTGTGCGACCACCCGCGCAACATCCCCGACGACGTGCTGGCCCTGCTCCCCGGCAACGGCGGCGTCGCCATGGCGACCTTCGTCCCCAAGTTCGTCCTCCCCGCCGCCGTCGAATGGACCCGGCGGGCCGACGAGAACATGCGGGCGCACGGCTTCCACCACCTGGACACCACACCGGATGCGATGCGCGTCCACGCGGCCTTCGAGGAGGCGAACCCCCGCCCCGTCGCCACCGCCGCGACGGTGGCGGACCACCTCGACCACATGCGCGAGGTCGCGGGCGTCGCCCACATCGGCATCGGCGGCGACTTCGACGGCACCGCGTTCACCCCGGCGGGCCTGGACGACGTGTCGGGCTACCCCAACCTGATCGCGGAGCTCCTGCACCGGGGCTGGTCGCACGCCGACCTGGCGAAGCTGACCTGGCAGAACGCGGTGCGGGTGCTGCGGGACGCGGAGTCGGTGTCCCGCGCCCTCGCGGACCGCGCGCCCTCCACCGCCACGCTCCAGTCCCTGGACGCCTGACCGCGCGGCGCGGTGCGGGTGCTGGTGCCTCCGGCGCACCCACCGGCAGCGGCCGACCCGGCCACGCGCCGCACGGCGGACGGCACGGCACCGGGTGGGCCGACGGGGTCACCCGGTCGGAGTACGCCGCCGCGACCGCCCGATCCGCTCGTGTCACCGTGGCCGTGTCGGCTCGTCGTTCGTCCGTAGCGGAGCTCCCCCATGGCAGACCTTCAGGACCACCCCTGTGCGGCACCCTCCGCGATCGGCGAGCTCGACGACACCGCCGACGGGCTCGCCGAGGCGACCACTCCCGCCGCGGTCGACACCGAGCGGGCCCGCGTCCTGCTCGCCGCGCAACTCGTGGTCGACGGCCACAACACCCTCGCGCAGGAGCTCGACCGTACGCACTGGCACGATCTCCAGCACGGCTCGGCCGTCCTGGACACCGACATCCCGCGCATCCGGGCCGGCGGCGTCGGCGCGCAGTTCTGGTCGCTGTGCGTACCGCCGGGGCCCGCCGCCGTGCAGGACACGCTGGACCGAATAGACGCCGTCCGCACCCTCATCGCGTCCTGCCCCGAAGCCCTCCGGCTCGCCCTCACCGCCGCCGACATGGCGCAGGCCCGGGATTGCGGCCGGATCGCCTCCCTCCTGGGGCCCGTGTCCGGCGCCGCCCTCGGGGACTCGCTGGGCACCCTGCGGGCGTACCACGCGCTCGGCGTGCGCAGCGTGGGCATCGCCCGTACGCGCTGGACGGCCGACCCCGCCGGTCTGACGCCGTTCGGGGAGCAGGCGGTCCGGGAGATGAACCGCCTCGGGGTCCTCGTCGACCTCTCGGGCGCCTCCGGGGCCACGATGGACCGGGTCCTGGACGTGTCCAAGGCGCCGGTCATCCTGTCCCACTCGGCGGCCCAGGCCCTCACCCCGCACACCGCCAACGTCCCCGACGACGTGCTGCGCCGCCTGCGGGGCAACGGCGGGGTCTGCATGGTCAGCTTCGCGCCCGACCAGGTCACCCGCCGTGCCGACCGGCCGGCCACGCTCTGGGACGTGGCCGACCACGTGGAGTACGTGCGCGAGGTCGCCGGGCCGGAGTGCGTCGGGCTGTCGGGGTCCTACGGAGCGTCCGCCGACGCCCCGCACACCCTCGGCCTGGAGGACGCGTCCTCGTACCCGAACCTGATCGCCGAGCTGCTGCACCGTGACTGGGCGGAGGCCGACATCGCGGCCCTGACGTGGGGCAACGCGGCCCGCGTGGTGCGCGAGGCGGCGGACGCGGCCCAGCCCGCCTAGGCCCCCGCGCAGCCGTCCGGCGGCGCTACGCCCGGCAGAGGCAGAAAGGGTGCCCGGCCGGGTCGGCGTACACCCGGAAGCCCCGCCTGCCCCCGTCGTCGTCGACGTCCAGCGGCCGGGCGCCCAGTGCGAGGACCCGCTCCTGGGCGGCGTCGAGATCCTCGACGTCCAGGTCGAGGTGGAGCTGCTGGGAGTTCCGGTCGGCCCGGGGCCACTCGGGCGGGCGCAGGTCCGGCACCTTCTGGAAGGCGAGGCGCTGCCCGCCCGGCAGGTACAGGTCGATCCAGTGGCCGTCCTCGGTCTGGTCGTCCTTCACCTCGCCGCCGAGGATCGCGGCGTAGAACTCGGCGAGCCGACGGGGCTCGGGACAGTCGATCGCGGTCAGGGCGAGCGTCGCAAAAGCCATGCCGCCCGGGTGCCCAGGAGGCCAGGGGCCATACCTGCCGCCGGTCAGGCCCGGGGGCGGCCCATCGCGCGGAAGGTCCAGCCCGCCGCCCGCCAGCGCTCCGCGTCCAGCGCGTTGCGGCCGTCCAGGATGAGCCGCGACGTCGTGACCTCGCCCAGCTCGGCCGGGTCCAGCTCGCGGAACTCGCGCCATTCCGTCAGGTGCAGCACGATGTCGGCGCCCCGCACCGCGTCCAGGGCGCTGTCGGCGTACCCCAGCGTCGGGAACAGGCGCCGCGCGTTGTCCATGCCCTTCGGGTCGTACACGGTGACCTGGCCGCCCTGGAGGTGGATCTGCCCCGCGACGTTCAGCGCGGGCGAGTCCCGCACGTCGTCCGAGTCGGGCTTGAACGTCGCGCCCAGCACGGCCACCCGCTTGCCGAGGAAGGTGTCGTCGCCCAGGGCCTCGCGGGCCATGCCGACCATCTGGCCGCGGCGCCGCATGTTGATGGAGTCGATCTCGCGCAGGAACGTCAGCGCCTGGTCCGCGCCCAGCTCACCGGCCCGCGCCATGAACGCCCGGATGTCCTTGGGCAGGCAGCCGCCGCCGAAGCCGATGCCGGCCCGCAGGAACTTGGCGCCGATGCGCTCGTCGTACCCGATCGCCTCCGCGAGCTTGACCACGTCACCGCCCGCGGCCTCGCAGACCTCCGCCATGGCGTTGATGAACGAGATCTTGGTCGCGAGGAAGGAGTTCGCGGCGGTCTTCACCAGCTCCGCCGTCGGGAAGTCGGTCACCACGAACGGCGACCCTTCCTCCACGGGGGTGGCGTACACCTCGCGCAGCAGCTTCTCCGCCGCCGCGCTCTCCACGCCCACCACGATCCGGTCGGGGCGCAGGGTGTCGTTCACGGCGAAGCCCTCGCGCAGGAACTCCGGGTTCCACGCCAGCTCGGCGTCCGCGCCCACCGGCGCCCGGTCGGCGAGGAGCCGCGCCAGCCGTTCGGCGCTTCCCACCGGCACGGTCGACTTGCCGACGACCAGCGCGGGCCGCCGCAGGTGCGGGGCGAGGGAACCGAAGGCGGCGTCGACGTACCGCATGTCGCACGCGTAGTCGCCCTGCTTCTGCGGGGTGTTCACGCACACGAAGTGGACGTCGCCGAACTCGCCCACCTCCTCCCAGGAGGTGGTGAAGCGCAGCCGCCCGGAGGAGCCCTCGATCCCGGCGACGTGCTTGCGCAGCAGCTCCTCCAGCCCCGGCTCGTACATGGGGACGCGGCCCGCCGACAGCATCTCGATCTTCTCGGGGACGACGTCGAGCCCGAGCACCTCGAAACCCAGCTCCGCCATGGCCGCCGCATGGGTGGCGCCGAGGTATCCGGTGCCGATCACGGTGATCTTGAGGGCCATACGGTGCTCCATTGACGTACGGGAGGGAGTGCGCGCCCGAGCATAGTCGGGCCCGGCGCCGGGCACCGTTCCCCCGGGACGGGCGCTGTCGTCAAACTCACGTATGCCTGGCTCCGCCCGACCTACTAAAATTCGGGTTACTTAACGGTAGTTAGCAGCAGTCCAGGGGAGTGAGAGAAAGTGGCGGGAACGCCTGACTTCGATCTGTACCGCCCGTCCGAGGAGCACGACATGCTCCGGGACACCGTCCGCTCGCTCGCCGAGGCCAAGATCCTGCCGTTCGCCGCCGCGGTGGACGAGGAGGCCCGCTTCCCGCAGGAGGCGCTGGACGCGCTCGTCGCCTCCGACCTGCACGCCGTCCACGTACCGGAGAGCTACGGCGGCGCGGGCGCGGACGCCCTGGCGACCGTGATCGTCATCGAAGAGGTCGCGCGGGTCTGCGCGTCGTCGTCGCTGATCCCGGCCGTGAACAAGCTCGGCTCGCTGCCGGTGATCCTCTCCGGGTCCGAGGAGCTGAAGAAGAAGTACCTGGGCCCGCTCGCCAAGGGCGACGCGATGTTCTCGTACTGCCTCTCCGAGCCCGACGCGGGCTCCGACGCCGCCGGCATGAAGACCAAGGCGGTCCGCGACGGCGACCACTACGTCCTCAACGGCGTGAAGCGCTGGATCACCAACGCGGGCGTGTCCGAGTTCTACACGGTGATGGCCGTCACCGACCCGACCAAGCGCTCCAAGGGCATCAGCGCCTTCGTCGTCGAGAAGGGCGACGAGGGCGTGTCCTTCGGCGCCCCGGAGAAGAAGCTCGGCATCAAGGGCTCGCCGACCCGCGAGGTCTACCTCGACAACGTCCGTATCCCCGCCGACCGCATGATCGGCGAGGAGGGCACCGGCTTCGCCACCGCGATGAAGACGCTGGACCACACCCGCATCACCATCGCCGCCCAGGCCCTCGGCATCGCCCAGGGCGCCCTGGACTACGCCAAGGGCTACGTCCAGGAGCGCAAGCAGTTCGGCAAGCCGATCGCCGACTTCCAGGGCGTCCAGTTCATGCTGGCCGACATGGCGATGAAGATCTCCGCCGCCCGCGCCCTGACCTACCAGGCCGCCGCGGCCTCCGAGCGCGGGGACGCCGACCTGACCTACCTCGGCGCGGCGGCGAAGTGCTTCGCCTCCGACGTCGCCATGGAGGCCACCACCGACGCCGTCCAGCTCCTCGGCGGCTACGGCTACACCCGCGACTACCCGGTCGAGCGCATGATGCGCGACGCCAAGATCACCCAGATCTACGAGGGCACCAACCAGGTCCAGCGCATCGTCATGGCCCGCAACCTGCCGTAACACCACCGTGCCCCCGCGACCGCACAGGACGGCCCCCGGCGATTCGCCGGGGGCCGTTGCGGTTAGGCTGCGCTGCCGCACAACCAGCACAGCACCAGGTGGGAGTCCCCATGAGTGTGGATCGACAGATCTCCGCACTGCTCAAGCAGATAGCGACCCAGGACGTCGTGGTCGTCACCAACGAGTTCTCCCACGCGGGGCGGGCCGCCACGCTCGCGCACGTCGTCGAGCACTACGGCTTCGAGTACGCCGAGACCCGGCGCGAGGGTCACAACAGCCGGACCCTCGCCGTCTACCTGTACCGCGACCCCGCGCCCGAGGCCCGAGCCCGTGAGGCGGCGACCATCGCCGCGCATCCGCAGGCGGGCATGGGCGGTACGGTGCCCGGCCTGCAGCCCGGGACGCTGAAGCCGACGCCTGAGGCGGCGGAGGCGGTCGCCCTGACGAAGGCCCGCATCGGGTTCGACGTCATGACGCAGATGGCCGGGGCGCGGAAGATGGGCTTCGCCTGGTTCTGTGTGGCGGGCCTGGTGGTGACGCTGCTGATCTGCCAGATGTACGTCGCCGCCCTCGCGGGCGGTGCCGCCCTGGCCGGGTTCCTCCTGGGAGGCGTCAAGATCAGCGAGGTCCGCCGGCAGCGCCTCGCCCAGCGCCTCCAGGAGGCGGGCTTCACGCCGGTTCGGGACGAGTCGGGACGGCAGCGGTTCCTGCGCCCCGGCCAGCAACTCCCGGGCCACGCGAACCCGTTGGCGGCCTGACGGACGCGGCTGTCAGACGTCGGCGTACCGGGGGAGATCCGTGGTCGGGATCGTCCACTCGCCGATGGTGACGTCCTCGCCGTACACGAACTCCTTGCGGGTGGCGTAGCGGGGGCCCGACGGCGTGGCGTGGATGTCGGACAGGACGGCCCCGGAACCCGTGCGAGGATCGAAGATCACGTAGCTGGGGATGCCGAGCAGCGCGTAGTCCCGCGTCTTGCCGACCCAGTCGTTGTCGGGGTTCGAGCGGGACACGACTTCGATGGC
The DNA here is from genome assembly GCF_056432045.1 of Streptomyces sp. NPDC045701. NCBI lineage: Bacteria > Bacillati > Actinomycetota > Actinomycetes > Kitasatosporales > Streptomycetaceae > Streptomyces > Streptomyces sp. NPDC045701. The sequence continues at coordinate 39,326 of NZ_JBWKJV010000031.1, read as the reverse complement.
GGCGATGACCGAACGCGGGTCGATGGATCCTTCGACATCCAGGTCGGCCCACGGGATCACCGTCACGTCGGGGTGGCGCATGATGCCCTCGGGCTCGTGCTCGACATCGGGCGTGCCGGTGTGTGCCAGCAGTTCGTCCGGCATGACGCGCTCCAGACGGCGGCTGACGCGCGCAGCCGTCACCTCGTGGGGTCCTCCCGGCGACACCATGTCGTGAACGATCCCTTCCTTGGTGATCTCGAACTTGCCGGGAAGGGTGTCGTCCATCGACGAAACGAACTCCCGCATCGTCCGGTACAGGTAGTGCGTCTCCCGCTGCGCGTCGTCCGGGGCGATCATGGCGTGCGCTCCTCGTCGTCTGTGCGCCCGGGGGCAAGGATCGTCACGTTCATGCTAGGCGGCCTCCGGGAGATCGGACCGGCAGTCGCGGCAGCGGCCCGGCTCCGGCGCCCGGAAGGCGCGGTCGCAGGTGTCGCAGGTCTGGAACGGGTCTCTCGTGGAGGCCGGTACTGCTGCCGGTAGCGGTGGTGGCAGAAGCGCGGTGAGCCGGTGGGCGAGGAGGCCGGCGGGCTGTCTCAGCCGGTCGGGCAGGTCGGCCGTCAGGGCGTGGCGTACGGCGTCGGGGTGCGCGTCGCGCTCCAGCCAGGCAGCCACGGCGGGGGCCAGGCGGCGGACGTCCCGCTCGCCCAGCAGCAGTCGGGCGTCGTCCCGGCGCAGCCCGGCCAGGAGCTCGGTGGCCACCCGGTGCCGCTCCACGTCCGGCCCCTGCGGCCGGGGGAGCGGCGGGCGTGGGCGGTCCGGGGCCTGCTGCGGTACGGGCTCGGGCTCGGGTTCCGGCTCGGGTTCCGGCGCCGGGGGCGGGGGCGGCGGAGGCGTGGCCGGGGCGGCGACGCCCGGGCGGTCGTACGAGACCGTGCGGGTGACGAGCCTGCCGCCCGGGAGGCGGACCCGGGTGCGCTCCAGATAGCGGTGTGCCTCCAGCTCCCGCAGCGCGGCGGCGATCCGGGTCTCGCTCTCCGGGAAGCGGTCGGCCAGCGCCTTGATGCCGACCTTCGCCCCGTCGGGCAGCGACTGAATGTGCACGGCGAGCCCGATCGCGGTGAGGGACAGCTCGCCGTGCTGGGCGAGGTGGTTGCCGACGACCGTGAAGCGGCTGGGGTGATGCGCCTTCACATGGCGCACACCGGAACCGGTGACGCGGCCCGGAAGACGGGACGGGGCGCGCGAGGGCGCGCTAACCTGCTGGGTATCCATCGGGAAGCCCTAACTTCCTTGATGGTCAGGCCCTCGATCGGGATTGCCGTCCCGGCCGGGGGCCGACGTCTGTCTGCGGTTGTCGGCGTGAGCATATGCCCGCCAACCCGCCCGAAAGCCAGCCCAATTGGGCAAGGTCACCCGGGAGAGTGACCAGGCGCGGTGGGGTGGGTGGGGTGGTTTCCCCGTTCCTCACAGACGTTCTTCGATCTTTTGCGTCCTGCGCCACCGCGTCGCGGACCACCGGGTCGTGGAAACCCGCGACCCGGTGCCGCCGGTCACGGTACGAGGTCCAGCTCGGCCCACACGGTCTTGCGGGGCACGGGTCCCGCCGTGACGCCCCACCGGTCGGCGAGCGCCTCGACGATCAGCAGACCGCGCCCGCCCTCGGCGTCGGCGGCGGGCACGACGACCTCCCCGGGGCCCGGCGGCAGCCGGTCACCGCGCGTGTCGGTGACCGCGATCCGCAGCCGCGCGCCCCCGCCCTCGACGGAGAGGTCGAGCCGGAAGTCCCGCCCCGGCACACGCCCGTGGAACGCGGCGTTGGTGGCCAGCTCGGCGACGATCCGCGCCGCCGCCTCCGACGGCAGTCCCCAGTCCGCCAGTTGGGCCGAGGTCAGCAGGCGGGCGAGCCGGGCGCCCCGGCGGGTGGGGGAGAGCAGCACGGTGAACTTCCGGGCGGTAGCGGAAGGTTCGGTTCGGGTGATTTCCAGGTTCACGTGACTCAGCGTGGCCGTCCGGCCCCTACGCTGAACAGAGCGACGCGTGTACGGACAGTGACTGTCCAGCAGGTGTGCGGACCTGTCCATCCGGTACGGCGGCGCACACGGACACGGGCGGAGGCGGATCTCATGGCGGACGAACCGGAACAGGACATCGACCTGGAGGACGACTCCGGAGCGGTGATCGCGGCGGTCGGGCGGCAGGTCAGGCTGTGGCGCGAGGCCGCCGGCATGCGCGCCGCCGACCTCGGCGCGGCCATCGGGTACGGCGAGAACCAGGTCTACAAGGTGGAGGCCGGCAAGCGCATCCCCAAGCCGGAGTTCCTGGACAGGGCGGACGAGGCCCTGGGCGCGGGCGGCAAGCTCGCCGCGATGAAGAAGGACGTGGCGGAGGCCCGGTACCCGAAGAAGGTCCGCGACCTGGCCAAGCTGGAGGCCGACGCGGTCGAGATGGGCGCCTATGCCGCAGGCGTGGTGCACGGGCTGCTCCAGACCGAGGAGTACGCCCGCGCTCTGTACGGGGAGCGGCGCCCCGCCTTCTCCGAGGACCAGGTGGAGCGCTTGGTGGCGGCCCGGATGGCCCGGCAGTCGGTCTTCGCGCGGCAACCCGCACCTCTCCTGACCTTTGTCCAGGAAGAAGCGACCCTGAGGCGGCCGATCGGGGGCAGAATGGTGCTGCGCCGACAGCTCGAACACCTGCTGGAAATCAGCGCGTTGAGGCACGTGGAGGTCCAGGTCATGCCGACGGGGACGGAGGAGCACGCGGGGCTGGCGGGCTCCCACCGGGTGCTCAAGCTGAGCGACGGCACGACGGTGGGACACATCGAAGTGCAGCTCACGAGCCGCCTGATCAGTGATCCCAAGGAGGTCCAGATCCTTGAGATGCGGTACGGCATGATCAGGGCACAGGCGCTCACACCGCGGTTGTCGCGGACCTTCATCGAGAAACTGCTGGGAGAGACATGAACGCCGAGCTGACGTGGGTCAAGAGCAGCTACAGCACCAACGACGGCCCCGACTGCGTCGAGGTCGCCGCCGCGCCCGACACCGTCCACGTCCGCGACTCCAAGAACCTGCCCGGCCCGCAGCTCGGCTTCACGCCCGACGCCTGGTCGGACTTCGTGACGTACGCGTCCGGGAGCTGACCCCCGGGGCCCCTGGCCACGCTCCCGGACGCGGCGCCGTCAGTTGCCCGTGACGGTGACCTTCTCGTCGTTCTGGATCTGCTGCACCAGCTGCCGCACCTTCGCCTTGTCCCACACCAGGTTGCCGCCCGTGCTGCCCGAGATGGGGATGTTCATCGACGTACCGTCACCGCCGCTGATGCCCTTCATCGCGAAGAACATCTCACCCAGGTCGAACAGGGACATGTCCTTGTCGACGATCAGGGTGTCCAGGCCGGCGCCGAGGGTCGGGTAGAGCCGGAACGGGTTCAGGAGCGTGCCGGGCGTCGCCGCCTGGTTCGCCAGCGTCGCCAGGAACTTCTGCTGGTTCTTCGTCCGGTCCAGGTCCGAGCCGGCGAACGCGTACCGGGTGCGGACGAAGGCGAGGGACTGCTCTCCGTTGAGGGTCTGCTTGCCGGCCTGGAAGTCGGCGCCGGACTTCTTGTCCTTGAAGGCCTTCGGGATGTCCATCTCGACGCCGCCGAGCGCGTCGACGATGTTGGCGAAGCCCGCGAAGCCGATCTCGGCGTAGTGGTCGATGCGCAGCCCGGTGTTGTGCTCGACGGTGCGGACGAGCAGCTCGGGCCCGTCCTCGGCGTACGCGGCGTTCAGCTTCACGCGGCGGCCCTGGGCGGGGAAGGTCTTGCCGGACTCGGAGCCGACGAACTTAGGGATCTCCACGTCGGAGTCGCGGGGGAGCGAGATCATGGTGTTGCCGCTGCCGCACGCCGCCAGGATCATCATCGAGTCGGTCCGCTTGCCCTCGGCGGAACCGGTGTGCAGCTTCTTCTTCTCCTCGGCCGTCATGCCCTCACGGCTGTCGGAGCCGACGATCAGGTACGTGGTGCAGTCGCCCTCCTTGGGGCGGTCGATGACCTTGGCGAGGTCGACCTCGCGGCGCACCTTGCCGTCCGCCCAGAAGTACGTGCCCACGGTCGTGCCGAGCACGGCCACCAGCGCCACGATGGACCCGACCTTGATGCGGCGGCGCCAGTCGGGGGCCGGGCCCGGGGCGCGGACCGAGCCGCGGTCGGCGCGGCCGCCACCACGGCCGCCCCCGCGGGGGCCGTAGACCTGCCCGGTGTTGTAGCCGCTGTCGTAGGCGTCGTACCCCTGCGACTGCTGGGGGACCGGCGGGCGCTGCGGCGGTGCGGCGGGGCGCTGTACGTGCCGCATCACCCGGGCGCCCTCGGGCTGGGCGTCGGCGCTGCCGCGGCCGTACCGCGCGTTGCGGTCGTCGGTCCATCCATCGTTCATGCGGACCAGTGTGCAGGCCGCCTCCGGTGACCCGACAGGGTGGGTGGGAAATCGGGCCAGGGCTGTAGCGAAGCTGATGCAATGAAGGGCGGGACGGACTCGGGCATAGGGTGGAGGGCATGACAGATCAGGCCCCCGAGCTGCAGGGAAAGCCCACCTCGGCCTCCCGCACCACCCTCAGCCACATCATGACCGGCAGCGACACCAACCTCCTCGGCACCGTGCACGGTGGCGTGATCATGAAGTTGGTGGACGACGCGGCGGGCGCCGTCGCGGGACGCCACTCGGGCGGGCCCGCGGTGACCGCGTCCATGGACGAGATGGTGTTTTTGGAGCCGGTCCGCGTCGGCGACCTGGTCCATGTGAAGGCCCAGGTCAACTGGACCGGGCGGTCCTCCATGGAGGTCGGGGTCCGGGTACTGGCCGAGCGCTGGAACGAGTCCACGCCCGCGACGCAGGTCGGCTCGGCCTATCTGGTCTTCGCGGCCGTGGACGCGGACGGCAAGCCGCGTATCGTCCCGCCGGTCGTCCCGGAGACCGAGCGCGACAAGCGCCGCTACCAGGAGGCGCAGATCCGCCGCACGCACCGCCTGGCCCGCCGCCGTGCCATCAAGGAACTCCGCGAGAGGCGTGCGGCGGAGGGCATCGACGACTGACGCCCCCAGCGGCCCGCGGCCGGGAGACGGACCCGGGGTGGGGCCGTGCGGCCCCCGCAGGGGCTGGGAGTAGCCCCAGCTCAAGCGCAGCGAGAGCTTGTGGGGAGGCGACGAGCGGGCTCCCCGTACGACGTACCCGAGGCCGCCGGCGGAGGTGAGCCCGGAGGGGTCCCGCCCCACCACCCACCGGTGGTGGCCGCCGCCCGCCGACGGCACGGCACCCGTCCCCCGGCCCGCCGACGGCACGGCACCCGTCCCCCGGCCCGCCGACGGCACGGCACCCGTCCTCCACCACCCTCCGCCCTGTGGCGTCAGGTGCAGATGACCTGGTCGCCCGTGACCGCCCCGAACTCGCCCTGGAAGGCGTTCTCCGCCCGCACCGGCAGGACGCCCGCGAAGTTCGCGCCGATCGTGACCTTGAACAGCGCGCCCTGCCCCTCCACCGGAAGCAGTCGGCAGCCCGGCAGCGCCGTGGCGAGGGAACGGGCCGAGCGGTCCCAGCGCGGGTCGAACCAGACGACCGTGCGGGACACGTCACGCCGCGGCCAGTTCAGGGCGGCGGCGCTCGTCCGGAACCCGGTCGCCCGCAGCGCCGCGTCGGCCCGGGCGCCCAGCCCGTGCACCAGGGTGCCGTTGTAGACCTGCACCCGGATCTGCTGCGGCGAGACCTCCACGAGCTTCTTGCGGGCCGAGCCGCGTGACGCGTAAGGGGCCAGCGGCTTGTCCGCCCGTACCGCCGCGAACAGTCGCTTGGCCTTCACCGGATCCCACTTCACCGTCGAGCCGATGCCCTTGACGGGGAAGCTGGGGTCGCTGACGGGTACGGAGGTGAACTCCGACGACGCCGCCGTGAAGCCGCGCATGGCCTTGGCCATGGCGAGCAGCTGCTCCGCCCCGAAGCCCTGGTCGGCCCGCACGGAACCGAGCATCGAGGTGACGACCTGCTGGAACCGCACCGGGTTCAGCAGGGTGCCGTTGCTGGTGGCCCGGTCGATCAGGGCCGCCATGAAGCGCTGCTGCCGCTGCATGCGGCCGAGGTCGGACGCCCCGTCGACATGGCGGGAGCGGACGTACTGGAGCGCCTGGCCGCCGTCCAGCTTGTGCGTGCCGGCGGGCAGGTCGAGGCCGGTGTAGGCGTCCTTCATGGGCTTCGCGGTGCAGATCTCCACGCCCCCGACGGTGTCGACGGTCCGCATGAAGCTGGTGAAGTCCAGCTCCAGGTAGTGGTCGACCTTGATGCCGGTCATGTGCTCGACGGTCCGTACGGTGAGGTTCGGGCCGCCCTCGGCGTACGCCGCGTTGAGCTTCACCGGGTGCCGGTGGTGGTGCTTGCCGGTGGTGGCGTCGGTGTGCGGCGGGATCTCGGCGTACGAGTCGCGGGGCAGCGACACCATGCTGGCCCGGCGGCGGTCGGCGGAGATGTGCACCAGCATGATCGTGTCGGTGCAGCGGCAGGGCGCGCCGCCGAGCCGGTACTTCTCCTTCTCCCGCGGGGTGATCCGGTCACGCCCGTCGGTGCCGACGACCAGGATGTTGGTGCCGTGCCCCGCCGCGGGTCGGTTCTTCATGTCCTTGAACGGGTCGAGGCGGCCGATCTCGGTGTCCAGGCTCGTCACGATCGCGTGCCCGACGCCACCCGCCGCGAGGACCAGCACCGACAGGGTGGTCGCCATCCGCACGCCCCAGCGGGTCCGCCCGGGGCGCCCCCGCCGCACGCCAGGTGCCGCCGCCCGGGCCCGTCTCGGCCGCCCGGGTGCGGGTGGCCGGGGTGGGACGGTGCGGCGGGGCGGCGTGGGCACGAAGGACACCTCCGCGGGCGGCTGGGGGAATGGTGAGCACGGTAGGCCCATACGATCAGCGACCGTCCGCGCCACCCGGGCGGCGCGCACCGCTGTCCCCCATTCGCGGTAACGTGGCGGCGATACTGCTGTCTCCCGGGAGCGACCCCCGGACCCCCGAGGAAACGATGCCCACGCCCCCGCCCCCGGTTTCCGTGATCATGCCGGTCCTCAACGAGGAGCGGCACCTGCGCGCCTCGGTCCGTCACATCCTCGAGCAGGAGTACGACGGTGAGATGGAGGTGGTGATCGCGCTGGGCCCGTCCACGGACCGTACCGACGAGATCGCCGCCGAGCTCGTGCGCGAGGACCCGCGCGTCCACACGGTGCCCAACCCCACCGGCCGCACGCCGGCGGCGCTGAACGCCGCCATCAAGGCGTCGCGTCACCCGATCGTGGTACGGGTCGACGGGCACGGCATGCTGTCGCCGAACTACATCGCCACCGCCGTCCGCCTCCTGGAGGAGACCGGCGCGCAGAACGTCGGCGGCATCATGCACGCCGAGGGCGAGAACGACTGGGAGCACGCGGTCGCCGCCGCGATGACCTCAAGGATCGGCGTCGGCAACGCGGCCTTCCACACCGGTGGCGAGGCGGGCCCGGCCGAGACCGTGTACCTGGGCGTGTTCCGCCGCGAGGCGCTGGAGCAGCAGGGCGGGTACAACGAGGAGTTCATCCGCGCCCAGGACTGGGAGCTGAACTTCCGCATCCGCGAGGCGGGCGGCCTGATCTGGTTCTCGCCTGAGCTGAGGGTCCAGTACCGGCCCCGGCCGAGCGTGCGGGCGCTGGCGAAGCAGTACAAGGACTACGGCCGCTGGCGGCACGTGGTCGCCCGCTACCACCAGGGCTCCATCAACCTCCGCTACCTGGCCCCGCCGACCGCCGTGTGCGCCATGGCGGCCGGCGTCGTGGTGGGCGCGACGCTCACCCCGTTCGGCTTCGTCGTCCCGGCGGGCTACCTGGCGGCCATCGTCGCCGGCTCGGTCCCGGCCGGCAAGGGCCTGCCGCTGAAGGCGCGCCTTCGGATCCCGGTGGCGCTGGCGACGATGCACATGTCGTGGGGGTACGGATTCCTCACGAGCCCGCGCTCCCTCGCGAAGAAGGTCATCGCCAGCCGCCGCCCGGCGGTCGTCCGGACGGCGGCGTAGCGGCTCACCAGGTGAAGTTGGGGTCGACCGTCATGCAGCCGGACTGGTCGGCCCTGCTGGTGTTGGACCCGGGTGCCTTGCCCGCGGCCTTGGGCGGCTTGGGATAGGTGTCGCCCTCGCGCCAGTCGGCGCCCACGATCACCGTGATGCCCCGCACCGTGTCGGACTTCTTCACCGAACCGGCCGGGATGCCCAGCGACTTGGCGACGGCCTGCGCGTCGCCCTCCAGGTCCGCGGTCGGGAACAGGACGAGGGTCTTCGCCTGCCGGGGGGTGGCCGTGTCGGACCTGGCACCGGTGTAGCCCTTGGCGGCCAGCAGCCCGGCGACCGCGGTGGCCCGTCCCTGGGCGGAGCCGTACTGGTCGGTGTACGTGCCGTTCTGCACGGTCACCTCGGTCTCGGCGGGCGGTGCGGCCGGGTCCTTGGAGGCGGCGGGCGTGGCGCGCTTCGACGGCTTGCCGTCGAGGGGGATGTCCTCGCGGATCATCCGGAACAGCTCCTCGGCCTCCCCGGGCGTGGGCTCGACCTTGCCCGCCCTGCGGGTCGAGTAGAAGTTCGGCATGGTCGTCATGCTGATGCGGCCGGTCGGGACGCTCTTGAGCTGCTCGGCCACGTCGTACAGCTTGCCGATGGTGTCGAGGCCCTTGTCCACGGTGAGCGCCTCGGTGGCCGCCTCGGCGAGCTTGCGCAGCTTGTTGGGGTCGGTGAGCTTCGCGTTCCTGCGCAGCTCGCGGACCATCGAGTTCATGTACATGTGCTGGGCCTTGGCGCGCTCCAGGTCGGTGCCGCCCACCCAGCCGTACCGGGTGCGCAGCCACTGCAACGCCTGCTCGCCCTTGATGGGGTGCGTGCCCGCGGGGAGTTTCAGACCGGAGCCCTTGCCGTCCCGGGTGCGCGACTCGATGTTCTTGTCGACGCACACGGGTACGCCGCCGATCGCGTCGGCCATCGACACCACACCGGAGAAGTCGATCATCATGAAGTGGTCGATGGGGATGCCGGTCAGCTCGACCCAGGTCGCGACCGTGCAGCCGGGACCGCCGCGGTCCAGCGACTCGTTGGTCTGGGCGAACTCGCGCGCCGGGTAGACCTTGCCCTTGCCGTCCCTGCACTCCGGCAGCCGCAGCATGGTGTCGCGCGGCATGCTGACCACGGAGATGTTGCTGCGGTCGGCGGAGAGGTGCACCAGCATCTGGACGTCGGCGAGCGGAGGGCCGTCGAAGGTGTCCCGGCCGCCGCCCAGTGCCTGGTTCTCCTTGGAGTCCCGGGCGTCCGAGCCGATCAGCAGGATGTTCAGCGGGGTCTGGCCCTCGGCGTTCGCCCGGTGCTCGGGCATCCCGTTCTTGCCGAGCGTCAGGTCTTCCTTCCTGATCCTGCCGTTGAGGTGCTCGTAGTAGAGGTAACCGGCGCCGGCCGTCCCGAGTATCAGCAGGGACAGCACGGAGGCGCTCCACCGGAGCACCCGCCGCTTGCCGTTCCGGCCCTCGCCGCCCTTGCCCGCGCGGCGCCGTCCGCCGCCACCGCCGCGGCGGTTCCCCCGGTCGTCGTCCGCGCCGGTCACCGCGGGCTCCGCCGGTCTCGCCGGGTCCTCCGTGTCGCCGGACGACGGGTCACCGTGGTGACCGCCGTCCCAGCCGCTGCCACGGGCGTGCGGAACGCGGTCCCGCGTTCCCTCCCCACGCACGCTGCTCTGTCCCACCCCAGGTCCCCCTGTCGCTCAGACGTACGTCATTCGGCGCACACCTGCTTGTCCGCCACTACCTTCTGCACACCGTCCGGCGCCTTCGCCGGACCGGTGATGGGCACCCCTGCGCCCTTGAAGTCCCCGCCGAGGGTGAGCTTCATCGGCTCCGTCTCCCCGGCGTCGGCCGTACCCTGCTTCAGCGCCGCGGCGGGCAGGCCCATCAGGTCCGCGAGCTTGCGTGCCTGGTCGGCCTGGTTCGGCGCGAACTCCAGCGTCGTCTTGGCGATCTCCTGCGGGGCGTTGCTCTTGTTCGAGGACTTGAGGACGCCCTGGTCGTTCTGGAGCCAGTTGATGGTCGCCTGAGCGCCGCCCGTCCTGCCACTGCCGTTGTACACGTCCACGCGTACCTCGGAGGCCTCGGCCCGCGCGCCCTTGAGCAGGGCGGCCTGGGCGTCCTTGGCGTCCTTCTCCTTCTTCTTCACCTCGGTCAGCGAGACGTCGTTCAGCATCATGGAGAAGAGCGGCTGGGCCTTCTCCTGGTTGACGACGACGGTCGCCTTGACCGCCTCGGCGGGGTTGTCGACCACGGGGAGGGTGGTGAAGGTGATGTTCTTGGGGTTCACCTTGGCCAGCTCGCTGCCGAGGTCCTGGAGCTTCTTGATGCTCCCTATCCCCGTGTCGACGGTGAGGGCCTTGGTGGCCGCCTCCGCGAGGTCCAGCAACTTGGACGGGCTGGTGAGCGTCTCGCTCGACTTCATCTTGCGGATCATCGACCCGAGGAACTGCTGCTGCGTCTTGATCCGGTCCAGGTCGCTCTCGTTGCCGAACGCGTGCCGGGTGCGTACGAAGGCGAGGGCGTCCTCGCCCTCGATGACGTGCTTGCCCTTGGTCAGCTTCAGCTTCGAGCGCTCGTCGTCGACGTCCTTGGCCACGCACACCTCGACGCCGCCGATAGCCGTCGTCAGCGTCTTCACCGCGTTGAAGTCGGCCATCATGAAGTGGTCGACCGTCAGCCCGGTGATCTCCTTGACCGTGCGCATGGTGCAGCCGGGGTCGCGGCCGGCCTGGCCGAGGCTGGTGTTGAACCGGACGTTCTGCTCGCCCGGGATGACCTTCGAGCCCTCGGACGTCCTCGTCTCGCAGTCCGGGATGTCGGTCATCAGGTCCCGGGGGATGGACATCGCGGTGGCGTTCGTCCGGTCCTTGGAGACGTGGAAGAGGATCGTGGTGTCGGCGTGGCCGGCGCTGTTCTTGTCGCCGTAGCCCTCGTTGCCGTTGCCGGTCCGCTTGTCCGTACCGATGACCAGGATGTTGATGGCCTGGTCCTTCTTGAAGCCGCCGCTGCCGGCGCCCGCGATGTCGACCGTGCTGATGTTGGAGTTGAGGTGCTCGTAATAGGCGAACGCCGTGATGGCGAGGGCGACGACCGTGCCGGCCGTCACTCCGCTCGTCCACATCAGGGCCTTCTTCTTGCCGGCCTTCTGCGGCTTGCGCTTGCGGCGGCCCGCCGCGGACGGCGTACCGCCGTCGCGGCCCCGTCCGTCCGGGGCGCCCGGTGCGCGGCGCCGGCGCTGGCCGGGGACGCCGGCCGTGCGGCTGCCGGCCGAGGACGCCGGGCCGGCCGCGTTCGCGGCCCTGGAGGAGGACGTTCGCGAAGTGGCGGCGCCACGGCGGCCGGTGCTCCGGGACGACTGGGCCGGTGACGACTGCTCAGCGGATTGGTCCAGTCGCAGTTCGTAGTTACCGGTCTGCGGGTTGAGTACCCACTGGTCGGCGGGGTCGATGTCGTCCGCCCGTCCACGGCTGTGCGCGTCCACGGTTGCCTGAGTCCTCCGTCGGTGCCACGCGAGGCGCCTCCCCCCAGGCGCTCGGTTTCACGATCCTTGAGTGCGCGACCTCGCGGCCGGGTGCACCGGATCGCGTCACACTATCCGCCCAGTTCAGCGCGGGGCGACGTCCGTGACAAATTCCACGCCCCTTACAAGCGGGCAATCCGCCCAATCCGCCTGGACTGTGCGGATGTCTTTGGCCTGGGCTTTACTCGCAGGCTCCGCCCGCAGGCCCTATCGGCAGCCGCCTGCGGCGGCGTTCGTCCCCGTGAAGGTGGGCGTCGAGGAAGAGCTCGCATCCCTCTTGCGCCTGCTCGATTCCGCCGCTTCCTCGCCGCCCGGCTCGTTCTGCCCGTCGCCGGGCACGACCACGACGGGTTTGTCGTCGCGCAGCCGCTTGAACAAGCTGTTCGCCCGGGGTTGTACGAGTTCGTCGCGGTTCGGGTCGTTCCGGTACGGCCGCCGGGGGATGGTCAGGAACTGCACCTTTTCCGTCGGTACGCTGCGCATCGCGCGCGACAGGTCGTACAGGTCCTTGAGCGAGTCCAGGCCCGGGTCGGTGGTGACCGACCTGGTGGCCGCGTCCAGCACCGGGTAGAGGCGCGCCGGGTTGAGCAGCACCCCGTTGCTCTGCACCTTGTTGACGAGCGCGCCGAGGAACTGCTGCTGCCGGCCCATGCGTTCGGTGTCGCTGCCGTTGCCGAGGGACTTGCGGGCCCTGACGTAACCGAGGGCCTGCTCGCCGTTGAGCGTCCGGGCGCCCGGCCTCAGCTTCACCTGCGCGTCGGGGTCGTCGATCGGCCGGGTGACGCAGACCCGCACACCGCCGACCGCGTTCACCATGTCCTTGAAGCCCCGGAAGTCGATCACCATGTGGTGGTCGACGCGGATGCCGGTCAGCTTCTCCAGCGTCCGGACCGTGCAGGCGGTACCGCCGAACTCGAACGCGAAGTTGAACTGGGCGACCATCGGCGCCGTGCGGGATCCGTCGCTCTTGCGGCAGCTCGGGATGCGCACCATCAGGTCGCGTGGCACGGACACCGCCGTCACGCCCCGCCCCCGGGCCGCCAGGTGCAGCAGGATGGTCGTGTCGGAGCGCTGGGTGCCCCGGTCGCGCCCGTACTGGGCGTTGCCGCTGCCCGCGCGGGTGTCGGACCCGATCAGCAGGATGTTCCGCGCGTCCCGCACGAGGGCGCCGGGGCGCTCCCGCTCGTACCGCTCCAGCTCCGCGGCGGCGGAGGAGTCGGTGGTGATGTTCTCGTCGAGCTTCTTGTACAGCCACCATCCGGCGCCGGCCGCCGCCAGTACGGCGGCCGCGCCCAGGAACGCGATGACCCGCAGGCCGCGGGGCCGGTACCCGGTGCGATGGGTGATCCGCACAGGGACGGGGGCGGGAACGGGCGCGGCCGGGCCGCCGGCTGGGGTACCGGGACCGGACTCCCCTGCTGGGGGGTCCGGCTCCGGGGGCGTACCAGCGCTGTCCGTCACGTCTGCCGTCCGTCCTTCGCACGAGGCCCAGGGGTGGTGTGACGATCATCCATCGCGGACGGCACCGGCACCCGGGGGACTCGGCGCGCGGTGCGCCGGACGGGTGGACTTCACACCAGAGTGCTGGTGACCCGCTCGCTCTCGACCCGCTTCGCGAGCCCCTCCGGCGACAGCTGCTCCAGGTTCCGGCACAGCACGACGGACGCGCCGGCCGCCAGCGGCGCGTACAGCCCCGCCGACAGCCCCTCCCACGTGTCGTACGGCAGCGCCGAGAGCAGCCGTGCCCCGCCGGCCAGGCCCAGCCGCCGCGCGTCCTCGCGGGCCCGGTCCACCAGCCGCGCACCGCTCAGCTCCGTACCGTCCACGGCGAGCGCCGGGGCGGCGGGGTCCACCGGGGCGTACGGGGCGAACACGTCGCCCTGCGTCGGCACCTCCACCGCGTAGTCGTCGTACCCGGCCGGCGGCGAGGGGAAGCGGCGCCCCAGCGGCGCCAGGGACAGCGCGAGACGCTCGCCGCGGCAGGCCAGCCCCTCCTCCAGCCGGTCCGGCCCGGCGACCACGTGGTCGGCGGCGGCGGGGTCGCCGTTGAGGTCGGCGACGACCCCGACCGAGGAGCAGGCCACCAGCCAGACGGCGGTCTGCCAGTGCGCCGGCAGCAGCAGCGCGACGCGCTCGCCCGGCTCGGCGGACAGGCCGTCCTGGAGGAGGTTGGCCGTCTTGGCCACCCAATTGGCGAAGGTGGCCACCGACAATTCGACGCGCTCGCCGGTCGCGTCGTCGTAGTAGGTGACCAAGGGGCGGGCCGCGTCCGAGGCGAGGGCGGATCGCAGCAGGTCGGCGGGGGTACGGTCGCTGGCATTCACGCGCGCCAGGGTACGCGCGCGGGGCGGGCGGGGTCCGCCGTACCGGTGACGGGGTCCACCGGTCGGACCGATGGGCCGTCAGTTTTCCGGCGGGCGCGCCGCGTCAGGGCGGCCGAGGATCGCCGCATGCGTGCCTTCCTTGCAACCTCGATCGGCGTCGCGTGCTCCGCGGCCCTCGTGCTTCCGCTCGCGCTCCCCGCGAGCGCGTCCCCCGCCACCTCCGCCAACGCCCCCGCCGCCGTCCCGGCCGGTGAGGTGTCCGTCCCCGGCTCCACCCAGTCGCTGCCGCTCCGGACGCTCCCCTTCGAGCGGTCGACCGGCGCCGCGGTCCAGGGGCTGACCCGGCGGGACGTCCGTCCCTTCTCGCTGGTCGGCGTGGTCTGGGACGACCCGGACGCCGAGCTGCACGGCTCCGTCCAGGTCCGTACCCGTGCCTCCGGCACCGGCGCCTGGTCCGGGTGGCAGTCCGTCGAGACCCACAACGACGACCATGCCGCCGACCCCGGCACGCCCGAACGCGAGTCGGGCACGGTCCGCGGCTCCACCGCCCCCCTGTGGGTCGGCGCCTCGGACGGCGTCGAGGTGCGCGTACGGGCCGAGGCCCCGCGCGCGGGCGCCTCTCCCGCCCCACTGCCGCGCGGCATGCGCATCGAGCTGGTCGACCCCGGCGACGAGCCCGCCAGTGAGACCGCCGGCGAACCCGCCGGCGAGGACACCGCCCAGGGCCCGGAGGTCCCCGAGGGCAACGACACCGGTACCACCACCGGCCAGGTCCCCGCCCCGGCGCTGACGCCCGAGGAGTCGGCCGCCTCCGCGGTCAACGCCGAACTCGTACCGCTCGGCTCCACCGAGATCCCGGAACTGACCAAGGAGGAGACGGAGGCCGCGTACGCCGACCGGTTCGACGAGGAGACGGTGTCCGCCAAGCCGTACATCGGGCCCCGCCCGCGCATCGTCACCCGCAAGGGATGGGGCGCCGACGAACGGCTGCGGGAACGCAACTTCGTCTACACCAAGTCCGTCCAGGCGGCGTTCGTCCACCACAGCGCCACCGGCAACAACTACACCTGCAAGCAGGCCCCGTCCGTTCTGCGCAGCATCTACCGCTACCACGTCAAGAGCAGCGGCTGGCGTGACTTCGGCTACAACTTCGCCGTCGACAAGTGCGGAAACATCTACGAAGGGCGTGCCGGAGGTGTGGCCAAGGCGGTGATGGGCGCGCACACCAGGGGCTTCAACACCAACAGCATGGGCATCGCGGTCCTGGGCACGTACAGTCAGTCCACCCCGCCCTCGGCGGCGGTGACCGCCGTCGCGCGGCTGACGGCGTGGAAGCTCGGACTGTACGGAAAGGACCCGCGGGGGAAGACCACCCTGACCTCAGGTGGCGGAAACCGGTACAAGAAGGGCACCAAGGTCAAGCTCAACGTCATCTCCGGGCACCGGGACGGCTTTTCGACCGACTGCCCCGGCGCACGGCTGTACGGCAAGCTCGGCACCGCCCGCAGCGCGGCGGCCAAGTACCAGGGCCGGTGACGACGACCGGGACGGCTGTACCGAACGGTCTGCATACACTGTCCGGTCGTATCGGTCATATGACCGATGTGGCCCATCGACCGGACCCAGCAGGAAGCAGAGACGACAGGTGACAGAAGCGATCCTCCTGGTCGGTGGCAAGGGCACCCGGCTGCGTCCGATGACGGTCAACACACCGAAGCCGATGGTTCCGGCTGCGGGTGTCCCGTTCCTCACGCACCAGCTGGCCCGCGCGCGGGCGGCGGGCGTCGAGCACATCGTGCTGGCGACCTCGTACCTCGCCGAGGTGTTCGAGCCCTACTTCGGCGACGGGTCGTCGCTGGGCCTGCACATCGAGTACGTCACCGAACGCGAGCCGCTGGGCACGGGCGGGGCGATCCGCAACGTCGCCTCCCGCCTGCGCTCGGAGCCGGACGAGCCGGTGCTGATCTTCAACGGCGACATCCTCACCGGCCTGGACATCCGGGCCCTGGTGGACACCCACGAGACGTCCGGCGCCGACGTCTCGCTCCACCTCACCCGGGTCGAGGACCCGCGGGCCTTCGGGCTGGTGCCGACGGACCCCACCGGCCGCGTCACGGCGTTCCTGGAGAAGCCCCAGACGCCGGAGGAGATCGTCACCGACCAGATCAACGCGGGTGCGTACGTCTTCCGGCGCTCGGTCATCGACACCATCCCGGCGGGCCGCCCCGTCTCGGTCGAACGCGAGACGTTCCCCGGCCTGCTGGCGGCGGGCGCCCACCTCCAGGGCATGGTCGACTCCACGTACTGGCTGGACCTCGGCACCCCGCAGGCGTTCGTGCGCGGCTCCGCCGACCTGGTGATGGGCCGCGCCCCGTCCCCGGCCGTGCCGGGCCGCCGCGGCGACCGGCTCGTCCTCGACGGCGCCTCCGTCGCCCAGGACGCCAAGCTCACGGGCGGTACCGTCATCGGCGCCGGCGCGACGGTCGGCGAGGGCGCCCGGGTCGACGGCAGCACCGTCCTGGACGGCGCGGTCGTCGAGGCCGGCGCGGTGGTCACCGACTCGCTGATCGGCGAGGGCGCGCGGGTGGGCGCCCGGACCGTCCTGCACGGCGCGGTCATCGGCGACGGCGCGCACGTGGGCGCCGACAACGAGCTCCGGGACGGCGTCCGGGTGTGGTGCGGGGCCCGGCTGCCGGACGGCGCGGTCCGCTTCTCCTCCGACCAGTAGGGCGGCGCCCCCGAGGGCCCGGGGGGCTCCGGCGGGGAGCGGTGGCGCGTGCGGGAGCGGTGGCGCGTGCGGGGGCTTACCCTCGTAGGGCCCCGACCGTGGGCCGCACCCAAACCCCGAGGACCGTACTTCCGTGGCAGGCCGTTACGCCCCGCGCCCGACCCGCACCACCGTGCGCGGCGGGCACGTCGCCGTACCCGCAGCCCGGACGGCCCCGGCCACCGCGCCCGCCGTCCCCCGGACCCGGACCTGGACGCCCCCGTTCCCCCTGGACCTCGGGCTCACCCTGGGGCCGCTGCGGCGCGGCCCGGCCGACCCCACGTTCCGCACGTCGCCCGACGGCTCCGTCTGGCGGACCTGTCGCACCCCGGCGGGCCCCGGCACGCTCCGGGTCGCGGCCGGGGGCGGGACGGTCCGGGCGGAGGCGTGGGGGGCCGGCGCGGAGTGGCTCCTGGACCGGCTCCCGGCGCTCCTCGGCTCGGAGGACGATCCGTCCGCGTTCACCCCGCGCCACCGGCTGCTGGCCGTCACGGAACGGCGCCGCCCGGGACTGCGGCTGACTCGCACCGGGCTGGTGCTGGAGTCGCTGATCCCCTCGATCCTGGAGCAGAAGGTCACGACGGACGAGGCGTACCGGGCGTGGCGGCTGCTCGTGCGCCGGTTCGGCGAGCCGGCACCGGGCCCGGACGACCGCCTGTACGTGATGCCCGAACCGCGCGCCTGGGCGCTGATCCCGTCCTGGGAGTGGCACCGCGCGGGCGTGGACGCCAAGCGCTCCGACACGGTGATGCGCGCCGTCCGGGTGGCCCGGCGCCTGGAGGAGGCCGCCGCGATGGAACCCGAACAGGCCCGGCGGCGCCTGGAGCTCATCCCGGGCATCGGCCCCTGGACGTCCGCCGAGACGGTCCAGCGCAGCAACGGCGCCCCCGACGCGGTCACCACCGGCGACTACCACCTGCCGAGCATCGTCGGCCACGCCCTGGCCGGGCGCCGGGACGCCGACGACGACGAGATGCTGGAGCTCCTGGCCCCGTACGCGGGCCAGCGCCACCGCGCCGCCCGCCTCGTCCTCCTGAGCGGCCGCATCCCGCCCCGTCACGGCCCCCGGTTCACCCCCGGCAACATCGCGGCGCTCTGACCCGCGGGCCGGCCTGTCGCATCACCGCACCTCGACGAAACCGTCCGCCTCCCGCGCCGGCCGGGGCGCGGGCACACCCGCCGGCCGCCCGACCGCCACCGCGCCCATCGGGTCCCAGTGCGCCGGCAGGTCCAGCGCCTCCCGTACGACGTCCCGGCAGAACATCGTCGACGACACCCACGCCGACCCCAGCCGCTCACCGGCCAGCGCCACCAGGAAGTTCTGTACGCCGGCCCCGGCCGCGACCACGAACATCTCCCGCTCCGCCCCGTCCCGCCGGGCGTCCCCGTAGTGGTGCGAACCGTCCATCACCAGGCACGGCACCACCAGGTAGGGCGCGCGCCGCAGAACGTCCCCGCGGCGCACCCGGCGGGCGATCGCCTCCTCGCCGAGCCCGTCGGCCCGCAGGTCCGCGACCCACGCGTCCCGCATCGCGTCCAGCAGCCGCACCCGCGACTGTGCCGACTCCAGCAGCACGAACCGCCACGGCGTGGTGTGGTGCGGCGCGGGCGCCGTCAGCGCGGCCGCCACCGCCCGCCGCACCGCGCCGGGGTCCACCGGGTCGTCCGTGAACTCCCGCACGGTGCGCCGCTGCGTGACCGCCTCCCGCACCGCCTCCGACGTACCGAGCCGGAACATGTCGTCCGCCGCGTCCCGCACCAGCGCCCGGGCGCCCCGGTCGGCCTCCCCGGAGACGACGAGGTGCGCGAGGCCCCGCACCACCGCGACCGGCAGCCCCGCCGCCTTGCCCTTCACCAGGTCCCCGGCCGCCGCGAGCTCGTCCGCGCCGGCGACCACGGTGGCGACCAGCGGGTTGCCGTACGTGTCCGTGCCGCCGCGCAGGTCGTCCAGGACCCGCACCCCCGCCGCGCCGATCGCCATGTCGGTGACCCCGCTGCGCCAGGGCCGCCCGGAGGTGTCCGTGACGACGACGCCCACGTCCACGCCGAGCGCGTCCCGCAGCCCCTCCCGGATCGCGCGCGCGGACGCGTCCGGGTCCTCCGGCAGCAGCAGCACCGTGCCCGCCGGGGTGTTGGACGCGTCGACCCCGGCCGCGGCCATGACCAGGCCCTGGCGGTTCTCGACGATGCGGAGCGGGCCGCGCCGCGCCACCACCCGTACCGTCTCGGCCTCGATCGCCGCCTCGCGGTCGTCCGCCGTGACGACGCGGCCCTCCGCCTTGCTGACGACCTTGGAGGTGACGAGCAGCACGTCACCGTCGGCCAGCCCCGGTTCGGCGGTGGCGATCAGCTTGGCGAGGTCGTCGCCGGGCAGCACCTCCGGCAGCCCCGGCGGTGCCCACACCCGGTACGAGGGGGCCGTCACGCGCGTACCTCCTCGGCGAGGGCCAGGGCCTCGCGCGCCATCGCCGCCGTGGCGTCCACGTCGGTCATCATCAGCGGCACGGCCCGGCACCGGATGCCGGCCGCCTCGACCTCGCCGACCGTGCCGGCGTCGGCCGTGTCGACGAGCCAGCCGTCCAGCAGCCCCGAGCCGTAGTGCCGGGCGACCGCCGCGGCCGTGGACTCGACGCCCACCGCGGCGAGCACCTTGTCCGCCATGCCGCGCACCGGCGCGTTCCCCACGATGGGGGACAGGCCGACGACGGGCACGCCCGCGTCGGCGATCGCCTCCCGGATGCCGGGCACGGCGAGGATGGTCCCGATGGACACCACCGGGTTGGACGGCGGGAACAGCACGACGTCGGCCTCGGCGACGGCTTCCAGCACCCCGGGCGCGGGCGTGGCCTGCTCGGCGCCGACCGGCACCACCGCCAGCGCGTCCACGGACGCGCGCAGCCGCACCCAGTACTCCTGGAAGTGGACGGCCCTGCGCTCGCCGTCCAGCTCGATGGCGACGTGCGTCTCGACCCGGTCGTCGGACATCGGCAGCAGCCGCACGCCCGGCTTCCAGCGGGCGCACAGCGCCTCGGTGACGGCGCTCAGCGGGTAGCCGGCGCCGAGCATCTGGGTCCGGACGATGTGGGTGGCGAAGTCGCGGTCGCCGAGCCCGAACCACTCGGGCCCCACGCCGTACGCCGCGAGCTCGCCCTTGACGTGGAACGTCTCGTCCGCGCGCCCCCAGCCCTGGTCCTCGTCGATGCCCCTGCCCAGGGTGTACATCACCGTGTCGAGGTCGGGGCAGACCTTCAGCCCGAACAGATGGATGTCATCACCGGTGTTGCCGATGACCGTGATGTCCGCGTCGGGCGCGGCCTGCTTGAGGCCGCGCAGAAAACGGGCACCGCCGATGCCGCCGGCCAGAACCACAATGCGCATGGGCACAGTCTGTCAGCCGGTGACCGCTCGCTCCGAGCCCGGTCAGGCGGTGACGGCGGCGTCGCGGCTCTCGGGGGCGGAGCAGGCGCTGGGGTGCATCGGCATGTCGGTGAGGCCGGGGTGGTACACGTGCAGGCTGACGGCCGGTTCGAGTGAGTCGTTGACCACGTCGTGCGCGTATCCCGGTGCGAAAACGCGCTGCGCCCCGGCGGCGAGCGGACGCACGCCCTTCCCCGTACGCTCCGTCAGTTCGCCCTCGAGGACGGTCAGTACGCCGGAGGACTCGCCGTGATCATGCATACCTGTGCCCTGACCGGGAACCCAGGACAGCAGCCAGACCTCGTAGCCGGGTCCGGTGCGCAGCCGGTGGTACCAGCGGGTGGTGGCGTCGTACTCGACGAGGTGGGCCCACTGCGACCTGTCGGCGGCGATGGCGCGGGCCAGGCCGACGAACTCGGCCACGGTGGAGGGGTGCTCCTTGGGGGGCTGGAGAAGGTGCTGTACGGCGAGGATGTCGCCGGCGATCTGGAGGTCGCTGTCGCTGTTCATGGGATGCGGGGGTTCCTCGAGAGAAACGGGTCCGGAAGCCGGAAGCGGTGCACGCGGGAGGGGCGGAGCTCGGGCGCTGGGCCCAGAGGCTGGAGCGCTGGGGCGTCAACAGCTGGAACAGCGACAGCTACAGCGACAGAGCGGCTGGAGAGCCCGGGCAGCACTGAGGGACCCACGGGCGTGGGTCGCGAGGAGCGCTGCGGTCGCTGGCATGCAAACAAAGGTGACCGGCCGGATTCCGCATGTCAACCCAATGCCCGATTTGGTCGAAATGTTTCACCTCATCCGGTTACCCCGTCCGGAGAAAGGTTTGTGCTGCCGGGGACCAGGACACATGCCGCAGCAACCACCGGCGCAAACGCCGTCGCAGTCCCGTGACCCGACTGTGATCCGGGTCGCTTCACCCGCTCGACCGCAACAAGATCGAAGTGGTGAGCGTCCTCCCTTGGAGAGCGGCGAAAGGGAGGGTGTCGACAGGGTGGCGGCATGTGTCTCGTTTTTAATGATTTGAACACTTTCCGCATAGCCTTGGTTCCGCAGAGTGAATACCGGGCCCAATAGCAGATCCCGGCTTGACTGGCACGGAGCACCGCACTTGTAATTTCACTCGTGTCGTTCGGCCGAAAAATTCGACAAACGGCCACCACACGGGGACGCAAAGACCGACGAGGGGCGCACATGACCGAGTTGTTCCAGGAACTGCTGGTCGAGGACGCGGATGAGGAACTCGGCTGGCAGGAGCGCGCGTTGTGCGCCCAAACGGATCCGGAGTCCTTCTTCCCCGAGAAGGGCGGCTCCACTCGTGAGGCCAAGAAGGTCTGCCTCGCCTGCGAAGTCCGTTCGGAATGCCTCGAATACGCGCTCGCCAACGACGAGAGATTCGGAATTTGGGGCGGGCTGTCGGAGCGTGAACGCCGCCGCCTGAAAAAGGCCGCCGTCTGACGTCGTCGGCCACCGCCGCGCTCCGTCCCCGCCCCGGCCGCCACGCGGTCACCCCGCGCCCGCGCGCCCGGCCCGCGCGCCGGGCCCACCGGGGCGACGGCATTCCGGGCGAGCGCCGAGCGACCACTCGCGCCCGGCCGGCGCCGCCCGTCCGCCCGGAGCCGGGCCCCGCGGGGCGACGACCCCCCAGCGCCGAGCGGCGACCGCCCCGGCCCGTACCCCCCCCCGCCAACGCCGCGCGCCGTGGGGGCGAGGACTCCGCCGCGTGCCGCGACGGCCCCGACGGCGGACCCGGTCCGGCGCCGAGCCCCTCGTACCCCGTGCGTGAACCGGCCCCGCGGCGAGTGAACCGGCGCGGACCGCGGTGCCCCGGAACGCGACCCGGTCCTCCGGGCGCCCGGCGCGAGCGGACCCGAGATCCGCGTCCCCCGCCAAGCGCCCCCGAGGCGCGTCCGTAGGCGGGTTCGGCCAATGAACCGGCGCCGACCGGCCAAAGCGCGCACACACGCCCGTAAGGAACGGGCCACCGTCCGCGCGCTGTCCACAGGCGGCGGAACGGTGACGTGCCAGCCATTAGTGTGGGCCTCCGTCCGAGACGCTCCGACGCCCCCCGCGGGCGACCCCCGGCCGGAGGGCCCGTAACCCGATGTCCGCCACAGCCGCGTTCACCCCCGTTCCCCCCACGCAGCAGCCCGAGTTCCCCAGGCACGTCGTCACCGCCGTGCTCGTGTCCCACGACGGCGCCCGGTGGCTGCCGGACGTCCTTGCCGGGCTGCTCGGCCAGGAGCGCCCCGTGCAGAACGTCGTCGCCGCCGACACCGGCAGCGCCGACGACTCCGCGCGGCTGGTCTCCGAGGCCATCGGCGACGAACGGGTGCTGCACCTCGCGCGGCGTACGGGATTCGGCGCCGCCGTCGAGGAAGCGGTCCGCACCGCGCCCGTCCTCGGGCCCGAGGAGCTGCCCTACCTCAAGCGGCCCAGCGGCTGGGACCCGGTCAGCCGGACGTGGAACGACGACGCCTACGACCTGCCGGACCTGCCGCACGGAGAGCCCGTCCAGTGGCTCTGGCTGCTGCACGACGACGCCGCCCCCGAGCCCGGCGCCCTCGCCGAGCTGCTCCGGGTCGCGGACGGCGACGCGTACGCGGCCGTCATCGGCCCCAAGCTGCGCGGCTGGTACGACCGCAAGCAACTCCTCGAAGTGGGCGTCTCCATCGCCAACAGCGGCCGCCGCTGGACCGGACTGGACCGGCGCGAGCAGGACCAGGGCCAGCACGACCAGGTCCGCGCCGTGCTGTCCGTGTCCAGCGCCGGGATGCTCGTCCGCCGTGACGTCTTCGAGGAGCTCGGCGGCTTCGACCGCCGCCTGCCCCTGATGCGTGACGACGTCGACCTGTGCTGGCGCGCCCACTCCGCCGGCCACCGCGTCCTCGTCGCCCCCGACGCCGTCCTCCGCCACGCCGAGGCGTCCGCGCGCGAGCGGCGCACCGTCGACTGCGCGGGCCGCTCCGTCGCCAGCCCGCACCGCGTCGACAAGGCGGGCGCCGTCTACACGCTGCTCGCCAACGCGCGCGGCATCGCCTTCCCCTGGGTCCTGCTCCGCCTCGTCGTCGGCACCCTCCTCCGTACGCTCGCCTACATCGTCGGCAAGGCACCCGGCCAGGCGGTCGACGAAGTGATGGGCCTGTTCGGCACGTTGCTGCGGCCGGAGCGGATCGTCGCGGCCCGCCGCAGGAGGCGCGCGAGGGCCGTCGAGGCGTCCGAGCTGCGCCCGCTGTTCCCGCCGCCCGGCGCCACCGTCCGCGTCACCGTCGAGCAGGTGATGTCCGACTTCGGCGGCGCGGACGCCGATTCGGGCGGCTCACGGCACGGCGCCGTCGAGTCGGGCCCCGGCGGGGACGACGCCGACTACCTGGAGATCGAGCAGTTCGCCCGCCTGAAGAAGATCGCCCGCAGGCCGGGCCCCGTCCTCTTCGCGCTGCTGCTCGTCGCGTCGGTGGTCGCCTGCCGCGGCCTGTTCGGCGGCGGCGCGCTGGCGGGCGGTGCGCTGCTGCCCGCCCCCGACGGCGTCGGGGACCTCTGGAACCGGTACGCGGACGCGTGGCATCCGCTCGGCACCGGCGGCACGCAGACCGCCCCGCCGTACCTCGCGCTCCTCGCCGCCCTCTCCGCCGTGTTCCTCGGCTCCACCGGGCTGGCGCTCACCGTGCTGCTGGTCTGCTCGGTGCCGCTGGCCGGCATCACCGCGTACTTCGCCTCCCGCTCGCTCGTCCAGTCCCGGCTGCTGCGCGCCTGGGGAGCCGTCGCGTACGCGTTCCTGCCCGCCGTGACCGGAGCCCTCGCGACCGGACGGGTCGGCACCGCGGTCCTCGCGGTCCTGCTGCCGCTGATCGCCCGGGCCGCCGTCGCGGCGCACGGGCTGCGCGGCGAGGGGCGCGGCAGCTGGCGCGCCACCTGGGCGTACGCCTTCCTGCTCACCTTCACCATGGCGTTCACGCCCGTCGTCTGGCCGCTCGCGGTCGTTCTCGGGCTCGCGGTGCTGGCGCTGCGGCGCGGCGACCTCGTCGCGTACGGGCTGCGCTTCCTGGCCGCTGTCGGCACACCGGTACTGATGCTCGCCCCCTGGTCCCTGACGCTGCTGACCGACCCGTCCGCCCTCTTCGCGGAGGCCGGGATGCGGTTCGGTACGGGGGCGGCGTCCCCGCTGGACCTGCTCGGCGTCTCGCCGGGCGGGCCCCGGACCGTCGGCGGCCCGGTCCTGGTCGGCCTGGTCCTGGCGGCGCTCGCCGCCCTGCTGCGCGGCGAGCGGCGGTTCGCGATCCGTACGGCGTGGGTCACGGCCGTGGTCGCCCTCGTCTTCGCGGTGCTGGTCAACGGATCCGCCGGCGGGTCCGGCTGGGCAGGACCGGCCACCCTGGTGTACGGCGTCGCGCTGCTGGCGGCCGGCATGCTCGGCGCGGAGGGCGGCCGTACCCGCGTCGCCTCGCAGAGCTTCGGCTGGCGCCAGCCCGTCGCCGTGCTGATCGCCCTGGCCGCCGCCGCCGGCCCGCTCGTCTCGGCGGCGAGCTGGATGCTCGGCGGCGCCGCGGGGCCGCTGGAGCGCCGCGACCCGGTCCAGGTGCCCGCCTTCGTGGCGGAGGAGAGCGACACCCGGGACCAGCCGCGCACCCTGGTCCTGGGCGGCACGTCGTCCGCCCATGTGCCGTACACCCTGGTGCGCGGCTCCGGGGCCCGCCTCGGCGACGCCGAGCTCACCGCGGCCGGCGGCGGCGACCCCCGCCTCGACGAGGTCGTCGCCCACCTGGTCGCCGGCTCCGGCGCGGACCAGACCGCCGAGCTGAGCGGCTTCGCGATCCGGTACGTCCTGGTGCGGGACGGGGCGCCGCGCCAGATGAGCCGCGTCCTGGACGCCACGCCGGGGCTCACCCGGCTCAGCCAGCTGGACGGCAGCGCGCTGTGGCGGGTCGACCGCCAGGTCGCGCGGGCCACCATCGTCCCGGGCGGCGACGGCAAGGGCGAGCGGCTGCCGGTCGCCGCGGGCCCGGTCGAGGCGCACACCGAGATCCCGGCCGGCGGTCCCGGCCGCGTCCTGCGCATCGCGGACCGCGCGGACGAGGGCTGGCAGGCCACCATCGACGGCAAGCCCCTGAAGAAGACGGTCGTCGACGACTGGGCGCAGGGCTTCGAGCTGCCCGCCGCCGGCGGCCGGCTGGACCTGACCCATGACGACTCGGTGGGTCACACCGCCTGGATCTGGACCCAGTGCTCCCTGGCCGTGGTCCTCCTCGTGCTGGCCCTGCCGGGGCGCCGCAGGGACGTGGACGACGACCTGCCCGAGGAGGAGCAGCCCGCCGTGACCGCCGAGGACCTGGCGGGCGACGGCCGGCGGGCGCGCAGGCTGCGGGCGGCGGCCGCCGCCGGGGCGGCGGAGACGGAGGCCGCCGCGGAGACCGGTCCGGCCCCCGCCCCCGTACCGGACGCCGATCCGTATGCGGCGCCGGGCGTGCCGCAGCAGCCGGCCTACGGCGACTGGGACGGCGGCGGAGCGGGCGGCGGTGACGCGGGCGCCGGCACCGGCGACCAGGCGTACGCGGCCTATCCGGCCGATGGACAGCAGTACCCGGCCGACGCGTACCAGCAGTACCCCGGGCAGCAGCAGTACCCCGGGCACCCGCAGCAGTACGCGCAGTACGGCCAGTACCCGCAGCAGCCCTACGAGCAGGGCACGTACGGTCAGCAGCCCTACGAACAGGGCCAGTACGACCAGTACACCCAGGGCCAGTACGAGCAGCCGTACCCGCCGGGGCAGTACGAGCAGCAGCAGGGCCACGGCTACGAGTACGACAACGAGCAGCGTCCCGACGGGAGCAGCAACCAGTGAACCGCACCACCCTCTCCCTCGCCGCCGCCGTCACCGCGCTCGCCGCGGTCACCGGGTACGGCGTCCTCACCGCCCCGGCGGGCGACGGCGGGACGGCGACCGCCGCCAAGGCCCCGGTACGGCTCCCGGTCGAACGCTCCAGCCTGCTGTGCCCCGCGCCCAGCAACTCCCAGGTCGCCGAGACCGTGTACACGTCGTTCACCCCGGCGGCCGGCCCGCGGGGCGCCGGCGCGACCGGGGGCGAGGCCGCCGACCGGGCGGAGCTGAAGCCCTCCGCCGCCACCGGCGACGTGACGACGGCCGACCCCAGGAAGGCGAACGCGCCGAAGAAGGCCACCGCCGCCGACAAGCCCGTCCTCGCGCTCACCCAGCCCGGCCGGCCGGTCGCCGCCGAGGTCGACGGCGGTGACGCCCCGGCCCTGGTCGGTGCCGCCTCCGGCCGGCTCGCACCCGGCTGGACCACCCAGCAGACCACCAAGGTCCCGGCGGGCGGCGGCCGCGGGATGCTCGGCCTCAGCTGCACCCCGCCCGACACGGACTTCTGGTTCCCCGGCGCCTCGACGGTCCAGCAGCGCGCGGACTACGTCCACCTGACCAACCCCGACGACACGGCCACCGTCGTCGACATCGAGTTGTACGGGCCCGGCGGTGCCCTGAAGACGCAGCTCACCGAAGGCATCACCGTCCCCGCCCGGTCCGGTGTGCCGGTCCTGCTGTCCACCCTGACGACCGCTCCCGCAGCCGAGGACGTCACCGTCCACGTCACCACCCGCAGCGGGCGGGTCGGCGCGGTGGTGCGCTCGGCCGACGAGAAGCTGGGCAGCGACTGGCTGCCCGCCTCGGCCGACCCGGCCGGGACGCTCGTGATGCCCGGCATCCCGGCGGACGCCACGTCCGTCCGGCTGGTGGCCTACGCGCCGGGCGAGGACGACGCCGACCTGAGGATCCAGCTCGCGAGCCCGACCGGCACGATCACCCCGGCCGCCGCCGAGAGCCTGCACGTGAAGTCGGGCATGACCGCGGCCGTCGACCTCAAGGACGTCACGCGCGGCGAGGCGGGCTCACTGCTGCTGTCCCCGGCGCGCAAGGGACGTACCACCCCGGTGGTCGCCGCGCTGCGCGTGGTGCGCGGCAAGGGCGACGACCAGGAGGTGGCGTTCATCCCGGCGGCCGGGCCGGTGGGGGAGCGGGCGACCGTGGCGGACAACCGGGCCGAGGGCACCACCCTGTCGCTGACGGCGCCCGGCGGGAGCGCGGAGGTGAAGGTCACCGCGTCGGCCGGCACGGAGGGCGGGACGCCGGTCACCAAGACGTACAAGGTCGCCGGCGGTACGACCCTGGCGGTCACGCCGCCGGTGCCGGCCGGGTTGAAGGGCTCGTACGCCCTGACCGTGGAGAGCGTCTCGGGCGGCCCGGTGCACGCGGCGCGGACGCTGGCCGAGCCGGACGACGGCCTGCCGATGTTCACCGTGCAGACGTTCGCCGACGACCGGGGGACGGTGGAGGTCCCGGCGGCGGAACAGGACCTGTCCGTCCTGGACGACTGATCCGGTACGGGCCGGCCCGCCGTACCGGCTAGTCCTGCCCGTACCGCGGGTCGACCGATTCGGGGGACAGCCCGAGCAGCTCGGCGACCTGCTCGACCACGACCTCGTGGACCAGCAGGGCCCGCTCGTCCCGGCTCTTCGCGCGCAGCTCGACCGGCCGCCGGTAGACGATGACCCGCGCGGGCCGGTCGCGCCCGGCCGGCACCGAGACGCCCAGCGGCACGGACTCCTCGGGCGCCACCGGCACCTCCAGCACGAGGAAGTCGACGTCGGCCAGCTGGGGCCAGCGGCGCTCCAGCCGTTCCACCGAGTCCTGGACCTGATCGCGGAAGGTGTCGGCACGGCTGGCGGAGAGCGGTACCTGCGGCGGGGCGACGGGCCCGCGCATGCCGCGGCCGTGGCGGTCTCGGCGGCGCGGCCGGGGCTCGGCCGGGCGGGGCGGTACGGGACTGTCCATCACTGAGGCAGGGTAGCTCTCCCCGGCGTACCGCGATCGTGCCGCGCGCCGGGCCCGAGGCATGTCGACGATTGCGCGTTCCGGTCACACTTCGACGCGATTCGGCATGCCTGCCCGATCGGTTGGCCCGTCACGATTGACCGGATTCGTGAGGGGTGATGTTCGGCGGGCCGACCGCCGGACCCCCGGGCCGACACCTTCCCCGCAGGTCAGCAGAGCGTTTCCGACGACCCCTGTGCGGCACATCACACCGCGACACGGGCGAGTGACCTGGTGGAGAGTCGTCGCGGCCCGCTCAAGAGTGCGGTACCGTCCAACGTCGTGAGCCCTGTACGTCGCTGTTCGCGCACCGCGTGCGGCCGCCCTGCCGTCGCGACACTGACGTACGTCTATGCCGACTCGACAGCGGTTCTCGGCCCGCTCGCCACCTACGCCGAGCCCCACTGCTACGACCTGTGCGCCGAGCACAGCGAGCGCCTCACCGCGCCGCGCGGCTGGGAGGTCGTCCGGCTGTCGGACGGCTCCACCCCCGCCCGCCCCAGCGGCGACGACCTCGAAGCGCTCGCCAACGCCGTCCGGGAGGCCGCCCGCCCCCAGGAGCGCGCCGCGCAGGCCGGCGGCAAGCCCGGAGGCCGGGCCGGGGACCCCGTGGAGGTCGGGCGCCGAGGTCACCTGCGGGTGCTGCGCTCTCCCGACTCCTGACCGCTCGCCCCGTACGGGTAGTTTGTGTGCTCCACCGCGGGTGGACACACAGGGCTTGCAGGAGGGTGCGGGGAAGTGACAGCTGATCTGTCTGGTGGTCCGTCTCGTGATCTGTCGGGGATCGTGAAGGCGTACGACGTTCGCGGAGTGGTCCCGGACCAGTGGGACGAGCCGCTGGCGGAGCTGTTCGGCGCGGCCTTCGTCGAGGTGACCCGTGCCGACGCGATCGTGGTCGGCCACGACATGCGCCCGTCGTCCCCCGGGCTGTCCGGCGCGTTCGCGCGCGGCGCGGCGCGGCGGGGCGCGGACGTCACGATGATCGGCCTGTGCTCCACGGACCAGCTGTACTTCGCTTCCGGGGCCTTCGGGCTGCCGGGCGCGATGTTCACGGCGTCGCACAACCCCGCCCAGTACAACGGCATCAAGCTGTGCCGCGCCGGCGCCGCCCCGGTCGGCCAGGACACGGGCCTGGCGGAGATCCGCGCCCTCGCGGAGAAGTGGCTGGAGACGGGCGCACCGGAAGCGGCGGCCACACCCGGCACGCTCACCGAGCGCGACACCCTCACCGACTACGCCGCCCACCTCAAGACCCTCGTGGACCTCACGTCCGTCCGGCCGCTGAAGGTCGTGGTCGACGCGGGCAACGGCATGGGCGGCCACACGGTCCCCAGCGTCTTCCGGGACCTGCCGCTGGACCTGGTCCCCATGTACTTCGAGCTGGACGGCACCTTCCCCAACCACGAGGCCAACCCGCTGGACCCGGCCAACCTCGTGGATTTGCAGCAGCGGGTGCGCGAGGAGGGCGCCGACCTGGGCCTGGCCTTCGACGGCGACGCCGACCGGTGCTTCGTGGTGGACGAGAAGGGCGACCCGGTGTCGCCGTCGGCGATCACGGCGCTGGTCGCGGCGCGTGAGCTGGCCAGGAACGGCGGCACGGGGACCGTCATCCACAACCTGATCACCTCGTGGTCCGTGCCCGAGGTCGTGCGCGAGCACGGCGGCACGCCGGTGCGCACCCGGGTCGGTCACTCCTTCATCAAGGAGGAGATGGCCCGTACCGGTGCCATCTTCGGCGGCGAGCACTCCGCGCACTACTACTTCCGCGACTTCTGGAACGCGGACACCGGCATGCTGGCGGCGCTCCACGTCCTGGCGGCGCTGGGCGGCCAGTCCGGTCCGCTGTCCGGGCTGGTCTCCTCGTACGACCGCTACACCGGCTCCGGCGAGATCAACTCCACGGTCGCCGACCAGCCCGGCCGCACGGCGGCGGTCCGCGAGGCGTTCGCGTCCCGCGACGGCGTCACGACCGACGACCTCGACGGCCTGACGGTCACGGGCGCCGACTGGTGGTTCAACCTGCGCCCCTCCAACACGGAACCGCTGCTGCGCCTGAACGTCGAGGCCCGCGACGAACCGACCATGGCCCGGCTCCGCGACGAGGTCCTCGCCCTCGTCCGTACACCCTGACCGGCGTCCCCGAGCGCCGACCCGTGCCCCGCCGGGCCGGCGGGACGCGGACCCCTCACCCCTCCACGCCCGGCGGGCCCGGCGTCCCGTCCGGATCCCCGGCGGGCGTCGGGGGGTGAAGCCCGCGGTTCCGGGAAGGGGCGGAGTGGGGGCGAGCCCGTCCCCGCCAACGCCGCATCGCCGGCCCCCGGCGGTAGGCTGACGTGGCCCGACGCGCACCACCGACCGGGCCACGAGCACCACCCCGTACGACAGCACGACGCGCGAACAGCACGACGGCACGACCCACAACAGCACCACGCACGACCGACCGCAGGACCCGGTCCACCGCGACCGGCCTCACCCGCCCGAAGGGACCCACCCCATGCCGCTCGAAGCCGGCCTTCTGGAGATCCTCGCCTGCCCGGCCTGCCACGCCCCGCTCAGCGACCGCACGGCAGCCGAGACCCCCGAGCTGATCTGCACCGGCGACGACTGCGGCCTGGCCTACCCGGTACGCGACGGCATCCCGGTCCTCCTCGTGGACGAGGCCCGCCGCCCCGCCTGACGGCGCACCGGCAGCGCGCACGGGCCACGCCGGGGACCCACGGGCACCCCGGCCGTTCCCGCCTCCACTCACGAGGGGGCGCCGCTCACCCGGCGCCGCGCCGCACCGCACCCCATACCGCACGGCGATCGGAGGCCCCACCTCATGCTCGACGAGACGCTGCTCGACGACCCGGACGCCTTGGCCCGGGCCGACCGCCGCGGCCTCCTCCGGGGAGCCGCCGAAGCCGGGGCGCGCGTACGCACCGCCGCCCGCCACGCCGCCGAGGCGGGCGTCACCGAGCTGAACCCCGACGGGCGCCCGCGCTCCATCCTGGTCGCCGGCCCCGGCACCGCGGCCGCCGGCGTCGCCGACCTGGTGGCCGCCCTGGCCGGGTCCTCCGCGCCCGTGGCCCGCCTGCACTCCACCGGCGTGGCGGCCGCCGCCGGCGCGCTGCGCTGGACGCTCCCGGGCTGGGCCGGCTCCGTGGACCTGCTCCTGATCACCACCACCGACGGCAGCGAACCCGGCCTCGCCCTGCTCGCCGAGCAGGCCTACCGCCGCGGCGTCACCGTCGTCGCCGTCGTACCCGGGCGCTCCCCGCTCGCCGAGGCCGTCACGGGTACGCACGGCCTCGTCGTCCCGATGGCCGTCGCCCCCCACGAGCTGACCGACGAGGAAGCCCAGGAGGCCGGCTCCGCCGCCCTGTGGGCACTGTTCACCCCCCTCCTCGCGCTGCTCGACCGGGTCGGCCTCGTCACCGCGCCCGCCGACACCCTCCAGCGGGTCGCCGACCGCCTCGACCGCACCGCCGAACGCTGCGGCCCGGCCGTCGCCACGTACGGCAACCCGGCCAAGACCCTCGCCGCCGAACTCGCCGACACCCTCCCGCTCATCTGGACCGAGGGCGCGATGGCGGCCCCGGTCGGCCGCCGGTTCGCCGCCGTGCTCGCCGAGCTGGCCGGCCGCCCCGCCTTCGCGGCCGAACTCCCCGAAGCACTCGCCGCCCACCGCGTCCTCCTCGCCGGTGACTTCGCGGGCGGCGCGGACCCCGACGACTTCTTCCGCGACCGCGTGGACGAGGCCCAGGCCCTGCACGCCCGTGTCGTCCTGCTCCGCGACCGCCCCGTCGGCGGCCTCACCGCCGCCCCCGCGGCCCGCGAACTCGCGTTGAGCCACGACACGGCGATCAGCGAACTCGAACCCGAGGACACCACGACCGGTACCGGCACCGGCCCGGAGACCGGCGACGGCCCGGCTCCCGGCGACGACCGCCCGGAGACCGGCGACGGCCCGGCGACCGGGACCGGCACCCCGGCCGGCGACGGCGCGGTCACGCCCGGCCCGGCCCACGACGGCACGACCGACCTGGAAGGCGTCGCGGAGCTCCTCGCGATCACGGACTTCGCGGCCGTCTACCTGGCACTGACGTCCCGTCTCCACACCACCTGACGCCCCCCGCCCCCGGCCGCACCGCAAGCGAAGACGCAAGGAACGACGACGCATGGACCGCCTCTCCAACACCGTCCGCCCCTACGCCTGGGGCTCCACGACGGCCATCCCGGAACTGCTCGGCGTCGCCCCCACCGGCGAGCCGCAGGCCGAGATGTGGATGGGCGCCCACCCCGGCGCGCCCTCCCGCGTCACCCGCGCCGGACACCCGGAGCAACCCCTGTCGGCCGTCATCGAGGCCGACCCGGAACGCGAACTCGGCCCGGCCACCGTCGCCAGGTTCGGCCCGCGCCTCCCGTTCCTCCTCAAGATCCTCGCGGCCGGCGCCCCGCTCTCCCTCCAGGTCCACCCCGACCTCGAACAGGCCCGGGCCGGCCACGCCGCCGAGGAGCGCGCCGGCGTCCCCGTCGACGCGCCCCACCGCAACTACAAGGACGCCAACCACAAGCCCGAACTCATCTGCGCCCTCACTCCGTTCGAGGGCTTCTGCGGCTTCCGCGCGCCCGACCGGACCGCCGAACTCCTCGCCGCGCTCGACATCGACTCCCTCAAGCCGTACGTCGACCTCCTCCGCGCCCACCCCGAGGACGCCGCGCTCCGCGAGGTCCTCACCGCCGTCCTGTCCGCCGACCGCGCCGAGATGGCCGCCACCGTCACCGAGACCGCCGCCGTCTGCGACCGCCTCGGCGGCCCCCACGCCCCGTACGCCGTCCTCGCGCACCACTTCCCCGGCGACCCGGGCGTCCTCGCCGCCATGCTGCTCAACCACGTCCGGCTCCAACCCGGCGAGGCGCTGTACCTGGGCGCCGGGGTCCCGCACGCGTACCTCGACGGCCTCGGCATCGAGGTCATGGCCAACTCCGACAACGTCCTGCGCTGCGGCCTGACGCCCAAGCACGTCGACGTCCCGGAACTCCTCCGCGTGGTCCGCTTCGAACCGCACGACCCCGGCGTCCTGCGACCCGAGGCCTCCCCGTCCGGCGAAGAGGTCTACGAGACACCGGCCGACGAGTTCCGCCTCTCCCGATACGTACGGGCGGAAGGCGCCGCCCCCGTCGACATCACCGCCCCCACCCCCCAGATCGTCCTCGCCACATCCGGCACCCCGAGGACCAACGACCTCCCCCTCACCCCCGGGCAGTCCGTCTTCGTCCCCGCGGGCGAAAGAGCCGAACTGTCCGGTACCGGCACGGTCTTCCGTGCCACGGTGGTGGCCTGAGGCACCACCCACCACCGCTACTGCAACAATGTGCCGCCGTACGAACCACCCCCCAGCATCATCCAGAAGGGACACCCGCACGCATGAGCGCGTCAGGCGGAACCAAGGCGATCGTGGCGGCACTCGTCGCGAACCTCGCTATCGCGGCGAGCAAATTCGTGGCGTTCCTCTTCAGTGGTTCGTCCTCCATGCTCGCCGAGAGCGTCCACTCGCTCGCCGACTCCGGCAACCAGGGCCTGCTGCTCCTCGGCGGCAAGAAGGCCCAGCGCGAGGCAACGCCCCAGCACCCCTTCGGCTACGGCCGTGAGCGGTACATCTATGCCTTCCTCGTCTCGATCGTCCTCTTCTCCGTCGGCGGCATGTTCGCCATCTACGAGGGCTACGAGAAGATCAAGCACCCGCACGAGATCAAGGCCTGGTACTGGCCGGTCGGCGTCCTGGTCTTCGCGATCATCGCCGAGTCGTTCTCCTTCCGGACGGCCATCAAGGAGTCCAACCAGGTCCGCGGCAAGCTCTCCTGGAAGGAGTTCGTCCGCCGTGCCAAGGCGCCCGAACTCCCGGTCGTCCTCCTGGAGGACCTCGGCGCGCTGGTCGGCCTGGTCCTCGCCCTCGTCGGCGTCAGCCTGGCCCTGGTCACCGGCAACGGCATCTGGGACGGCATCGGCACCCTCTGCATCGGCATCCTGCTCATCGTGATCGCCATCGTCCTGGCCGCGGAGACCAAGTCGCTGCTCCTCGGCGAGTCCGCCGGCATCGACGAGGTCAGGAAGATCGAGGAGGCGCTCGTCGACAACGACACCGTCACCGGCATCATCCACATGCGCACGCTGCACCTCGGGCCCGAGGAACTGCTGGTCGCCGCGAAGATCGCCGTCCAGCACGACGACACGGCCTCCGAGGTCGCCGCGGCGATCGACGCGGCCGAGGCGCGCATCCGTGCCGCCGTACCGATCGCCCGCGTGATCTACCTGGAACCGGACATCTACCAGGACAGCAAGCGCACCACCCCCGCCACCTGACGGGACCGGCGACAATGGGCCCCCGCTCCCGCAAGGGGCGGGGGCCTCTCCCGTCCCGCGGCGCAGGGCGCACCTCTCCAGGCGCCGTCCGCGAGCCGGCGGGCTGTGGTCCTCCGGACCGATCGGTGTAGATTCGTGAGAGAGCCAGACGTCGCTGCTGATGGCGGTCGGGCGGTCCGACGGACCGGCCGAGGGAGAGAGGGCCTCCGACGACTGCACTGCGAGCACCGGGCATCCTTGTGTCGTCCGGCCATCTCGCAGAGCCAGCCGTACCCACCCTCGACCCAACACGAGGAGCAGCTCGAAATGACGACTGTCGCCAACCGACAGGACTTCAAGGTCGCCGATCTCTCCCTGGCCGAGTTCGGCCGCAAGGAGATCACCCTCGCCGAGCACGAGATGCCGGGCCTGATGGCGATCCGCAAGGAGTACGCCGAGGCCCAGCCGCTCGCCGGCGCCCGTATCACCGGCTCCCTGCACATGACCGTGCAGACCGCCGTCCTGATCGAGACGCTGGTCGCCCTCGGCGCACAGGTCCGCTGGGCGTCCTGCAACATCTTCTCCACCCAGGACCACGCCGCCGCGGCCATCGCAGTGGGCCCCGAGG
The DNA here is from genome assembly GCF_056432045.1 of Streptomyces sp. NPDC045701. Classification (NCBI taxonomy): domain Bacteria; kingdom Bacillati; phylum Actinomycetota; class Actinomycetes; order Kitasatosporales; family Streptomycetaceae; genus Streptomyces; species Streptomyces sp. NPDC045701. Next base: position 4,411 of record NZ_JBWKJV010000031.1, on the reverse strand, counting down.
GCACCCCGGACGACCCCAAGGGCATCCCGGTCTTCGCCTGGAAGGGTGAGACGCTGGAGGAGTACTGGTGGTGCACCGAGCAGGCGCTGACCTGGCCGGACACCCCCACCGGCGGCCCCAACATGATTCTCGACGACGGTGGTGACGCCACCCTCCTCGTCCACAAGGGCGTCGAGTTCGAGAAGGCCGGCGAGGCCCCGGACCCGTCCACCGCGGACAGCGAGGAGTACGCCCACATCCTGCGTCTCCTCAACCGCACCCTGACCGAGAACCCGCAGAAGTGGACCCTCCTCTCCTCCGAGATCCGTGGCGTCACGGAGGAGACCACGACGGGCGTCCACCGTCTGTACGAGATGCACCGCGACGGCACGCTGCTGTTCCCGGCGATCAACGTCAACGACGCCGTCACCAAGTCGAAGTTCGACAACAAGTACGGCTGCCGCCACTCGCTGGTCGACGGCATCAACCGCGCCACCGACGTCCTCATCGGCGGCAAGGTCGCGGTCGTCTGCGGCTACGGCGACGTCGGCAAGGGCTGCGCGGAGTCCCTCCGCGGCCAGGGCGCCCGCGTGATCGTCACCGAGATCGACCCGATCTGCGCGCTCCAGGCGGCGATGGACGGTTACCAGGTCACCACCCTGGACGAGGTCGTCGAGACGGCCGACATCTTCATCACCACCACCGGCAACAAGGACATCATCATGGCCGCCGACATGGCCAGGATGAAGCACCAGGCGATCGTCGGGAACATCGGTCACTTCGACAACGAGATCGACATGGCCGGCCTGGCCAAGATCCCCGGCATCGTCAAGGACGAGGTCAAGCCCCAGGTCCACACCTGGACGTTCCCCGACGGCAAGAAGATCATCGTGCTGTCGGAGGGCCGCCTGCTGAACCTGGGCAACGCCACCGGCCACCCCTCGTTCGTGATGTCCAACAGCTTCGCGGACCAGACGCTCGCCCAGATCGAGCTGTTCACCAAGCCCGAGGAGTACCCGACCGACGTCTACGTGCTGCCCAAGCACCTCGACGAGAAGGTCGCCCGCCTGCACCTCGACGCGCTCGGCGTGAAGCTCACGACGCTCCGCCCCGAGCAGGCCGCCTACATCGGTGTCGAGGTCGAAGGCCCCTACAAGCCCGACCACTACCGCTACTGACGGCGCCCGTGCACTGACGCACGTCCGCAGCGGCCGGTGACCGGCAGCACGCACCAGGCAGGCCCCCGCACCCCCGTGCCGGGGGCCTGCCCCGTACCGGGCGTCCCCTACCGCCGATCCCGAGGACCCGAGAACCCATGCCCCGCGGCCGTTATTCGCTCCACGATCCGCACGATCGCACCCCCCTCGGTGAAGAGCACTTCCACTGCGCCCCCGGCCCCTCCGGCTGGCGCTACGTCTCCCAGACCACCACCCCCTCCGGCGACCACGCCGGCTCCGTCGACCTCGCCCTCGACGACCTCGGCCGCCCCATCCGTCTCGAACTCCACGCGGCGAGCTGGCAGGTCCGCGGCGCCGCCCTCGACGGCGTCACCTGGGTCCGTACCGATCCCACCGGAACGCACGCCACGGAAGGCAATGTGCGCGCCCACGCCTTCACCGGCACGTCCCCCGCGTTCCTCGTCGCGACATCCCGCCTGCTGCGCCTCACCCCCGGGTCCGCCGCCGTCCGGGTCCGCCTCGTCGCCTTCACGGACCCGGTCCTCGCCCCCCTCACCGTCGACCAGTCGTGGGCCCTGATCAGAAGTGAAGCGCACACCACTGACAACGGCCCCCTGACCGTGGACGAGTACCGGGTCGACGCCCTCGACACGGGCGAGCGGCACACGGTCCACATCGCCGGCGACGTGGTCCTCGCAGCCCCCGGCATCGAGCTCGAGGACCTCGAGACCCCGCCGTCGGTCTTCGCCTGACCCGGCCGCGCTACGCGGGCGGAGCGAAACCGGTGGCAGGCGGCGTACCCCCGGGGCCGACACCGTCGCCGCCACCGGCGTCACCACCGGCACCGCCGACCCGGCCGGTATCGGCACCGGCGTCCGGGCCCGCTGCCACCGGGGCGCTCCACCCTCCCGGACGGACCGCACCACCCGTACCGACCACCCCACCGGGGCCACCCACACCACCCGGTCCGACCGCACCACCCGTACCGACCACCCCACCTGGCCCGCCGATACCCGTCGCCGCCCGGGCACCAGCGGCGGAGAACGCCCGCCGCGCGTCCCGCGCCTGCCGCTCGTTCACGACGGCGGCCAGGTACTCCGCCGCGGGCACCCCCGGCGGCGGGGGCGTACCCGTCCGCGCCACGAGATCGTCGGCCAGCCGCTCCGCCAGCGCCCGCCCCACCGCGGGGTCGAGCTGCCGCATCCGTGTCAGGTACTGCCGTATCGCCGACCACAACCCGTCCGGCACCGCGGACAGGTCCAGCCGCGCGAACCGCCCCACCAGCCACGGCGGCGGAGGCGGCACGGCCATCCCCCGAGCCCCCGGAACCCGCTCCCGTACGACCAGCGTCCCCGCGAAGACGTCACCGATCCGCCGACCCCGTGCCGACACGAGCGACGCGACGCACGCCACGACGCCGAAGGTCATCAGGATCTCGACGACCCCCATGGCCCCCCGCACCAGCGCGTGCCGGAACCGGATCGGCCCTCCGTCGTCCCGCACGACGCGCAGCCCGCACGCCAGCTTCCCCAGCGACCGCCCGTGGGACAGCGTCTCCACCGCTATGGGACCGCCCACCAGCACCAGCAGAAAAGTCGCGATCGTCACCGCCATGACGGCCGCCTCGTCCAGAGAGGCGGTGGCCATCGCCAGCCCCACGGATATCAGCAGGTACGCGGTCCACACGACGACCAGGTCGATGACGAGGGCCAGCGCCCGGCTCGGCAGCCTCGCCGGCTGCAAGCCGAGCACGACCGCGTCGCCCGTCACAACCCCGCTCACAGCGCCCACCCTTCTCCGGCCTTCCCGGCCCCTCCGAACGCCAGTCTGCCAAGCTGGCCGTCAGCGCGCCGCAGTAGTACGAACCGTACGCACCAGTGCCTGGAGCAGCAGCCGATCATGGACCTCGACGTCTACGTCACCGCCCACCGCGCCGAGTGGGACCGTCTGGACCACCTCCTGCGACGCGGCCGCCACCTCACCGGGTCCGAGGCCGACGAACTCGTCGCGCTCTACCAGCGCACCGCCACCCACCTCTCCCTCCTCCAGTCGAGCGCCCCCGACCCCATGCTCACGGCCCGGCTCACCCAGCTGGTCGCCCGCGCACGCGCCACGGTGACCGGCACCCGCCGCGCCTCCTGGCGGGACGCGGCCGGTTTCCTGACCGCGGGCTTCCCGGCCGCGGTCTACCGCTCACGCCACTGGTGGATCCCGACCGCCGTCCTCTCCACGCTCCTGGCGGCTCTCATCGGCTGGTGGATCGCCACCCACCCCGAGGTCCAGGCGTCCATCGCGGCGCCCGAGGACCTCCGCCGGATGACCCGCCCCGGCGGTGAGTACGAGACGTACTACTCCAGCCACCCGGCCGCCTCCTTCGCCGCCCAGGTCTGGACGAACAACGCGCAGGCCGCCGCCATGTGCCTCGTTCTCGGCGCGTTCCTCTGCGTCCCCGTCCTGTGGATCCTCTTCCTCAACATGCTGAACCTCGGCATCGGGCTCGGCCTCATGTCGTCGGCCGGGCGCCTCGACACCTTTCTCGGCCTGCTTCTTCCGCACGGCCTGCTGGAGCTCACCGCAGTCTTCGTCGCCGCCGGCACCGGTCTCCGCCTGGGCTGGACCCTTATCGACCCCGGCCCCCTGCCCCGCCGCACCGCCCTCGCCCAGCAGGGCCGAGCCGCCCTCGGCATGGCCCTGGGTCTGGCCCTGGTCCTCTTCGTCTCCGGCGTGATCGAAGGCTTCGTCACCCCGTCGGGCCTCCCCACTTGGGCCCGCGTCGCCATCGGCATCGCCGCCGAGCTGGCCTTCCTCGCGTACGTCTACGTCCTCGGCGGCCGAGGAGGCCGGGCCGGCGAAACGGGGGACGTCGAGACCTCCGACCGCAGTGCGCACCAGCCGACCGCCGCCTGATGTGCGTCCGTCCCCGCTGACCTGCTAGTCTCCTCTTCGCCCGCAAGACCCGTTGACACGGATCGCGTGGGGAGGTAGATTTGAACGGTTGCCTCGGACTGGACAGGTTCGAGCGCGGACGTTAGAGTCACTCTCGCTCCGGTCGGAATTGATTTCCGAGGAGCCAATTCGATTCTTCATCCGAATCCCGATCGCCGATTAGCTCGACGGAAATGATTCTGATAAAGTCGGATCAGCCGAAAGGCAAAGGCCCTCCAACGGCCACCGGAAACAGAATCCGAACCGGAAACGGAACGGAAAAAGGATCTGGTAGGGTTGGAAACACGAAAGACCGAAGGGAAGCGCCC
>NZ_JBWKJV010000030.1:0-66188 GCF_056432045.1 Streptomyces sp. NPDC045701 | reverse complement strand
ACCGGCGCGTCGAGCGGCATCGGTCTGGCCCTGGCCCGGGTGTTCGCCGGCAAGGGGTTCGACCTGGTGGTGTGCGCCGAGGACGCGGCGGTGGCGGCCGCCGCCGCCGAGCTGCGCGACCGCGGGGCCGGCGTGGTCGCCGTCCGCGCCGACCTGGCCGTGTACGACGGGGTCGAGCAGCTGTACGCCGCGGTGCTCGCCACCGGCCGTCCGGTCGCCGCCGCCGTGCTGAACGCCGGGGTGGGCGAGGGCGGGGCGTTCACCGAGGTCGACCTGGCGGACCACGCCCGGATTGTCGACCTCAACATCAGCTCGACGATCCACCTGGCGCACCGGCTGCTCCCCGGCATGATCGCGCGGGGCGGCGGCCGGCTCATGATCACCTCGTCGGTCGCCTCGATGGCCCCCGGACCGTTCCAGTCGGTGTACAACGCCTCCAAGTCGTTCCTGCAGTCCTTCGCCCAGGCGCTGCGGGAGGAACTGCGCGGCACCGGCGTGACGGTGACGGCCCTGATGCCGGGGCCCACGCGGACGGCCTTCTTCCACCGCGCGGGGATGGACGACACCCTCGTGGGACGCATGGCGAAGGAGGACCCGGCCGTCGTCGCCGAGCAGGCGTACGCGGCCCTGGCGCGCGGCCGGGGCAGGGTGACCGCCGGGTCGGCAGCGACCAAGATCCTTGGCGCGGCCGCCAAGGCGCTGCCCGACCGCCTCGCGGCCCTCGGCCAGCGGTTCCTCTCCGAGCCCCGCCCCCGGCACCTGACCGCCGTGCCGCACCGCCGTTAGCGTTCCAGCACCCGCGGGTTGGCGAGGTGGGCGAGGGGTTCGCCGCGCAGGAAGCGGGCCGCCTCGCCGGCGACGATGCGTGCCGCCTTGTGGGCCACCTCCCGGCTGGCGCCCGCGATGTGGGGGGTGAGGACGACGCCCGGCGTGGACAGCAACCGGGCGCCGGCCGGGACGGGCTCGGCGGGGAACACGTCGAACCCGGCGCCCGCGAGCTGCCCCGATTCCAGGGCGTCGCACACGGCGTCGTAGTCGACGAGCGCCCCGCGCGCGCAGTTGACGAGGACCGAGCCGGGCGGCATCGACGCGATCTCCGCGGCCCCGACCATGCCCTTGGTCTCGTCCGTCACGCGCGCGTGCAGCGAGACGATCCGCGACCGGCGCAGCAGCTCGGCCAGTGGGACGAGCCGGGCGACGCCCTCCACCGCCTCGGGCCGCACGTACGGGTCGTGCACCAGGACCTCGGCCCCCATGGCGGCCAGGACGCGGGCCACCCGGGACCCGATCGCGCCGAAGCCGACGAGGCCGACGACCGAGCCGTCGATCTCGATGCCGCAGTTGTCGTAGTCGTAGTAGTCACCGCGCCAGACGCCGTGCTTGAGGTCGGTGTGGACGTCGCCGATCCCCCGGGCGGCGGCGAGGATCAGGGCGAGGGTGTGCTCGGCGGTGGCCACGGCGTTGCGGCCGGGGGCGTAGCAGACGGCGACGCCGTGGCGGGTCGCCGCGTCCAGGTCGGCGTTGACCGGGCCGCCCCGGCTGACGCAGAACAGCTCCAGGTCGGGGCAGGCCTTCAGGACGCGCTCGGTGAGCGGGGCCATCTGGGTGAGGCAGATCCGTACGCCGCTCAGCGCCTCGACGAGTTCGTCCTCGGTGCCGGACGCCTCGTCGACCTCGGCGACCGGGCCGAAGGGCGTGTGCGGCCAGGGCAGCCGGAGCTCCCGTACGTCCAGGGCGGTGCCGTCCGGGACGGCGGCGCGCAGTTCCCGCGTCAGCAGCCCGGGCAGGACGAAGTGGTCGCCGGCGGCGAGGACGGTGGTGGTCACGGTGGTGCTCCCGTTCAGTGGGTGGTGGGGACGGCGGGTGCGTTGAGCCGCAGCAGGGACGCCTGCGCGCCGGGCAGCAGCCGCAGTTCGGTCAGTGCGCCGTTCTCCAGGGCGGGGAAGACCCGGCGGTAGCGGGCGAGCGGGATGCCGAGGAGCTCGCACAGCGCCAGGCGTACGAGGGTGGAGTGGGCGACGACCAGGACACGGCCGTTGGGGAGTTCCCTCGCGACCTCCTCCAGGCAGGCGACCGCGCGGCCGGCCGCGGCCACCGGGTCCTCGCCGCCCGGCAGGTGGTGGGCCACCGGGTCGGTCAGGAAGGCGGCCAGCTCGTCGGGGAACTCCTCGGCCATCTCCCCGCGCGTGAGCCCGTCCCCGCGCCCGAAGTCCACCTCGTACAGCCGCTCGTCGACGCGGGGGGTGAGCCCGAGCGCGGTCGCGGCGGGTTCGGCGGTGAGACGGGCACGGGACAGCGGCGAGCAGAGGACGGCGTCCAGCCGCTGTCCGGCGGCCCAGGCGCCGAGCGTGGCGGCCTGCGCGAGGCCGAGCGCGGTGAGTGGCACGTCGGTACGGCCCGCGTAGCGGTTCTCCGCGTGCCAGGCGGTCTCGCCGTGGCGTACCAGGATGAAGTCGGTCACCGCTCCACCTTTCCGCGGGCGTGTTCCGCCACGGCGGGCTCCAGCCAGCCCCGCCGGGTCAGTTCGTCGACGAAGTCGAGGTACACGGGGGTCAGCCGGGCGGTGCGGGAGGGATCGGGTGCCAGCTCCTCGCGGACGCGCACCATGGCGGCTGCCGCCGCCTCCAGGGTGGCGCCCGCCGCGGTCGCGGCGAGCACCGCCATGCCGGTGGCGCTCTCGGCGTGTTCGGGGAGGCCGACCGTACGGCCGAGGACGTCGGCGCGCAGCTGCGACCAGTACCGGTTGCGGGCGCCGCCGCCGGTGAGGGTGAGCGGGCCGTCGACGGGGGCGCCGATGTGGTCGAGGCGGTCGAGACAGAGGCGTTCGACGCAGGCGGTGCCCAGCAGCAGGGCGTGGAACTCCTCGGCGTCGCCCGCCACGTCGCCGAGGACGAACGGGGTGGCGTCGGGGGCGCGGAACGGGAACCGTTCGCCGCCCGCGCCCACGAGGGGGTAGGCGACGGCGGTGGAGCCGGTCGCGGCGGCCCCGGCGGTGAGGGCCTGCAGGTCGGCGCCTGGGAAGCGCCGGGCCAGGGCTCCGGCACCACTGCTGGAGGCGCCGCCGGGCAGCCAGGTCCCGCCGGGCCCGCGGTGGCAGTAGACCACTCCCCCGGGGTCGCGTACGAGGTGGGGGCTGACGCCCTTGAGGACGAGGGTGGTGCCGAGGACCGCGTTCCAGGCGCCGGGGGCGAGCGATCCGGCGCCGATCTGCGCGGCACAGCCGTCGGTCATGCCCGCCACGATCGGCGTGCCGGCGGGGAGCCCGGTCGCGGACGCGGCTTCGGCGCACACGGTGCCGATGACGGTGCCGGGGCGGACCACGTCCGGCAGCAGTCCGGCCGGGACGCCGAGCCGGGCCAGTTCGGCGTCCGGCCAGCGCTCGTCGACCAGGTGGTAGCCGGTCTTCAGGGCGTGGCTGGCGTCGGCGGCGACCTGGTGCCCGGCCAGCCGCCAGGTGACCAGGTCGGCCTGGTGCAGCAGCCGGGCGTCCGGGTAGTCGGTGTTGTCGAGCAGCCACAGCAGCTTGGGCAGCGCCCAGGACGGTTGCATGGTGCGGTAGCCGAGCTCGTGCCAGACGTCCTCGCCGGCCCTGTTGACACGGGCGGTGTACGCGCGGGCGCGCCCGTCGTCGTACATGAGGCCGGGGGTGAGGGGTCTGCCGCGCTCGTCGGCGAGGAGGACGGTGCCTGAGGTGGCGTCGACGGCCAGCCCCCGGATCCGTTCGGGCGCGATGCCGGTGAGGGCTTCACGGCACGCCGCCGCGACGGCGGACCACCACTGCTCGGGGTCCTGTTCGTGGCGTACGCCGTCGCGCCGGCCGGTGAGCGGGCGGGACGAGGCGGCGAGCAGCCGGCCGGTGCCGTCCACGGCGACCGCGCGGGCGCTCTGGGTGCCGAGGTCCAGGCCGATGTGGACGGCGTCGGCGGTCGGGGCGTCAGACATGCGGTACTTCCTGTGCGTCGGTGGCGGCGGGCGCCCAGCCCAGGGAGCGGGCGGCGGCGCGCCAGGTCAGGAACGCCTCGTAGCGCCGGTCGTAGTGGGCGCCGCGTTCGGGGTCGGGCTCCCAGGCGGAGCGCATGCGGACGTACTTCGCGGCGGCTTCGCGCATACCGGGCTCGGCGCCGCTGACGACGAGCCCGGTCAGGAAGGCGCCTTTGGCCCCCAGTTCTGTGTCCGCGCCGCGGGCGGTGGGGACGCCGGTGACGTCGGCGATGAGGCGGCACCACGCGTCGCTGGCGGAACCGCCGCCGCACAGGCGCAGTTCGTGGACGTCGGTGCCGGACGCCCGCAGGCAGTCGCGGACGACGAGCGACAGCCCCTCGAACACGGCGCGGGCGAGGTCCGCGGGGGTGTGGTCGAGGGACAGGCCCCAGAAGGTGCCGCGTGCGCGCGGGTCGAGGAACGGGGCGCGTTCCCCGGCGGGTGAGAGGTACGGCAGGAACGCGGGTCCGCCCGGATCGGGTGCGGTGCCGGACCCCGGTGCGCCGCGCCCGGGTGCCGTGCCGGTGCCGAACGCCAGCTCGCCGAGGGCGGCGGGCCCGTCGACGGCGAGGAGCCGGGACGCCCAGTCGAGCACCTCGGTGCCGGAGAGCGTGGGGAAGGCGCGCAGGACGCGGTCCCGGCCGCCGTAGGCGATGTTGATGCCGCACGGCTCGCCGGAGGTGTCCACCCGGGAGGCGACGATCTCGGTGCACAGGGTGGTGCCGAGAATGGCGCAGGCCTGGCCGGGTTCGACGGCCCCGGCGCCCCGGGCGGTCGCGGCGATGTCGTACGGGGCCATGACGACGGGCAGGCCGGCCGGGAGGCCCAGCTCGCCCGCGGTGTGGTGGGTGATCTCGGCGATGCGCTCGTGTTCGCCGAGCACGCGCGGCAGGAGGCGGGCGTGCGGGCCGAACCCGAACAGGTCGACGATCGCCGGGTCGTAGGCGCCGGTGGTGTGGTCGAGGAACGGGGCGGAGGCGTCGGACTCGTCGACGGCGGTCACGCCGGTGAGCTTCAGGAACAGCCAGCCGGCCGCCGTCAGGGCCGTACGGGAGCGCGCCAGGCGGTCGGGGTCGTGTGCGGCGAGCCAGCTGACCACCGCGTTGGGCATGCCGCCGCAGGTGAGGGAGCCGTTGCGGCGGTAGGCCTCCTCCAGGACCCCGTCGGCGGCCCAGCGGGTGAGCAGGTCGCCCGCGCGGCCGTCGGACCAGAGGACGGCGGGCCCGGTGGGGCGGCCGTCGGCGTCGACCAGCCAGCAGCCGTCGCCCTGGGCGGTGAAGCTCACCAGCCAGACCGGGTCGTGGCCGGGCCCCAGTTGGGAGAGGGCGCCGCGGACGGTGAAGACCACGGCGTTCCACACGGCGTCCATGTCCTGCTCGGCCCAGCCGGGCCGGGGACGCAGCACTTCGGTGCCGATCCGGGACAGTGCTGTCTCCTGCCCTTGGTCGTCGAAGACGACCGATTTGATGACGGACGTGCCGACGTCGATGGTGAGAACCGACATGACTGGAATACCTGCCCCTTCACTCGCGGACGCCAGGTAAACGCGCGGCCTGGCCGAGCGTCAATCGGCCGCGCGAATATCCCGTGAGCGGCTGTGGCCGCCGTGTGGTGGCCGCCGTGCGAGACGGCGGGCCCCCGCCGCGCGGCCGGGCGGCGGGGTGTGACCGGCGTGTTAACTTCACGTGGGATTCGCACCAGGTGGCAAGGAGCCGGACGCCATGACCCGTATGGACACCCAGGAGGAGCGGCGGCGCAGGCTGCGCGAGCTGGTCACGGCCAAGGGGTTCGTCCGGACGAACGACCTGGCCGACGAGTTCGGCGTGAGCGTGATGACCGTCCACCGCGATCTGGACGCGTTGCAGGCGCAGGGCTGGCTGCGGAAGGTGCGGGGCGGGGCGAACTGTCTGCCGTCCACCCAGTTCCACGGCAGCGTGAGCGAGCGCATGACGACGATGGCGCGGACCAAGCACCGGCTGGCACGGGCCGCCGCGGAGCTGCTGGCGCCCGGGCAGATCGTGATGCTGGACGACTCGACCACCTGTCTGAGCCTGGCGCGGCAGATGGCCGATCACACGCCGCTCACGGTGATCACCAATTCGCTGCCGGCCGTCACGGCGCTGTCCCGGGAGGCGGGGGTGTCGCTGATCGCCCTGGGGGGCACCTACTTCCCGGCGTACGACGCCTTCATGGGGCTGCACACCGCGCAGAGCGTGGAGTCGTTCCGGGCGGACGTGCTGTTCATGTCGACGACCGCGGTGACCGGTGACCGCTGCTACCACATGTCGCCGGAGACGGTGCAGGTCAAGCGGGCGATGATGGCGTCCGCCGCGCGGCGTGTGCTGCTCGTCGACCACACGAAGTTCGCCAACCAGGGCCTGTACGCGCTGGCACCGCTCACCGACTTCGACCTGGTGCTGGTCGACGACGCGACACCGGCGGCCCAGGTGCGGCGGCTGCGGGAGATAGGTGTGGACGTCCGGACGGTCGACGCGTCAGGGTGATTGGCCCGTCCATGATCACAAGGGTCGTGTGAACGTCACACGGTCTTCACCTGACCGCCCCCGGCGCCCTCCCCGAATCATGGGCGTTGAGCTGCGGCGATGAGGGTGGTCCAGGGGTCGATCCAGGTGACGCACCGTCGATTTCACGCCACTTCCGCATCCCGTCGCGGGGTTTTCCGCCCGTTCATTGACGGCCTTTCTCACACGGCCGTTTCATCATGACGCCCCGAGGCGCGCCGCTCGGCTCCCTCCCGAGCGCTCCCGGTGGCATTACCCGCGCTTTCCCTCGTGCTTTCCGGTGCTTTCCCGGCGCTCTCAGGCGCTTTCCCGCACTTTCCCCGACCTTTCGAAAAGGGTGGTTCCCGTGGCCGTCGTTCTGGACCCTTCGTCTTCCGCCGAAGACGCACCCTCGCGGCATTGGCTGGACCGGATCGGCATTCGCCGAGCGCTCGCCTGGGGATTCCTCGGCATCCTCGTCTTCATGATCGGGGACGGGGTCGAGTCGGGTTACCTGTCGCCGTACCTCCTGGACGAGGGCGTGTCCAAGGAGCGCGTGGCACTGCTGTTCAGCGTCTACGGCGTCACCGCGAGCGTCGCCGCCTGGTTCTCCGGCGCGCTGTCCGACCTGTGGGGTCCGCGCCGGGTGATGCTGCTCGGCCTGGGGGTCTGGGGCGTGTTCCAGGTGGTCTTCCTGGTGTTCGCCGTACCGGCGGCCGACTTCTCCCTGCTGCTGCTGAGTTACGGCTTGCGCGGATTCGGCTATCCGCTCTTCGCGTACGGGTTCCTCGTCTGGGTCACGGCGGTGACGCCGCAGCGCCGGCTGGGCTCCGCCGTGGGCTGGTTCTGGTTCGCCTTCACCGGCGGCCTGCCGACGCTGGGATCGCTGGTCGCCAGTTTCGCGGTGCCGCGGATCGGCGCGTACAGCACGCTGTGGCTGTCGCTCGGGCTGGTCGTGGCGGGCGGCCTGATCGCCCTGCTGCTGGTGCGCGAGCCCACCGGCCGGCAGCGGCTCGCCCCCACCGGGGAGCGCCCGGTCGCCACTCTGATCGGCTCGCTCGCGATCATCTGGCGCAACCCGAAGATCGGTACGGGCGCGGTCGTCCGGGCCATCAACACGGCGCCGCAGTTCGGTTTCCTGGTGTTCCTCCCGATCTTCTTCACCGAGACGCTCGGTTTCACGCTCAGCGAGTGGCTCCAGCTGCTGTCCGCGATGTTCGCCACGAACATCTTCTTCAACCTGATCTTCGGAGTCGTGGGCGACCGGATCGGCTGGCAGCGCACCGTCGCGTGGTGCGGCGGAGTCGGCTGCGCGGTGACCACGCTGCTGCTGTACTACGGCACCGTGTGGGCCGGCAACGACTACGCCCTGGCCATGGTGCTGGTGAGCCTGTTCGGTGCGACGCTCGCCGGTTACGTACCCCTGTCGGCGCTGATGCCGTCCCTGGACCCGGCGCACAAGGGCCAGGCGATGTCCGCCCTGAACCTGGGCGCGGGTGCCAGCGCCTTCCTCGGGCCGGCGCTGGTGGGCGTCTTCCTCGGCCCGCTGGGCGTGCAGGGAGTGATGTGGATCTTCGCGGGGCTGTACCTGGCGAGTGCCGTGATGGCCCTGTTCCTGAGGCTGCCGGAACCGGTAGCGGCCGGGGCGCCGGGGTACTCGTCGCGCCCCGGCCCGGCATCGCGGGCACGGAACGAGTCGCCGGAGGCGTAGCCATGAGTGATGCGTGGGACTATCCGACCCCCTCACAGGCGGAGGGCGAGCGGGAGCCGGGCGTGGACGAACACCCCGACGTGGCCCGTTCGACTCCGTCCCAGGCCGAGGGCGAGCGCCTCGCCACCGAGGAGGAGCAGGCGGAGCCCGGTGAGGAGAGGCACCCCGGATGAGGCGGTACCGGGGGGGGGGGGGGGGGGGCTCCCCCCCCCCCCCCCCCCCCCCCCCCCGCTGCCCGCGCCATCACCGGCCGTGACGTCCGGGTGTCCCGCCGCCGGGCGGCGGGGGTCGCGGGGGTGGCCACCGGGCCGGCGGCCCGGTGGGCGGAGCGGTGCGCCGTCACGACCGGTGACGGTGCGGCCAGGAATGCTCCGCGATCAACGGGGCACCCGCCGGTACGGAGCGGGCGGCCGGAAACAGCCGGAACCAGCGGCAGGCAGATGCCCGCTCCCCGTCTTGGAGGAGTTGTGGTGATTGATTCACATGGGGTCGAGGAGGACGCTGAGGTCCCCGATGCGCTGGGGGGTGCCGTATGTGCGGGCTGAGCGGTGAGATCCGCTTCGACGACCGGCGGCCGGACGTGGCCGCGGTGGAACGCATGACGGACCGGCTGGCGGCCCGCGGCCCCGACGGCCGGGGCATCTGGTCGCAGGGACCCGTGGCGCTGGGGCACCGCCGCCTGAAGATCATCGATCTGTCGGAGCGCGGCGCGCAGCCGATGACGGACACCGAGGCCCGGCTCACCGGGGTGTTCAACGGGTGCATATACAACTACCAGGAGGTGCGCGACGAGCTGTGCGCCCTGGGGCACCGGTTCTTCTCCACCTCGGACACCGAGGTGATCCTGAAGGCCTACAGACAGTGGGGCACCGACTGCGTCGACCACTTCATGGGCATGTTCGCGTTCGTCATCGTCGAGAACGACACCGGCCGGGTGGTACTGGCAAGGGACCGACTGGGCATCAAGCCCCTGTATCTGAGCCGGACACCCGGCCGGCTGCGGTTCGCCTCGACCCTGCCCGCCCTGCTCGCCGGCGGCGGGGTCGACACCTCGCTCGACCCGGTCGCGCTGCACCAGTACCTCAGCTGGCACGCCACCGTGGCGGCGCCGCGCACGGTGCTCGCCGGGGTCCGCAAGCTGCCGCCCGCGACGGTGCGGGTGGTGGAGCGGGACGGCTCGTACACCGACCGCTGCTACTGGCAGCCGTCGTACACCCGGCGCCCCGAGTTCGCCGGGATGGACGCCGGTGACTGGCGGGACGCGGTGCTCGACGCGCTGCGCAAGGCGGTACGGCGGCGGATGGTCGCCGACGTGCCGGTCGGCGTGCTGCTCTCCGGCGGGCTCGACTCGTCGCTGATCGTGGGCCTGCTGGCCGAGGAGGGCCAGAAGGACCTGGCGACGTTCAGCGTGGGGTTCGAGGCCGAGGGCGGCGAGGAGGGCGACGAGTTCACCTACTCCGACCTGATCGCCCGGCGGTACGAGACCGACCACCACCAGCTGATGGTGCCCTCCGACCGGGTGTCGACCGCCCTCGACGGAGCCGTCGCGGCGATGAGCGAGCCCATGATCAGCCATGACGTGGTCGCCTTCCACCTGCTGTCCGAGCTGGTGTCCAAGGAGGTCAGCGTCGTCCAGAGCGGTCAGGGCGCCGACGAGGTGTTCGCGGGCTACCGCTGGTATCCCGACATGGCCGCCGTCGAGCGGGAGCGCGAGCCCGAGCGGTACGCCGAGGTCTACTTCGACCGGCCGCACTCCGACATGGCCCGCATCCTCCAGCCCCACCTGCTCACCGACCACGACGTCTCCGGACGGTTCGTCCACGAGCACATGGCCGCTCCGGGCGCCGAGACCGCCCTGGACGCGGCGCTGCGGCTGGACACGCACGTGATGCTGGTGGACGACCCGGTCAAGCGGGTCGACAACATGACCATGGACTGGGGCCTGGAGGCCCGCACGCCCTTCCTCGACCACGAGCTGGTGGAGCTGGCCGCGGCCTGCCCGCCGGAGCTGAAGCTGGCGCAGGGCGGCAAGGGCGTGTTGAAGGACGCCGGGCGGGCGCTGCTGCCCCGCGAGGTCGTCGACCGTCCCAAGGGGTACTTCCCGGTTCCGGCCATCCGCCACATGGCGGGCCCCGTCCTCGAACGGGTTCGGCAGGCGCTGAACGCCCCTGAGGCGAAGGCGCGCGGCCTCTTCCGCGAGGAGTACCTCGCCGAGCTGCTCGCCGCCCCCGACGACCACCGGACGAACCGCGGGGCGAACGCCCTGTGGCACGTAGCGTTGCTGGAGATATGGCTGCAGACGCACAGGATCAGCTGACCGGGGCCTCGTCGGCGGCACCTCTCCTGGTGCCGCTCGCCGACGCGGCCGGCGCCCGGGACACCCCGCAGCCGCTCGTGTCGCACGGCTGCTGGTACCCGTCGGCCGACCCCACCGGCGAGCACGTGGCGTTCATCTGCGACCGCACGGGGGTGCCGCAGCTCTGGACGGGACCGGTGCACGGGTCGGTCCACGGGCCGGACCTCCACCTGCTCGACGCCGACCCGGACCCGGTCACCGAGGTGGCGTGGTCGCCCGACGGGCGCTGGATCGCCTACACGGTCGCGCCCGGCGGCGGCGAGCACACCCGGGTGCTGTGCGTACGCCCGGACGGCACCGGCCGCCGGATCGTGGCGGGCGCGGACGCCGGCAGCTCGGCGTACCTCGGCTGCTGGACGCGCGACGGCTCGGCCGTGGCGGTCACGGTCGCCGAACCGCCGCCGGAGCTCGGCCGGCTCGTCCGCGAGGACGCCGCCGCACCGGAACGGGAGGTGTTCGGGGAGCTGCCGCCCGACTGGGCCGACCGGCACGGGCACGCCACCCTGCTGGGCGGCGCGCGCCGGGGCGAGGCGGGCCCGCGGCCCGGCGGGGCGTCGCTCGACGGCGCCGTGCGGGACCGGCTCAGCGCCTACCTGGTCGACCCCGACGGGCTGGCCTCGCCCGTGCTGGTGGCCGCCGAGAGCGGCGCCGCGACGCTCCGGGTGTGCGACGTGAGCCAGGACGGGCGGCTGGCGCTGGTGCGCCGGGGGCCGCGCGGACGGCGGGAGGCCATGGTGGTGCGCACCGCCGACCTCGGCACGGGGTCCGTGCTGCGGGTGGCCGACGGCGACCCGTGGATCGGCCGTTTCTCGCCGGACGGCCGGACGGTGTGGCTGCGCAGCGACCACGAGCGGGAGTTCGCGGCGCTGCTGGCCGCCGGGCTGGACGACGAGGGCCGGCGAACCGGTCTGTCGGTGCTGGCCGAGCGGGACGGCAGCGACCTGGAGTTGCTGGCGTTCGCCGAGGAGGGGCACACCGCCGCGCTGGCCTGGAACGTGCGCGGCGCCAGCGCGTTCCAGACCCTCGGCCTCCCGGCGGCCGTAACCGCCGCGTCCGCACCCGGCGGCGACGCGACCGGGACGTCGCCGTGGGGCGACGCGACCGGGACCGCGCCCTGGGGCGGCGCCACCGGGACCGCACCGCCGCAGGACGTGGCCCTGCCGCACGAGGTGGTCACCCGGATCGGCCGGGCCGGGCCGGGCGGGCTGGTGCTGGCCCTGTCGGGCTCGCAGCGGCGCCCCGGCGTGTGGTGGCTGCCCCGCGGCGCGTCCCCCGCGCGCACGCCCTGGTCCTCGCGGGACGAGGACGCCGTGCCTCCGGGCCGGCCGCCGGTGCGTCCGGCGCCGCTGCGGCCCCGGGCACGGGACGGGCTGGTGCTGGGCGGCTGGTACTACCGGGCGCCGGGGCGCGCCGAGGGGCGTCCCGCACCGTGCGTGATCCACCTGCACGGGGGTCCGGAGGAACAGGAACGGCCGGTGTTCGAGCCGCTGTACCACGAGCTGACCGGGCGGGGCCTGGACGTGTTCGCCCCCGACGTGCGGGGCTCCTCCGGCTACGGGCGGTCCTTCGTGGACGCCGATCTCGGCACCGGGCGGTACGCCGCGATCGCGGACGTCGCGGACTGCGCGGCGCATGTGGTCCTGTCCGGGCGCGCCGACCCGACGCGGCTCGCGGTGATGGGGCGCTCGTACGGCGGCTACCTCACCCTGGCCTCGCTGGTCTG
This sequence comes from Streptomyces sp. NPDC045701, assembly GCF_056432045.1. NCBI lineage: Bacteria > Bacillati > Actinomycetota > Actinomycetes > Kitasatosporales > Streptomycetaceae > Streptomyces > Streptomyces sp. NPDC045701. Next base: position 53,916 of record NZ_JBWKJV010000030.1, on the reverse strand, counting down.
GCACCCGGACCTGTTCCGCACGGGCGTCGCGGTGTGCGGCATGTCCGACTTCGCGACGTTCTTCGCCGGCACGGAGCCGTGGATCGCCGAATCGGCGGCCCACAAGTACGGCCATCCGGAGCGGGACCGGGAACTGCTGCGCGCGCTGTCCCCGATGAGCCGCGTCGACGAGCTGCGCGTTCCGCTGCTGGCGGTGCACGGCGAGCACGACACCAACGTGCCGCCGGGCGAGTCGGAGCAGATCGTCCGGGCCGCCCGGGAGCGGGGGCACGCCGCGGAGCTGCTGATGCTGCGCGAGGAGGGGCACGAGTTCCGGCGGGCGGACAACCGGCGGCTGTTCCGGCGCGCCGCCGCGGACTGGCTGGAGCGCCATCTGACCGGCTGAGCGGAGGAGCGAGGGCGGGCCCGGGCGCCTCCGGGGCCCGGTCGGCGACCCCGTGCGGTGACCACCGTATCGGCTTAAAGTGACCGGACACGGGCATTCCGTACGGACTCCGGAACCCGACCGAGACTGCGGAGGCGCGGAGCATGATCCCCTCGATGGCCTCGTACGCCGTGGTCGTCCCCACCATCGGACGCCCCTGCCTCGCCGACTGCCTCGCCGCGCTCGCCTCCTGCGAGGGGCCCGAGCCGAGCCGGATCCTGGTGGTGGACGACCGCCCCGGCCCGCCCGGCGACCCGCTGCCACTGCACGCGCTGGGGCACCTCGCGGACCGGGCCGTGGTCCTGCGCAGCGGCGGGCGGGGCCCGGCGGCGGCCCGCAACACGGGGACGCGCGCGGTGGACGAGCCGTGGACGGTGCTCCTCGACGACGACGTACGGGTCGGGCCGCACTGGCGCGAGCAGCTGGTCCGCGACCTGGCGGAGGCCTCCCCCGACACCGGCGGCGTGCAGGGGGTCGTCCGGGTGCCGCTGCCCGCCGACCGGCGCCCCACCGACTGGGAACGCAACACGGCGGGCCTCCAGGGTGCGCTCTGGGTCACCGCCGACATGGCGTACCGCACCGAGGTGCTCGCGTCGGTCGGCGGCTTCGACGAGCGGTTCCCGCGGGCGTTCCGCGAGGACGCCGATCTGGCGCTGCGGGTCGTCGACGCGGGATGGCGGATCGTCCGGGGCGAGCGGCGCACCGACCACCCGGTGCGGCCCGCCGACCGGTGGGTGTCGGTCCGGCTCCAGCGGGGCAACGCCGACGACGCCCTGATGAAGCGGCTGCACGGCCCCGACTGGTGGGAGCGGGCCGCCGCGCCGCGCGGCCGGATCCGGCGGCACGCGGCGGTCGCCGCGGCGGGCGCCGGCGCGCTGCTCCTGGCCGCCGCGGGACGCCGCCGGGCGGCGCTGCTCGCGGCGGCGGGATGGGTGCTGGGAACCGCGGAGTTCACCCGTGCGCGGATCGCCCCCGGGCCACGGACACCGAACGAGATCGTCACGATGGCCGCGACGAGCGCGGTGATCCCGGCCGTCGCGGTCTGGCACCGGCTCTCCGGGGAGCTGCGCCACCGGTCGGCGGAGAGCTGGGACGGCGCCCTGTGACGCGCCCGTCGGCGGTGCTGTTCGACCGGGACGACACACTCGTCGAGGACGTCCCCTACAACGGCGACCCGGAGCGGGTGCGGCCCATGCCGGGCGCCTCCGAAGCGGTGCGCCTGCTGCGGGAGCACGGGATCCGGACCGCGGTGGTGTCCAACCAGTCGGGCATCGGCCGGGGCCTGCTGACCGATGCCCAGGTGCGGGCGGTCAACGCCCGGGTGGACGCGCTGCTGGGCCCGTTCGACGCGTGGGCGTACTGCCCGCACGCCCCCGAGGACGGCTGCGGCTGCCGCAAGCCGGCGCCCGGCCTGGTGACGGATGTGGCCCGGCTGCTGGGCGTACGGCCCGAGGACTGCGTCCTGATCGGCGACATCGGCGCCGACATGGGCGCGGCGCTGGCGGCCGGGGCGCGCGGCGTGCTGGTGCCCACCGCACGGACCCTGCCGGTGGAGGTGGCTGCCGCGCCGGTGGTGTGCGCCGACCTGCTCGGCGCGGTACGGCACGTGCTTCACGAGGAGCCGTGCGCGGGCGCGGCCGGCGAGCGGGCGGCGGGGCACGCGGTCACGGCCGGCGAGCGGGCGGCGGGGTCCGGGGGGCGGGGATGAGGGCCGTGGTCGTGCGCCTCGACAGCTTCGGGGACGTTCTGCTCGCCGGGCCCGCCGTGCGGGCGGTCGCCGGCCGGGCGGACCGGGTGACGCTGCTGTGCGGGCCGCGCGGGGCTCCGGCCGCGCGGCTGCTGCCGGGCGTGGACGAGGTCCTGGTGTGGGACGCCCCCTGGGTGGGGTTCAGCCCGCCACCGGTGGAGCGCGCCGACATCGACCGGGTGGTGGACCGGGTCGCCGCCGTCCGCGCGGACGCCGCGCTGGTCCTCACCTCGTTCCACCAGAGCCCGCTCCCCGCCGCGCTGCTGCTGCGCATGGCCGGTGTCGGGCACATCGCCGCCGACAGCGTCGACGCCCCCGGCTCACTGCTGGACGTCCGCCACCACAGGGCGCCGGGTGCCCATGAGGCGCGGGCCGCGCTGGACCTGGCCGAGGCCGCCGGGTTCCCCCGCCCGCCGGACGACGACGGGCGGCTGCGCGTGCGGCACGCGCCCGGCGCGCCCGGCCTGACCGGGCCGGGGCCGTACGTCGTGGTCCACCCGGGCGCGAGCGTGGCGGCCCGGCGGTGGAGCCCCGAGCGGTGCGCCCACGCGGTACGGCTGCTGGCCGGCGCCGGGCACCGGGTGGTCGTCACGGGCGGGCCCGACGAACGGGAACTGACCGCGCTGGTCGCGGGCCGGGACGGGCTGGACCTGGGCGGCCGGACGGAGCCGCCGCAGCTGGCCGCGGTGCTGGCGGCGGCCGGTGCGGTGGTGGTCGGCAACACCGGCCCGGCGCACCTGGCGGCGGCCGTCGGCACGCCGATCGTGTCGTTGTTCTCGCCGGTCGTCCCGGCCGGGCGCTGGGGCCCGTACGGCGTGCCCCACGTGCTGCTGGGCGACCAGCGGGCGCCGTGCGCGGAGACCAGGGCCCGGGAGTGCCCGGTGCCGGGGCACCCGTGCCTGGACGAGGTGACGGCCGAGGACGTGGTGACGGCCGTGGAGAAACTGCTGGAGGACGGCGCGTGAGGCGGCGAGTGCTCGTGCTGCGGGCGCTCGGCCTGGGCGACCTGCTGGCGGGGGTCCCGGCGCTGCGGGCGCTGCGGCGCGCCTTCCCGGCGTACGAGATCGTCCTCGCCGCGCCGGAGCAGCTGGCGGCGCCCGCGGCGGCGTCCGGGGCGGTCGACCGGCTGCTGCCGGCGTCGGCACCCGGCCGGGCCGTACCGGCGCGGCTGGACTGGAGGGGACCGCCGCCGGACGTGGCGGTCGACCTGCACGGCAACGGGCCGCCGAGCCACCGGCTGCTGCAACGGCTGCGGCCGGGCCGCCTGCTGGCGTTCGCGCACCCCGGCACGCCGGAGATCGCGGGCCCCGCGTGGACGGCCGACGAGCACGAGCGGGCCCGCTGGTGCCGGTTCCTGGAGTGGTACGGCATCCCGGCCGACCCCGGCGACGTGCGGCTGGCGGCGCCGGGTGTCGCCTCCCCCGCGCCGGGTGCGGTCGTCGTGCACCCGGGCGCCGACTCCGGGTCGCGGCGCTGGCCGGCGGAGCGGTACGCGGCGGTGGTGCGGGGGCTGCGGCGGCGCGGTCACCGGGTGGTGCTGACCGGCGGGCCGGGTGAGGACGCCCTGCTGGACCGGGTGCTGTCCTGGGCGGTCCGTGCGGACGGGGACGGCGCGGGGCCCTCCGGGGCGGCGGGCGCGGCGGGGGACGCAGAGGGGGTGCGCGCCTTCCGGGGCGGGCTGCCGTTCGACCGGCTGGGCGCCCTGTTCGCGGAGGCCGCCGCGGTGGTCAGCGGCGACACCGGGATCGCCCACCTGGCGGTGGCGTACGGTACGCCGTCCGTCACCCTTTTCGGACCGGTTTCACCCCGATTGTGGGGGCCTCCGCCGGGTACGCGGCACGTGGCGCTGTGGCACCTGGGCCCTCCCGGTGACCCGCACGGGCAGGAGCCGGACCCCCAGCTGCTGCGCATCGGGCCGGACGACGTCCTGAAGGCCCTGCTCGACCACCCGGAGGTGCCCCGGCCGTGACCAGCCCCGAGACCGGCGACAGCCGTACCAGCCTCGTCGTGATCACCCACAACCGGCGCGGTCAGTTGCTGGGCGCCCTGGACCGCCTCACCGGGCTGCCCGAGCGGCCGCCGGTGATCGTCGTCGACAACGCCTCGACCGACGGCACGGCCGAGGCCGTCACCGCCCGCCACCCCGGTGTGACGGTGCTGGCCGCGGGACGCAACCTCGGGGCCCCCGGCCGCACCCTCGGCGTCCGGCACGCCCGGACGCCCTACGTGGCGTTCAGCGACGACGACTCGTGGTGGGAGCCGGGAGCGCTGGCGCGCGCGGCGGACCTGCTGGACCACCACCCGCGGCTGGGGCTGCTCGCCGCGCGCGTCCGGGTCGCCCCGGACGGGGACCCCGACCCGCTCAACGACCTGCTCGCCGCCTCCCCGCTCGACCCCGCCCCCGACCTGCCGGGGCCGCCGGTGCTGGGCTTCCTCGCGTGCGCCGCCGTCGCCCGGCGGGAGGCCTACCTCGAAGCGGGCGGGTACCACCCGATCTTCTTCGTGGGCGGTGAGGAGACGCTGCTCGCGTACGACCTGACCGCCCGCGGCTGGGGGGTGTGCCACTCCCCCGGCGTCGTGGCCGTGCACAGCCCGCTGGGCGGGGTGCGGCCGGGCCGGTCCGCCGTCCAGCTGCGCAACGCCGCGCTCACCGCCTGGCTGCGCCGCCCCCTGGCCGTGGCGCTGCGGCACACCGGCGGGCTCGCCGCGCGGGCGCGCCGTGACCCGGCGGCCAGGGACGCGCTGCGCGCCCTGCTGGAGCGGCTGCCGGCCGCGCTGCGGGAGCGCCGGCCGCTCCCGGCCGCCGTGGAGGAGGCGGCTCGCCGGCTGGACGTTCAGGCCCTGGAAGGAGCCGTGCCGTGACGGATCCCCGCACGACGGTCGTCGTGATCACGCGCGGCCCGCGCGACGAGCTGCTGCGTACGTTCCGAGAACTCGCCGCGCTGCCGGAGCGCCCGCCCGTGATGGTCACCGCCATCGGCTCGACGGACGGCACCGCCGAGGCCGTCGCCCGCCGCCACCCGGCCGTCACCGTGCCGAGGCCGGGCCGGAACCCGGGCGCGGTGGGCCGCGATCTCGCGGTACCCCGGGCCCGTACGCCGTACGCCGCCTTCTGCGACGACGACTCCCGGTGGCGACCGGGGGCGCCGGCGTGCGGGGCTGACGTGCTGGACCGGCACGACGGGCTGGCGGCGGTAACCGCGCGGATCCCGGTCCGGCCGGGCGGCCGGGCGGGCCCGATCGTGGCCGGGTCGCGCGACTCGCCGCCCGACCCGGACTGGCTGCCCGGCCCCGCGCTCGGCTCGTTCCTCGCGGCGACCGTGCCGCGCAGGGACGCGGCCCTCGCGGCGGGTGGGTTCAGTCAGCGGCTCCGGCTGGGCGGCGAGGAGGAACCGCTCGCCACGGATCCGGCGGCCCGGGGCTGGCGGCTGGCGTGCGTGGACCGGACGGTCGTCCATCACGCGCCCTCGCCGGCCCGGGGCTCGCGGCGGGGGCACGGGCCGCGCGACGCGCTGTGGTTCTGCCGGCCGCGCAGACCGGTGCTCCCGGCGCTGGGCCGGACGCCGCACCTGGCGCGTACGGTGCCTCGCGACCGGGCCTCGCTGCGGGCGTTCGGCCAGGCGACCGCCGCGTTGCCCTGGGTGCTGCGGAAGCGGCGGGTCGTCCCGCCGGCGGTGGTGGCGCGGCTGACGGCGCTGGTGTGGGCCCGGCGCACGTCGACGGCGCGGCGCCATGTGGGCGATCGCACGAGCTGACCAGGCGGAGCGACGATGTCCGATTCATCCGATGGTTCAGAGGGTACCCGGGACGACATGATCACCATTGGGGTCGAGGAAGAGTACTTGCTGCTCGATCCGGACACATGCCTGCCGGTACCGCTCGCGGAACAGGTGCGCGCGGCGGCGGGTCTGGAACCGATCATCGAGGACGCGGAGGTCCAGTCGGAGCTCCTGCAGGCCCAGGTGGAGATCGCCACGCCGGTGTGCACCGACCTGGAGGAGGTCGGCGGCCACCTGCTGCGGCTGCGCCACGCGCTCGGCACGGCGGCGGAGAAGAACGGCTGCCGGATCGCCGCCTGCGCGACCGCCCCCTACCGGGAGCCGGCGCCGGTGCCGGTCACCCAGAAGGCCCGCTACCTGGCGATGCGCTCCCAGGCCCCGCAGCTCGTGGCCGAACAGCTGGTCAACGGGATGCATGTGCACGCGGCCGTGCCCGACCGCGAGATGGGCGTCGCCGTCCTGAGCCGCATACGGGTCTGGCTGCCCGTCCTGGTCGCCATGTCGGCCAACTCGCCCCTGTGGGACGGCAAGGACACCGGCTTCGCCAGCTGGCGCACGGTGATCTTCGGGCGCTGGCCGGTCAGCGGGCCGCCGCCCTGCTTCACCTCGCTGGAGGATCACGAGAGGCGCGTACAGACGCTGCTGGACACCGGGATCATCACGGACACCGGCCAGCTGTACTGGCAGGCACGGCTGTCCGACAAGTACCCGACGGTCGAGGTGCGCTGCGCGGACGTGCAGCTGCGCGCCGACACGGCGGTCATGTTCGCCGGGATCGTGCGTGGCCTGATCGCGACGGCCATTCGGGACGAGAAGGCGGGCCTGCCGCTGCCGCAGTGCCCGCCGGAACTGCTCCAGGCGTCGAACTGGCACGCCGCCCGCCACGGTCTGAGCGGACGCCTGCTGGACCCGGAGGGCAGGGCGCGCCGGGCCGGCGACGTGCTGGTCATGCTGCTCGACCACGTCACACCCGCGCTCGACGAGGCCGGCGACACCCGGGAGGTGACCTCGCTGGTCCATCGGCTGCTCCAGCAGGGCACCCCGGCGGACCAGCAGCGCCGTGCGCTCGCCGAGGGCGGCCTGCCCGCCCTGGTCGACCTGATCACCAGCGAGACCGTCGCCCCCTGATCCGGCGCCGCCGGGGGCGGCCGCCCCCGGCGGGCCCGTGCGGTCGGTCCGCCCGGGACCCCTGGCGTACGAACCGCCGCGGCGAACTCGCCGAACGCACCGCCGTGCCGCCCGACGTCCTGCCCGCGTCATGCGAGGGCGCCGGGAGCCACTTCCGGCTGCGCCCCGCTCCTGTGCGGGGGCGCGACCAGCACCCCGGGCGCCCGCTACGCGTATCGCCCGGCGGCTGCCGCGGTCCGGCACGCGCCGGGCGGGCATGGTGCCCGGCTCCGGGACCCCGCTCGCGCGGTCCCGTCACGTCGAGCCGCACGTCCCGGACCCGGCCCGCCCGCCGCGACGGGCGCACGCGGGACGCACGGCAGGCGCGCTGCTCAACGCCGTGCTCACCGTCGGTGACCACTCCAACGGCTCAGACCACCGCGCCCCCGGCCCCCGTTCGGCCCAGCCTGGTCGCAGGTGCAAGGGGCACTCGGCCGCCGTTCGCGTCCGCCCCGCGATCCGCACCCCGTCCGGAGGAGACCGCATGAACACCGCTTTCTCGCGCAGCTGGGAGCACGCCGTCGTCACCGGCGGTGCCGGCTTCGTCGGTTCGCACCTGTGCCACACCCTGCTGGACTCGGGCGCGGCCGTCACCTGCGTGGACGACTTCAGCACCGGGCGGCCGGAGAACATATCCGGGCTGCTCGACCACCCCGGTTTCACCCTCGTCGAGGCGAACGTGTCCGAGCCGTTCTCCGTGGACCGCCCACCGGACCTGGTGCTCCACTTCGCCTCGCCCGCCTCTCCCGCCGACTACCTGCGCCTGCCGCTGCACACGCTGGAGACCGGCAGCCTCGGCACCCGCCACGCGCTGGCCCTCGCCCACCGCTCCGAGGCGCGTTTCCTCCTCGCCTCCACCTCCGAGGTGTACGGCGACCCCCAGCAGCACCCGCAGAACGAGCGGTACTGGGGGAACGTCAACCCGGTGGGGCCGCGCAGCGTGTACGACGAGGCCAAGCGATTCGGCGAGGCGCTCACCACCGCGGAGGCCGAGGTGCACGGCACGGACGCCGGGATCGTCCGGCTGTTCAACACCTACGGGCCCCGGATGCGTGGCCACGACGGGCGGGCCGTCCCCACCTTCGTGCGCCAGGCGCTGGCCGGCGAGCCCCTCACCGTGACCGGTGACGGGCTCCAGACGCGGTCGCTGTGCTACATCGACGACACCGTGCGCGGCATCCTCGCCGCGGCGGCCCACGGGCTGCGCGGCCCGGTGAACATCGGCAACCCGACCGAGATCACCATGCTGGAACTGGCCCGGCTCGTCATCGGGCTCACCGGCTCCGACTCGGAGATCCGCTTCATCGAACGGCCGACGGACGACCCGGCCGTGCGCTGCCCCGACATCACGCTCGCCCGCGACAAGCTCGAATGGGAGCCGCGCGTCGACGCCCCGGAGGGCCTGCGGCGCACCATCGCCTGGTTCCGCGACCACGAGGACTCCCGGTCCTGACCCCCCGCCGCCGGCCGGCCCCCCGGCCCGCCGCCACCCCGACTCGCCGAAAGGCCTGGGACCCCATGCGCATTCTCGGAATCAACGCCCTCTTCCACGATCCCGCCGCCGCGCTGGTCGTCGACGGCCGCACCGTCGCCGCCACGGAGGAGGAGCGGTTCTCGCGCCGCAAGCACGGGAAGCGGCCGCTGCCGTTCTCCGCCTGGGAACTGCCCGAGAAGGCCGCCGCCTGGTGCCTGAAGCGGGCGGGCCTGCGCCCCCAGGACCTGGACGCGGTGGCGTACTCCTTCGACCCCGGCCTCGCCCGGCCCGCCGACGAGATGGGCCTGGACGACCCGTGGGACCACCTGCGGCTGACGTACGCGCGTGAGGCGCCCGGCTTCCTCAGGACGGCGCTGCCGGGCCTGGACCCGGACATCGTCCGCTTCGTACCGCACCACATGGCACACGCGGCGTCCGGCGCGTTCGCCGCCGAGGGCGCCGGCACCTCCTCGGTGCTGGTCCTCGACGGACGGGGCGAACGGGCCTCGCACCTCGCGGCGCGCCGGGTGCACGACCGGCTGGAGGCGCTGTACGCGCAGGACCTGCCGCACTCGCTGGGGCTGGTCTACGAGGAACTCACCGACCACCTCGGCTTCCTGCGCTCGTCCGACGAGTTCAAGGTGATGGCGCTCGCGTCGCACGGCAGACCCAGGATGCTGCCGGAGCTCCGCCGGTACGTGTACCCCACCGGTGACGGCGGATTCCACGCGACCGGGGTGCCGTGGGCGGAACTGTGCCCGCGCCGCCGTCCGGACGAGGCGTGGACGCAGGACCACGCCGACATCGCCGCCAGCGCGCAGGCCCTGCTGGAGGAGACGCTGCTGGACCTGGTGCGCTGGCTGCACGGCCGGACCCACGACCGGGTCCTCACGCTCGCCGGGGGCGTGGCCCTCAACTGCGTGGCCAACGCGCGGATCGCCCGCGAGGGGCCGTTCGACCGGGTGTGGGTGCAGCCCGCCGCCGGTGACGCCGGTACGGCGCTGGGCGGGGCGCTGCTGCTCGCGGCGGGCGGCGGCGACGACCCGGACCCGATGCCGGGTGCCGACCTGGGGCGGGACTGGTCCGACTCGGAGCTCGGCGCCTGGCTGAAGACGGCCGCGGTGCCGTTCGACCGGCCGGCGGACATCGCGGAGACGGTGGCCGAGGCGCTGGCGGACAACGCGATCGTGGCCTGGTTCCAGGGGCGTTCGGAGTTCGGCCCCAGAGCCCTCGGGCACCGCTCGCTGCTGGCGCACCCGGGGCACGCGGGCAACCTGGAGCGGCTCAACGACGTCAAGGGGCGTGAGCAGTTCCGGCCGGTGGCACCGATGGTGCTGACGGAGCGGGCGCCGGAGATCTTCGACGGGGTGATCCCGAGCCCGTACATGCTGTTCGTGCACGACGTGGCGCCCGAGTGGCGGGACCGCATCCCGGCCGTGGTGCACGTCGACGGCACGGCGCGGATCCAGACGGTGGACCGGCGCACCGAGCCGCTGGTGGCGCGGATGCTGACGGAGTTCGAGCGGCGCACCGGGCTGCCGGTGGTGGTCAACACCAGCCTCAACACGGCCGGCCGGCCCATGGTGGACGACCCGCGCGACGCCCTGGAGTGCTTCGGCTCGTCGCCCGTGGACCTGCTGGCCATCGGCCCGTACGCGGTCCGGCGCGGGGACTTCTTCCGCTCCGACGACACCGACGACGCCGCGCGGTGACGGGAGGAGACGGCGATGAACATCCTGCTGTGGCATGTGCACGGGTCGTGGACGACGGCGTTCGTCCAGGGGCCCCACACCTACCTGGTGCCCGTCACCCCCGACCGGGGGCCGGACGGGCTCGGCCGGGCGCGTACCTTCACGTGGCCCGGCTCGGTGCGGGAGGTGACGCCCGAGCGGCTGCGGGACACCCAGGTGGACCTGGTGGTCCTCCAGCGCCCGCACGAGTGGGACCTGGCCGAGCGCTGGCTGGGCGGTCGCCGTCCGGGCCGTGACGTGCCGGCGGTGTACCTGGAGCACAACGCCCCCGACGGCGACGTGCCCGACACCCGGCATCCGTGCGCCGACCGGGACGACGTGACGCTGGTCCACGTCACCCACTTCAACCGGCTCTTCTGGGACAACGGCTCCACCCGGACCGAGGTCGTCGAACACGGCATCGTCGACCCGGGGCACCTGTACACCGGGCGCCTGGCGCGGGCGGCGGTCGTGGTCAACGAGCCGGTGCGGCGCGGCCGGTACACCGGCACGGACCTGCTGCCCGCGCTGTCCGAGGCGGCACCGCTGGACGTGTTCGGCATGCGCACCGAGGGTCTAGCCGGGCATCTGGGCGTACCCGAGGAGCGGTGCCGCAGCACCGACCTGCCGCAGAGCGAGCTGCACGCGGCGATGGCGGAGCGCCGGCTGTACCTGCACCCGATCCGCTGGACGTCGCTGGGCCTGTCCCTGCTGGAGGCCATGCACCTGGGCATGCCGGTCGTGGCGCTGGCCACGACGGAGGCGATCGAGGCGGTCCCGGCGGGTGCCGGAACGCTGTCGACGCGGCCCGAGGTGCTGGCGCGGGCCGCCCGGCGCTATCTCGACGAGCCGGAGGCCGCCGCCGAGGACGGCGCGCGGGCCCGCCAGGCGGTGCTCGAACGGTACGGGCTCAAACGCTTCCTGGACGACTGGGAGCGCGTGATGACGGAGGTGCGCTCATGACATCCCTCGATCCCCTGGAGCCGGTGGACACCGGCCCGGACCGGCGCCCCGGCCCCAGCCCCGCCGACCTCGGCGCGCTCGACGCGCTCGGTGACCTCGACCCGCTCGGTGACATCGGCGCGGAGGCCGAGGCCGTCGAGGCGCTGGACGCCGCCGCGTTCGGCCCCGGCGGGCCCGCCGGCCGCGGGATGTCCGTCGCGCTGGTGTCCGAGCACGCGAGTCCGCTCGCCGTGCTGGGCGGCGTCGACGCGGGCGGCCAGAACGTCCACGTCGCCCGCCTCGCGAGCGCCCTCGCCGACCGCGGCCACCGCGTCACCGTGTACACCCGGCGCGACGCGCGGGACCTGCCCGACCGGGTGATGCTGCGTCCCGGCGTCGAGGTGCGTCATGTCCCGGCCGGGCCGCCGGAGCCCATCCCGAAGGACGAACTCCTGCCGTACATGGCGGACTTCGGCCTGTGGATGGCCCGGGAGTGGCGGGGCCGGGCACCCGACCTGGTGCACTCTCACTTCTGGATGTCCGGCGTGGCCTCCCTGCGGGCGACCCGGGAGGCGCGTCTGCCGTTCCTGCACACGTACCACGCGCTGGGCACCGTGAAGCGGCGGCACCAGAAGCAGGCCGACACCAGCCCGCCGCAACGTGTCGCCCTCGAACGCGAGGTGGGCCTCGGCTGCGACCGGGTGATCGCCACCTGCCACGACGAGGTCTACGAACTCGGCCGGATGCGCATACCCGCTGCCAAGGTGGGCGTCGTGCCGTGCGGCGTGGACACCGAGGTGTTCCACCCCGGGGGCCCGGCCGCCGCACGGGACGGCGGCCACCGCTACCGGCTGCTCCAGCTGGGGCGGCTGGTCCCCCGCAAGGGCGCGGCGGTGTCCATCACGGCGCTGACCCGGCTGCCGGACACCGAGCTGCTCGTCGTCGGCGGCCCTCCCGCCGACCGGCTCCACGACGACCCGGAGATACGCCGGCTGCGGGAGATCGCCCGGCTCGCCGGCGTCGCGGACCGCGTCCGGTTCACCGGCGGCGTGACGCCCGAGGACGTGGCGCCACTGCTGCGGAGCGCGGACGTGGTGCTGTGCCCGGCGGACTACGAACCGTTCGGGATCGTGCCGCTGGAGGCCATGGCGTGCGGGCGGCCGGTGGTCGCCAGCGCCGTCGGCGGGCAGCTCGACACCGTCGACGACCCGGAGACCGGGCGCCTGGTGCCGCCCCGGGACCCCGACGCGCTGGCCCGCGCGGTCGGAGAACTGCTCGCCGACCCGGCCCTGCGGGCGGCGTGCGGCGCGGCCGGCCGCCGCAGGGTGCTGAGCCGGTACGGCTGGGCGCGGGTCGCCGCGGCCACCGAGAAGGAGTACGCCGCGGTGCTCGCCGCCCGGCCCGCCGTGACGGGCGTGGCCTGACCCGGTCCACCGGTCCGACGAAGTCCGAAGGAGGTGTGGGCCCCGCCGCCGTTCCGCAGGAACGCGGTACGCCCGAACGCCATGAACGATCCCCTCGCTCCCCCCACCCTCGAAGCGGCGCACGAGCACTGCCGGGCGCTGCAGGACGCGCTCGACCGGCTCCGGCGCCACCATCTGGAACGGATCGCGGAATGGGGCGGCCACCTCGCGGCGGTCCTCCCCATGGGCGGCCGTCTGCTGGCCGCCGGCAACGGAGGCAGCGCCGCGCAGGCCCAGCACCTCACCGCCGAGCTGGTCGGCCGCTACCAGCGGGAACGGCCCGCCTTCTCGGCCATCTCGCTGCACGCCGAGACCTCCAGCGTCACGGCCATCGGCAACGACTACGGGTTCGACCAGGTGTACGCCCGGCAGGTGGCCGCGCACGGCCGTCCCGGTGACGTCCTGGTGCTGCTGTCCACGTCGGGCGGCAGCGCCAACCTGATCGCGGCGGCCGTCACCGCGCGGCAGGCCGGGCTCCGGGTGTGGGCGCTGACCGGTCCACGGCCCAACCCCCTGGCGGAGGCGGCCGACGAGGCGTTGTGCGTCGACGCCGGCTCGACCGCGACCGTCCAGGAGACCCACCTCGTGGCCGTGCACCTGCTGTGCGAGTCGTTCGACGCGGCGCTCGACGCCGGAACGGCGCGGACGGGCAGGGCGGGACGGCCCACTCGGGCGGCGGGCGCGGCGGCGCCGGTCGCGGTCCGGCGGAGGATGTCATGAGCGAGTACAAGCCCCTGGTCGTCGTGGGCGACGTCCTGCTGGACGAGGACATCGAGGGCGTGTCCACCCGGCTGGCGCCGGACGCCCCCGCCCCGGTGGTCGACGTCACCGGAGACCAGCGCCGCCCCGGCGGCGCCGGGCTGGCCGCCGCGCTCGCCACGCGCGGCGGGCGGGACGTGGTGCTGGTGACCGCGCTGGGCGACGACCCGGCCAGCGAGGCGGTACGGCGTTCGCTGCGCGGCCGGGTCCGGCTGGTGGAACTGCCCCTGAACGGCACCCTGCCGGTGAAGACCCGGGTGATGGCGTCCGGCCGGCCGCTGGTGCGGATCGACCGCGGCGGCGGCGACCCGGGCAAGCCCGACGCGGCGGTGCGCGACACGCTCCGGCAGGCCCACGCGGTGCTCGTCGCCGACTACGGGCGGCACACCGCGAGCGCGGTACGGGAACACCTGGCGGCCGTCGCGCCCAAGGTCCCCGTGGTGTGGGACCCGCACCTCAGGGGCGACACGCCGGTGCCCGGCTCGCGGGTCGTCACGCCGAACGCCGCCGAGGCGATGGCGCTGTGCCGCGGTGACGGGGACTCACTGCGCGCGTTCGCGGAACGGGGCGCCGACCTGGCGGAGCGCTGGCGGGTGGCGACCGTGGCCGTGACCCTCGGCGACCGGGGCGTGCTGCTGACGCGGCCGGGCGCCGCGACCCCGATGCTCGTCCCCGCGCCGTACCGGGCGGAGGGTGACGCGTGCGGTGCCGGTGACTGCTTCGCCGCCGCGACTGCCGCCGCGCTGGCGGACGGCGCCCTGCCGGAGGAGGCCGTGCAGCGGGCGGTGGCCGAGGCCGCCGCGTTCGTCGCGGCCGGCGGCGCGGGCAACCCGTCGTTGTGGCGTACGCCGCTGTCGGCCGCGATCCGGGAGGTGCCGGAGACCGACCCCTTCCTGTTGGCCGAGCAGGTGCGGGCTCGGGGCGGAACGGTGGTCGCGACGGGCGGCTGCTTCGACCTGCTGCACGCGGGCCACGTCGGTCTGCTGGAGAGTGCCCGCCGGATCGGCGACTGCCTCATCGTGTGCGTGAACTCCGACGAGTCCGTGGAGCGTCTGAAGGGCCCCGGCCGGCCCCTCAACCCGCTGCCCGACCGGGTGCGGGTGCTCGCGGGCCTCGGCAGCGTGGACGCGGTCGCCGTCTTCGACGGGGACACGCCCTCGGAGCTGCTGAGCCGGCTGCGGCCGGACGTCTGGGTGAAGGGCGGCGACTACTCGGCGGAGGACCTGCCGGAGGCGGAGGTCCTGCGTACGTGGGGCGGCCAGGCGGTGGTGCTGCCGTACCTCGACGGCCGCTCCACGACGCTGCTGGCCCGCCGCGCGGCCGAGTCGGCGGCCCCCATCCGCCCCCCGGGCCGCTGACCCCCGGCCGCGGCCACGGTCCCCCGGGGGCGGTGCCCCCGGCGACCCGGTCCGCTCCCGTTGTGGGCGGTCGTCCCGCTGGGGCGGGACGGGTGGGCGCGACGGGACCGGGGCGGCGCCCCGTGGCACGGTGCCCTGGCAGCGGGTGTGTCCGGATGGGTGGGGGCGTCAGGCCGCCGTCGAGAGCGCCGGGCGGGGCGCGAGGAGCGGCGTCACGACCGGCTCCGGGACGCGGCGGCGGCGCAGGAGGTGCCCCGCGCCGATCGCGGCGGCGGTGAGCAGGCCGCCGGTCACCAGGGCGCCGCGCGCTCCGGCCAGTTCCATCAGCAGGCCGAGCGCCGGCGGGCCCGCCAGACCCCAGACGGTTCTGACGCTGCCCCACACGCCGAGCACGCGGCCCCGCAGGTGGGCGGGCGGGTCGGTCTGGAGGACGGTCGTGCCGGCGGTGTCGGAGACCGACTCCGCGACGGCCATCGGCAGCACGAGGACCAGCAGGACGGCGATCGACGGCGAGAGCCCGGCGACGGCCTGGAGCAGTGCGCCCGCCGCGGCCAGGGCGCCCACGAGCCGTACGGAGGGCTTGCGGAGCCGGGCGCCGAGGACGGCACCGATGATGCCGCCGACGGCGAGGGCCACGGAGACCGTGCCGAAGTCGCCCGCCCCGCCGGCGAGCGGTCCGGTGACGAGTACCGCGAGGGTGAGCCCGTAGTTCCGGCCGAGGACCGCGCTGATACCGGTGATGCCGGCGAGGGCGACCAGCCGTGGGCGGCGGGCGAAGAAGGCCAGGCCCTCGCGGACGGTCATGGCGTCGTCCGGCGTCGCGGCCGGTGCGGACCGGGTGGCGGCGGTCGCCACCGGGCGCAGGAACGGGATGACGGCGGCGACGAGCAGGAACGACACGCCGTTCGCGGCGTACGCGGCGGCCGTGCCGAAGACTCCGACGGCGAGGCCCGCGAGGCCGGCGCCCGCGAGCCGGCCCGCGTTGCCGACCAGGGATCCGACGCCGATGGCGGACGGCGCGTCCTCGGGGCGGACCAGGTCGTTGCCGAGCAGGGCGCAGGCCGGCCCGTCGACGGTGGCGATGAGGCCGGTGACGGCCGCGAGCGCCATCAGGGCGCCCAGACCGAGCTGGTCGAACGCGATGAGCAGCGCGGTGGTGAAGGCGACGGCGCCGAGCAGCACCTGGCTGACGGCCGCCGTCAGCTTGCGGGGCCAGCGGTCGACGGCGGCGCCGCCCGCGACGCCCATGAGGAGGCCGGGCGCCGCCTGGACGGAGAGCGACAGGCCGGTGGCGGCGGCGGAGCCGGTGATCTGGAGGACCAGCAGGTTCTGCACGGTGAGCTGCATCCACGTACCGGCGTTGGACACCAGGTTCGCGACGGACCACCAGCGCATGCTGCGGTAGCTGAGGGAGCGCCACGGCGAGTGGTCGGCGCGCGGGCGGGCGGGGGCAGGGGGCATGGAGCGAGAAGGCACGGTGCGCTACGGGGGTGACGAGCCGGTGGACTCGGATGGCGGAATTCGGCGGAAGTGAGGCGCCTGCTGCACTGCACGGCCGGTCCACCGGATCTGTCTGCTGCTGCGTGCCTCGTAGGAGGCGGTCCCGCAGCGTCGACCATGGTGGCAGAGGGGCCGGTGCCCCGAAGGGGCCAACGGACCCGATGGGCGTCGCACCGAACGGCTTCTTCCGGGCTGACCTGGGCTTTCGATCCTTCTGGTGTGCTTGCTCACAGTGATCGTCCGGCGTGCCGTGCGTAGTGGCGCGGGCCACAGTGGGAGGCAAGGACTGCGGAAGGCGGAGGAGCGGACATGGGCGGAGTACGGGTCGAGCTGCGGGGCAAACAGGCGCTGGTGACCGGCGGGGCGCGCGGACTGGGTGCGTCGATCACCCGGGCGCTGGCCGGCGCCGGAGCGTCCGTCCTCGTGGCGGACGTGCGCAAGGAACTGGCACGGGAGCTGTGCGAGGAGCTGGCGCAGGACGGGAGGGACGCCCGGTTCGTGGAGCTGGACGTGACGGACGCGGGGGCCGTCGCCGAGGTGTTCCGGGAGCTGGAGGGGGACGGCCAGGCGGTGGACATCCTGGTCAACAACGCGGCCGTGGACGTCTCCAAGCCGATCGAGCACCTGACGGCCGAGGAGGTGACGCGGGTGGTCACCACGAACCTGCTGGGGCCGATGTACCTGTGCCTGGAGACGTACCGCCGGATGATCGCCCGGGGTGGCGGTCACATCGTGAACATCCTGTCCACCGCGTCGAACCGCACCTGGACCGAGGCCGGCCCCTACGCGGCGGGGAAGTCCGGTCTGCGGGCGTTCACGCACACGCTGTTCCAGGAGGCGCAGCGGGACTGCCCGGGCATCGGCGTGACGGGGATCATCGCGGGCGGCATGGAGACGCCGTTCATCCTGGAGCGGTTCCCCGACGCCGACGTGTCGATGCTGCAGAGCCCGGACATCGTCGCGGACACGGTGCTGTACGCGTTGTCGGTCCCGGCGGGCAGCGCGGTGCCGGAGCTGGTGGTGGTGCCGCGCACGGAGCCGTCCTGGCCGTGATCAGCCCTTGCCGGGCGGGCGTCCGGTGCGCAGCATCCGCAGGACGGCCCGCTCGGCGGGCCCCTGCGTGGCGGGGATGCCGTAGGTGCCCTCGTCCCCGAGGCGGGGCAGGGCCGGGGCGATGGTGATCCCTTCCTCGTACAGCTCGATCACGCGCGGGTTGATGTAGGAGGCGCGGCAGACGGCGGGGGTGTTGCCGAGGTATCCGGACACCTCGCGGGCCGCCCGGGCGATGGCGCGTTTGCGGGCGGTCTCGCTGCGGGCGACGGATTCGGAGACGGCGAGCGCGATGGCCGCCATGACGGTGGCGTGCCAGGTGCGGAAGTCCTTGGCGGAGATCTCCAGCCCGGCGATCTCCTTGAGGTACGCGTTGACGTCCTCGCCGTTCACGTCGCGCCAGGCGGGCCGGTCCCAGTAGGCGAGGAGCCGGTCCCCACCGCCCCGGCGGCGCAGCAGGGCGGTGAGGGTGCGGCAGGCGGCGGGGTCCGCCACGGTGCGGACGATCTCCTTGCCGTGCTTGCCGTTGTACGTGAAGAGGACGGTACCGGCCTGGCAGGCGGAGTGTTCGCGCAGCAGGGTGGTCAGGCCGTAGCTGTTGTTGAGTTCGGCGTAGCGGTCGCTGCCGATGCGGAAGAAGCCGAGGTCGAGCAGGCGTACGGCGGTGGCGAGGACGCGCCGCCGGGTGAGGCCGCGGTCGCCGAGGTGTGCCTCG
Source organism: Streptomyces sp. NPDC045701 (assembly GCF_056432045.1). Classification (NCBI taxonomy): domain Bacteria; kingdom Bacillati; phylum Actinomycetota; class Actinomycetes; order Kitasatosporales; family Streptomycetaceae; genus Streptomyces; species Streptomyces sp. NPDC045701. Next base: position 35,808 of record NZ_JBWKJV010000030.1, on the reverse strand, counting down.
ACCTCCTCGCGGACGGCGGGGAGCCGTTGGGCGACGTCCAGGACGTGCTCGTGCTTGGCCTGCTCCTGTTCGGCCCGGAACCGGGGGTGGTAGAGGTACTGGCGGCGTCCGGCGGCGTCGGTGCCGACGGCCTGGAGGTGGCCGTTGGGTCTGGCGCAGATCCAGACGTCCTGCCAGGCCGGCGGGATGACCAGGGCCTTGATGCGGGCGATTTCCGCCGGGTCGCGCAGGGGGTTCCCGGAGGGGTCGGTGTAGCGGAAGCCCCGGCCGTGGCGCAGGCGGCGGTGGCCGGGGTCGGTGGGGCGGCTGTGGTGGAGTCGCAACGGTTCCTCTTCGTCATGCCGACGGACGCCGGGCCGGCGGGGAGTCCGCTGATGCGGTGGTGGTCGGGCAGGCGCACCTGCCACGGCACACCTCCTCGGGACCTCGGGCTCCTCACGGGTTTCCGGGCGGCCCACCGGCCAAACCCGTGGTGTCAGGGCGGGATCGGCTGTTCCGCCCAGATGGTCTTGCCGGTGGGGGTGTAGCGGGTGCCCCACTGCTGGGTCATCTGCGCGACGAGGAACAGTCCGCGGCCGCCCTCGTCGTCGCTGCCGGCCCGGCGGAGGTGGGGCGAGGTGTGGCCGGTGTCGGACACCTCGCAGATCAGGGTCCGGTCGCGGATGAGCCGGAGCTGGATGGGGCCGGAGGTGTAGCGGATGGCGTTGGTGACGAGTTCGCTGACGACCAGTTCGGTGGTGAAGGACAGTTCGCCGTCGAGGCCCCACGCGTCCACCTGCCCGGTGGCCAGGGCGCGGGCCCGGCCGACCGCCTCGGGGTCGTCGGCCAGGTCCCAGGCGGCGACCTCGTGGTTGTCGAGGGTGCGGGTGCGGACGAGCAGAAGCGCGGCGTCGTCGTCGACGGGTCCGGGCAGCAGGGTGGCCACGATCCGGTCGCACAGCTCGTCCAGGGGCCGCCGGTGCTCGGTGAGGACGGTGTGCAGCGCGTCGAGTTCGGCGTCGCGGTCGCGGCCGCGGCCCTGCACCAGCCCGTCGGTGAACAGCGCCATCAGGCTGCCCTCGGCCAGCGTGAACTCGGCGCTCTCGAAGGGCAGTCCGCCCAGGCCCAGCGGTGGGCCGGCGGGGAGGTCCGGGTGGCTGACCTCCCCGGTGGCGGGGTCGACGACGGAGGGCAGGGGGCTTCCGGCGCGGGCCATGCTGCACCGTCCGGTGACCGGGTCGTACACGGCGTACAGGCAGGTGACGCCGAGGGCCGGGTCGTCGGTCTCGGCCTGGGTGGTGGTCTGTTCGTGGGCGTCCTGGGTGATGAGCTCGTCGAGGCGGGTGAGGAGTTCGTCGGGCGGGAGGTCCAGCCGGGCGAGGGCGCGCACGCTGGTGCGCAGACGGCCCATGGTGGCCGCGGCCCGTACGCCGTGGCCGACCACGTCGCCGACGACGAGGCCGACGCGGGTGCCGGGCAGGGCGATCACGTCGTACCAGTCGCCGCCGACTCCGGCCCGGCTGTCGGCGGGCAGGTAGCGGTGGGCGACGTCCACCCCGGTCAGCCGGGGCAGGTGGCGGGGCAGCAGGCTGCGCTGGAGGGTGAGGGCGGCGGCGTGCTCCCGGGTGTAGCGGCGGGCGTTGTCGATGCAGACGGCGGCGCGGTCCACGAGCTCGTCGGCCAGGGGCAGGTCCTCGGACTCGAACGGGTCGGGGTGCCGGTCGCGGCAGAAGGTCACCACGCCCAGCGAGGCGCCCGCTTCGGTACGCAGGGGCACGGCGAGGCGGGAGTGCGGGCCGGTCGCGCCGGGCGCCGTCTCCAGGACGGGCCGTCCGCCGGCCAGGCAGCGGGCCTGGAGCGAGTCGGCCGGGTAGTCGAAGTCGGTGGGCCGGGGGTCGCGCGGGCTGTCGGACGGCCCTTCCCACACCCGTACGACGCGTCTGGCGGTCGCCGTTCCGGGGACCGGCTGGTCGCCCTCCAGGACGACGTCGAGGAGGTCGACCGTGATGCCGTCGGCGAACTGGGGGACGGCGACCGCGGAGAGCTCCTGGGCGGTGCGGGTCATGTCGAGGGAGGTGCCGACCCGGCCGCCGGCCCGTACGAGGAGGTCCAGGCGCTGCTGGGCGAGGTAGCGGGCGGTGATGTCCACCGTCTCCTCGCACACCCCCAGGGGGCGGCCGTCGGCGTCCTGGAGCCGGTAGTAGGAGCAGGACCAGACGTGGTCGTGCTCGGGGTCGGCGGGCGGGCGGCCGCTGTAGTGCAGCTCTATGACGGGCTCGCCGGTGTCGAGCACTTGGCGCATGGCCTCTTCCAGCGTGCCCGGGTAGCCGTCGGAGAGGATCTCGCCCCCGGTGACCATCTCGTCCGGGCCGAGCCCGGCGTACTGGAGGGTGCCCATCTCCTGGTAGAGGGCGTGGTTGGTCCACACGACGCGCAGATCGGTGTCGTAGATGGCGAGGCCGACGGGCGACTGGGTGGCCAGGCCCCGGAGCATCGACTGGAGGGCTTCCCACCGCTCGGTCTCGTTCGCGTCGGCCACCGCGAGCAGCCGGGCGGGCCCGGTGCCGGCGTGGGACAGCGGGAGCGTCGCGGTCGCCACGCGGAGGATGTGGCCGTCCCGGTGGCGCATGTGGAGCACCTGGCGCCGGGCCTGGGCGGCGCCGGGCAGGGGGGTGGCCATGTGGTACTCGCCCGGGCGGTCCACGACCAGGGCGCCGATGGGGCGGCCCACCGCCTCGTGCGCCGGGTAGCCCAGCAGGGCGTGGGCCGCCGGGCCCCAGCCGACGATGGTTCCGTCGGCGTCCAGGACGGCCGTGGCCGCTTTCGTGACGTCGAGGGGGCCGCGGAAGTCGGCACCCTCGGCCGCGTACACCGCGCTCATGGCGCCTGCCTTCTCATGTCTCCTCATGGTTGATCGGCGCCCCGTACGGCACAACCGCGCTCATGCCGTACGGCTCGGGGACCGGCCGGCGGCGGCGGACCGGGAGGCGAGGAGCAGGGCGATGTCGTCGGGCCGGTCGCCGGCGGGGGCCGACTCGCGGATGAGCCGTTCGGCGGTGTCGGCGAGCGGGCGGGTGCCGATGCCGGCGAGCGCGTGGCGCAGCCGTTCGATCCCGACGTCGATGTCGGTGCCCGGCCGCTCGACGAGCCCGTCGGTGTACAGGGCGAGGACGTCGCCGGCGGCCAGTCGCAGCCCGGTGACCGGGTAGGCGGCCCGGGGGTCGACGCCGAGGACCACGCCGCCGGGCAGATCGAGGACCTCCGTTGTGCCGTCCGGGTGACGCAGCAGGGGCGGGAGGTGGCCGGCGCGTACGGCGCGCGTGACGCCGGTGGTCAGGTCCAGGACGATGTAGCAGCAGGTGGCGAACTGGCCCGCGTCGAGGTCGATGAGCAGCCGGTTGGTCCCGCTCATCACTTCCTCGGGGTCGTGCCCGCTGAGGGCGAAGGCGCGCAGGGCGCTGCGCAGCTGGCCCATGGTCGCGGCGGCGGCGACTCCGTGTCCTTGGACGTCGCCGATGACGAGGGCGATGCCGCGGCCGGTGTCGATGAGGTCGTACCAGTCGCCGCCGATCTCCATGCCCTGGGTGCCGGGGAGGTAGCGGCCCGCGGTGTCGACGCCGGGGAGCCGGGGCAGCCGGTGCGGCAGGAGGGCGTCCTGGAGCCCGCGGGCGAGGGCCGCCTCGGAGTCGTAGCGCCGGGCGCGTTCGAGGGCCTGCGCGATGAGGCCGGCGAGGGCGGTGAGGACGGTGCGCTCCTCCGGGCTGAAGCCGCGCGGCTGGTCGAAACCGAGGATGCAGGACCCGACCGGGCGGCCGGAGGCGATGAGGGGCAGGAAGGCCCGGGCGCCGACGTGGGCGTCCATGGGGATGCCCGGGTAGGCGGCGGCCAGCCGCTGCATGGACTCGAAGAAGAGGGGGCGGCCGGTGGTGAGGGTCTCGACGCCCGGCAGCCGGGCGTCCAGCGCGACGCCGTCGAAGCGGTCGAGGAAGCCCTGCGGGAAGCCCGTCTCCCAGGCCAGGTACAGGTGGCGCTCGTCGAGGAGGTAGATCGCCAGCTGCCGGCCGCCGAAGGCGGGCAGGAGTTCCTCGGTGACGACGGCGGAGACCTGCCGGGCGGTGACGGCCTCGGTGAGCGCGATGGCGAGGGCGACCGGGCGGTACAGCATCGAGGCCCGGTCGGCCGGGGAGCCGAGCCCGGCGCCCGGCGCGGTGACGGAGCCGGGTGCGTACGGGGGACGGGCGGCGGCGGTGAGGGTCATGGTGACGCCCTCGTGCCCGGGGTGGAGGGCGACCGACAGCCACCCGTCGGGGTCGCGCTGGGCCAGGAAGTGGACGGGCTCGGCGGAGAGCAGCGCGGCCCGGAAGTGGTCCTCGTAGGCGGGCCGCCCGAACCACGGCAGGGCGTCCCACAGCACCTGACCGACGAGCTCGGGCCGGCCGCGGCCGAGGAGGGTCTCGGCACTGCGGCTGACGAACATGATCCGCCCGAGCCGGTCCAGTGCGCAGACCCCGTTCGGCAGCCGGTCGGCGCCGGCGGCGACGACCGGTCCCGCGCCCGGTTCGACCAGGGCCCCGTGCAGCCCCGCCTCTCCGCGGGTCACCTCGAGGAGGCACGGGCGGCCGTCGAGGGCCCGCAGCCACATGCGGCGGCTGGCGGGCCGGTCGGGGTCGGCCACCTGGCGCGCGAGGGTCCACAGGCCGTACGCGTCCTCCGGCGCGAGGAGCGCCGCGAGACCGTCGGCGCCGGCGAGCTCCGGCGGCGCCCCGGCGGCGGGCCCGGGTTCGGGCCCGGGTTCGGGGCCGGGTTCGGGGCCGGGGCGCTCGTCGCCGGGGCCGGGGCGCTCGTCGCCGGGGCCGGGGCGCTCGTCGCCGGGGCCGAAGCGGCCCCGGTCCTGGGTGGCGGCACCGGTGCCGGCGTCGGTGCCGCGGCCGGGCCGATCGTCGGCGGGGCCCGGGCCCGGCGCCGGGGCGGGGGGCCGGGTGGGGGCGCCCAGGATGGTGTGGAGGGGTTCGTCCATGGTGACCGCGCCGGTGGCCGGGTCCCAGTGGAGGTGGCCGGTGCGGATCGGCGGGGTGGCGCGGGCGGGGAGCTGGACGTTGACGGGCGGGTCGTCCCAGGCGACGGGGGTGCCCCGCGCGGCGAGGTCGGCGAGCCCGGCGCCGAGGCTCCGCGCGGTGCGCCGCATGCGCCGGCCGTCGGCGGGGTCGACCGGCCGGCCGGGGGTGGCGGCGCGCAGCACGACCAGCACACCGAACGCCTCACGGCCGTGTGTGACCGGCTCGTACAGCGACCCGAACGGGAACGGCAGGCCGGCCATGAGCTGGGGGAATCGGCGCATGGCGTCCTCGGCGTCGGCGAGGTGGATGCCGTTGCCGGACCGGTATGACTCGGCCACCGGGAAGGGGCGGTTGATGTGCATGCGCCACCAGGGGCGGAAGAGCCGGGTGGGCAGTCCGGCGAGCGTCGCCAGTCGCAGCAGGCCCGGGAGGCCGGGGCGCAGGTAGACGCCGCCCGCGAAGCCGCCGGTGGCCTCGACGGCGTCCACCGTGGCGGCGGCCAGTTCCAGGATCAGCGGATCCGGCGGGCGCCCGGCGTTCCCGGTGCCGTTGCTGTGCGGTCTGCCTGGCATGTTCCAGCCTCGTTCACCTGTCCCGGCCCCGTTCCGGCGGGAGGGTCCGGAGCGACGCCGCTGTGGTGCGGCGCCGTGCCGGGGCACACAGCCAGCATGCTCCCGAGCGGCGGCGTCGCGCACATCGGTGGTCCCGGAGGCGACCGCGCCGGTTGAGTTATGTTGAGCGGAATCGGGACAAGAAGGAGGCACACGGGTGCCATCAGGGCAGCAGGCACGCGCGCAGGCGGCTGCGATCACGCCGGGCGGGCCGTCCCCCGCGGAGGAGCAGGCCCCCGCCGTTCCCATGGACCGGGTCATGGCGCTGTTCGGCGGCCACCGGCTGTCGCCCGCCCAGCGCCGCATCGCCCAGTACATGATCGACCACCTGACGGAGGCGGCGTTCCTGTCGATCACGGATCTCGCGGAACGCGTGGGGGTCAGCCAGCCGTCGGTGACGCGGTTCGCGACGTCGCTGGGGTACAGCGGGTTCCCCGCGCTGCGGGAGGCGTTGCAGCCGATCGCGCTGAGCGCGGTGGCCGGGGCGCCGGAGACCCGGGAGGAGATCCGCCGCAACGAGCTGCAGGCGGCCATCGACGCCGAGATCGAGAACTTGGAGCACCTGCGTCGCCTGGTCGCCGATCCCGGTCAGATCCTGGACGTCGGCAGCCAGTTGGCCAGTTCCGTGCCCTTGACGGTCCTGGGGCTGCGGATCTCGGTGTCGCTGGCGGAGTACTTCGCGTACGCGGCCCGGCGCATCCACCCCGACGTACGCCTGGTGACCCGGGGCGGCAGCGTCGCCTACGACGCGCTGCTGCAGTCCCGGGAGGCGGGCGGGACGTGGGTGCTGGCCTTCGCCATGCCGAGGCACGCCCACGAGACGCTCTCCGCGATCCGGGCGGCCCGCCGGGCCGGGCTGCGCATCGCGCTGATCACCGATCTGACGCTGGGGCCGCTGGTGGAGGAGGCGGATGTGACGCTGACGGCCGGGACCGGGTCGCGGCTGGTCTTCGACTCGTACGCGGCACCGGGGGTCCTGGCGGCGTCCGTGCTCCAGGCGATGGCGGACGCCCACCCGGAGCGGACGCAGCTGCGGCTGGAGGGGTATGAGCAGGCCGCCGAGCAGCACAGGTTCTTCCTCGACGACTGAGTCACATTCCGAGGGTCGCCGACCGCCCCACAAGGATTTTTTCCGACATTTTCCCGCCCGAAGGACGCATGAAAAATTTCATACGCTTGCTTACTCGACGGTAAATATATTTACTGCTCGGACACCCCGGTGACGGTCCGGGGAAACGAGCAGAACACCTGTGACGGCGCTCCCTCCTCGCGCCGCCCCCGGTGTTCCGACCGGGCGCTCCGCACTCCCCGCGGACACCCGTGGCGGCCCCGGTCAACCCCTGGGCCGGGGCCGCCGAAAACCCACCCGTCAGGTGGCGGTGACCGCCGCGGTGGCGGCCGCCTTCGGCGAAGCACACGCCGTCGCCACCCCGGCCGCCGCCGAGGCCACCGCGGCCGTCGTCACCGTCGCGGCCAGCCTGGCGCGCGCGGCGGCCAGCGCCTGGTCCAACTGCCGCGTTCCGGTGGTCACGCAGAGCGTGTACGCGACATCGTCGAGCCGTCGTTTCAGGTCGGGCGCGAGGGCCAGCTCCTGGGAGGCGGTGCACAGGGATTCGTAACGGGCCACGAGCTCACGAAGCACTGCGGGATGCGCCAACAGCATGAACGTACCTGCCTTTCCCACGCCACGAAGCAAGGAGAGAGGGGACGCCGATGCCTCCTGCGGGCCGGCCTCCCCGGGACCGGGCGATGCGCCGGTCCCCGAACCGGGTCGCCCTCCCGCACATGGATGTGCCCGCACTCTCCGGTCCTCACACGACATTGTGATGCAACCGTGACGGATCCGCGCTGCGTGGGGAGAAAGGACACCTGTGCTCCATTGTCGTGACATGGACCATCGCACCGGTACCCCGCTCCCGCCGGCGGGTAGCCCTCGCAGCATGGCTGTGAACCCCATCGAAATGCAGAAGGCCCTCGGCGGCGTCAACTACCCGGCGTCCAAGAAGGAGATCGTCGACCAGGCGTCCAAGCACAAGGCCGGCCAGGATGTCATGAAGGCCCTGGACTCCCTCCCCGACAAGGAGTACGACTCGCCCGCGTCGGTCAACAAGGAGGTCGGCAAGGGCGACTGACTCAAGGTCCCCGCCCCGCCGTCCCCGCCCCCTCCGCCCCGTCCCCGCAGTCCGGGTCACGGGGCGGACGCATGCCCGCGCACCGGCACCCCCCTCACCCGAGTGGACGGCGTGGGGCGGTGGACCCGCCGCCGTCGCGCTCCACTGGCTGGACGGGACGAAGTCCGCCGCTCCGCGCAGGCAACCCCGGTGGCGCCGCGGCCATCCTCCCTGAGCGGCGGCCCGAACTCCCGGACGCCGCCCCGCACACCCGTGCACGGAGAGAGCAGCCCATGGTCCACATGTCGGTCGTCGTCCCCTGTTTCGACGAGAGCGAGGTGATCGACGCCTTCCACACGGCCCTGCTCGCCGCCCTCGAACCGACCGGCACGACCTTCGAGGTCTGCTACGTCGACGACGGCAGCGGCGACCGGACCGTGGACCGGCTGCGGTACCTCGCGGCGACGGACGGCCGGGTGCGCTACACCTCCTTCAGCCGGAACTTCGGCAAGGAGTCCGCGCTGCTGGCCGGCATGCGCATGGCCCGGGGCGAGGTGGTCGTCCTCATGGACGCCGACCTCCAGCACCCGCCCGCGCTCCTCCCCCGCATGCTGGAGCTGCACCGGCACGGCTACGACCAGGTGATCGCCCAGCGCGACCGCACCGGCGAGGGGGCCGCGCGAACCGCGCTCAGCCGCGCCTACTACCGCCTGGTGCGCCGGTTCATGGACGTCCAGATCGTCGACGGGGCCGGCGACTTCCGGCTGCTGTCGCGCCGCGCCGTCGACTCCCTCCTGTCACTGCCGGAGAGCAACCGCTTCTCCAAGGGCCTGTTCTCCTGGATCGGGTTCGACACCGTCAGCTTCGCGTACGAGAACGTCGAGCGGGCCGCCGGCCGGTCCAAGTGGGGCGGCAGGCGGCTGCTCAACTACGGCATCGACGGACTGCTGTCGTTCAACAGCCGACCGCTGCGCCTGGCCATCCACACGGGACTGTGGCTGTTCCTGTCCGCGCTCGTCTACGCGCTGTGGATCATCGCCAACGCGCTCCTCGACGGGGTGGACACCCCCGGCTACGCGACCCTCATCACCGCCATCGTCGGGCTCAGCGGCATCCAGCTCGCCACGCTCGGCGTCATCGGCGAGTACGTGGGCCGGATCTATCACGAGGCGAAGCGCCGCCCCCACTACGTGGTGCGGGAGACGGACCGGACCGCCGGCCTCCACCGCGATCCGGGCGACACGCGCGGCCCCGCGCTGGAGCCCGCTGGACGGACCAGGCCCAAGCCGTGAGACCCCTCGCCGCCCTGCGGACGCCGGCGGTCCGCCAGTTCGTCTCCTTCGCCCTCGTCGGCCTGGCCAACACCGCCGTCTACTACGCCGTGTACGCCTCGCTCAACATCTGGCTGCCCTATCTCGCCGCCCATGTCATCGGGTACGCGGTCAGCGTCGTCGGCTCGTTCCTGCTCAACTCGTACGTCACCGTCCGCACCCGGCCCACCTGGCGGGCGTTCGCCCGCTATCCGCTGTCGGGCGCGGCCAACGTGGTGGGCAGCGGGATCCTGCTCCACCTCGCTGTCAGCCGGCTGGGGATGGACGAGAACCTGGCGGCCGTCGCCGCCGGCCTCCTCGTCACCCCGCTGTCCTTCGTGCTGGCCCGCTGGGCCATCACCTCCGGGGCGGCCGCCACCCGCCGTTCCGCGTCGCGGCGGCCGCCCGGGGAGGACCGGGTCAGGGAAGGCGCGTCCCGCGAGTGACCTTGTCCAGGTGGTAGTAGTCGGCGACGCACCGCGCGGGCCAGGCCCGGGTGCCGTTCGCGCTGAACGGCTCCAGCATCCCGCTGACCGACACCGGCTTGTACGGCAGCACCTTCGCGCCCTCGGCCGCCCGCTCCCGCAGCCACCGGTCCTGGCGGTCCCACTTCTGCGCCCGCACCCGCATGTCGTGGCCCAGCTCGTACAGCGGGGCCGCCAGCCCGAGGACGGTCACCGCGCAGACGGCGGCGGCGAGCCCGGTGACCGCGCCCGTGCGCACCCCGCGCAGCCGCACCGCCCGCCCCAGGAACGCTCCGGCGGCCACCAGGAGGAGCACGTACAGCAGGAGGTAGTCGTTCCAGGTGCGCTCGGCCGTCACCACCCGCGGGCCGAACACGGGGTAGGTGATGACCGTGCAGAGGTAGCCGGACACCAGGAAGGCCGCAGCGCCGAGGCCGGTGAGCAGCAGCGGCCGGCACGGCAGCAGGACCCGCCGCCCGGGGGCCCCGGCGGGGCGCGAGGCGAGCAGGCCCAGCAGCACTCCGGCGGCGACGGCCCCGGCGTACTGCCAGGTCGTCAGGACGGTCTCCAGGATGCGGACGTACGCCCGCAGCGAGGCGGTCAGCGACTCGGGGGCGAGCATGGAGGTGGTCTCGGCGCCGAACCGCTCACGGCGGTTGCGCGAGCCGGGGGACGTCACCAGCAGGAGCGTGCCGACGGCGACACCGGCCATGCCGGCGAGGGACCAGCCGCGGGCGAGGGCCCTGGCCCGTTCGGTGAAGAGCGACCCGGCGAACAGGACGACACCCGACAGCACCACCAGGACCACCACGGACGCCTCTTCGGAGAGGGTGCCCATGAACACGCCGGCGAGCAGGACGACGGCGAGAGCGGCGATCCGGCCGCGCCGGCCACGGGCCCGCAGCAGCGGGATCGCGGCCGCGCAGGCGAGGACCGGGGCGAGGGTGTGCGAGACGGACGCGGCGGGCCAGTAGAACGTCTTGTACGTGTTCGGCGTGGCGAGCAGGAACACCGCCGTGATCATGGAGGCGACGAGCAGCGGCACTCCGCGCGGCACGCGCTGTCCGGCGCGGCGCAGCAGCGACGCGGTGAGCGCCCACAGCAGCCCGAGCATGAGGACGCCGCTGACCGGGCCGTACCACTGGTGTCCGGCGAGCGGGAACTTCGCGTACAGCCCGACGAGCAGTCCGTTGCCGACCCGTCCGTTGTCGGTGAAGTAGAACCTGCCGACCAGGCCGAGGACGCCCTCGTCGCGCACCAGGGGCAGGAAGCACCACTCGTCGGCGCTGGGCCGGACGTACCGGCCGAGGTACGAGGCGGCCGCGAGCAGGCCCAGCGGCAGCAGGGCGAGGGCGGCCGTCCACGCGGTCGTCCGGGACCCGCGCGGGTCGCCGCCCCCCTTCCCGAGCCCGGCCCGGGGTCCTTGGCCCGGGTCCGGGGGGACGGTGACACTCGATGCGCCGACGGCCATGTCTTCTTCACTGCCTTTCGGGAAACCACTGGTACGACACCGAAGAGGTGATTCGGGGCGGTGCCGTTGTCCGCGCGCCGGGCCGGATTCGGCGCAGCGCGGACCGGGTCTCCCACTCGACCGGTCGGCGGCGGTCCCCGCAACCGGCGGTCACCCAAACGGCTCACGTCCGCAGCGCGGTCACCAAGCGGCACCAGGGCGCCCCGTCGGGCCGGCGGCCGAACTCCTCCAGCGCGGTCAGCTCGACCCGGAAGCCGGCTCGGGTGAGTTCCGCGACGGCGTCGGTGAGGCGGAAGGTGCGGTAGTACATGGTGAAGCGCGGCCGCCACAGCAGGTTGCGCACCCGCATGGCGGCGTCGAACGCCCACAGCTCCCAGTAGGGCGGGGAGCCGACCGGGGGCGGGGCGGGGAGGGGGAAGACGAACCGGCCGCCGGGGCGCAGCGCGCGGTGCACGCCGGCGAACAGAGCGGGCCGCTCGGCCGGAAGGAAGTGCCCGAACGCCCCGAAGCTCACGGCCAGGTCGAAGGCGGGGCCGAACGGCAGGGCGCGGGCGTCGGCGCGCACCCAGTGGACGCCGGGGGCGTCCGCGTGGGTGGCGCGGGCCCGGTCGAGCATGCCGGTGGAGAAGTCGGTGCCGGTGACCTGCTCGTCGCACAGCTCGCGCAGTACGCCGACCCCGGCTCCGGTGCCGCAGCACACGTCGAGGCCGGCGCGGAACGGTCCGTGCGGGCGCAGCGCGTCGGTGACGGCGCCGAGGACCCGGTCGGAGGTGCGGTAGGGGGTGTGGTCGAACTTCGGGGCCAGCAGGTCGTAGCCGGCCTGGGTGGAGGAGAGCGCCTGGGTGGCGAGTTCGCGGAACGTCGGGCCGTGCGGGCTGAACATGGTCCCCTCTCGGGTCGGACCGGCGTGTCAGATCAGGCCGGCGTTGAAGACGTCGACCGGCAGGGTTCCGGTGCCGTCGCCGGGGGTGGCGCCGGGGAGCGGGATTTCGGCCCAGATGACCTTGCCCTGGGCGGTGTATCTGGTGCCCCAGCGTTCGGCCAGCTGGGCGACGAGGAAGAGCCCGCGCCCGCCCTCGTCGGTGGTGGCGGCGTACCGCAGGTGGGGCGAGGTGCTGTTGTGGTCGGCGACCTCGCAGGTCACGCCCCGGTCGTACAGCAGGCGGACGCGGACGGGGGGTGCTCCGTAGCGGATGGCGTTGGTGATGAGCTCGCTGAGGATCAGTTCGGCGGCGAAGGACAGGTCGTCCAGTCCCCATTCGGCGAGCCGTCGCACGGCGGCGGAGCGGATGCCTCCGACGGCGCCGGGGTGGAAGGGCACGTCCCAGTCGGCGACGCGGTCGCAGCCGAGGGCGCGGGTGCGGGCGACGAGCAGGGCGACGTCGTCCTTGGGGTGGGCGGGGAGCAGGGCGTCGAGCACCAGCCGGCAGCGTTCCTCGGGGGTGGCGGCGGGCCGGCCGAGGGCGTCGCGGAGCAGTTTGATGCCGACGTCGATGTCCCGGGTGCGGTCCTCGATCAGGCCGTCGGTGTAGAAGACGATCTGGCTGCCCTCGGCGAGTTCCAGTTCGCGGCTCTCGAAGGGTATGCCGCCCAGGCCGAGCGGCGGGCCGGCCGGGAGGTCGGGGAACTCGACGTTCCCGTCGGGGTGGACCAGGGCGGGCAGCGGGTGCCCGGCGCGGGCCATGGAGCAGCGCCGGGAGACGGGGTCGTACACCGCGTACAGGCAGGTCGCGCCGGTCATTCCGGCGCCGCCGCCGGCGTCGTCCTCGTCCTGGTCGATGCGGCCGACGAGGTCGTCGAGGCGGCCGAGGAGCTCGTCGGGCGGCAGGTCGAGGGTGGAGAAGTTGTGCACCGCGGTGCGCAGCCGGCCCATGGTGGCGGCGGCGTGCAGGCCGTGCCCGACGACGTCGCCGACGACGAGGGCGACCCGGCTGCCGGGCAGCGGGATGACGTCGAACCAGTCGCCGCCGACGCCGGACTGGGCGGGCAGGTAGCGGTGGGCCACTTCCAGGGCGCTCTGTTCGGGCAGGGCGCGGGGCAGCAGGCTGCGCTGGAGGGTGACGGCCATGGCGTGCTCGCGGGTGTAGCGGCGGGCGTTGTCGATGCTCACGGCGGCACGGGCGACGAGCTCCTCCGCGAGTTCGAGGTCCTCGTCCTCGAAGGATTCGGGCTTCTCCGAGCGCCAGAAGTTGGCGACGCCGAGGACGACTCCCCTGGCCTTGAGGGGGACGGCGATGAGCGAGTGGATGCCGTACTCGACGATCCGGCGGGCCCGCTCGGGGTCCTGGGCCTGCCAGCCGGCGGCCCGGGACAGGTCGGGCACGAGTTCCGCCCGGCCGCTGCCGAAGCCGCGTGCCTGGGGCGTGGAGGGCACGAAGGCGATCATCTTGCCGCGCGGGTAGAGCGGGTGGTCGTCACGGATGCCGGCGACGGCGGTACGGCGCATGTCGGCGGCCGTTCCGGACGGTTCCTCGCCGCGCAGGACGGGGTCGGCGAGGTCGACGGTGACGAAGTCGGCGAAGCGCTGGACGGTCACCTCGGCGAGTTCCTCGGCGGTGCGGACGACGTCGAGGGTGGTGCCGATGCCGACGCCGGCGTCGTACAGCAGGTTGAGCCGTCTGCGGGCGCCCTCGGCGCGGCCGGTGAGGGAGCGCAGCTCGGTGGTGTCGCGGATGGTGGCGACGGTCCCGGCGGGGCCGCCGTGCCGGTCGGTGTGGCGCTGGTTGACGGCGAGCAGCCGGTCGGCGGCGGGGACGACCTCGTCGGTGGCCACGCGGCCGGAGCAGAGCAACTCGGCCATGCCGGGGTCGAGGCCGGGCAGGTCCTTGACGCCGCGGCCCTCCGCGTCGGGGGGCAGGCTCAGCAGCCGTGCGGCCTCGTCGTTGGCGAGCAGGAGCGTGCCGTCGCCGCCGACGATGACGACGCCCTCGCGGACCGCGTGCAGGACGGCGTCGTGGTGTTCGTACACCCGGGTCATCTCGGTGGGGCCGAGGCCGTGCGTCTGGCGGCGCAGCCGGCGGGCGACCAGGGCGGTGCCGGCGGTGGCGACGGCCAGGCCGGCTGCGCTGGTGGCGAGGATGACGGGCAGCTGGCGGTTGACGACGCCGGTCACGTTGCGGACTTCCAGTCCGGCGGAGACCAGGCCGATGACCTTCCCGTCCGACCCCCGGACGGGGACGACGGCCTGGACCTCCTCGCCGAGGGGGCCGTCGACGCTCTCGATGTGGACGCGGCCGGCGACGGACGGCTCGATGGTGCCGACGAAACGTTTGCCGATCAGCTCCGGCTGCGGGTGGGTGTAGCGGGTCCCGTCGGTGTCCATCACGACGATGAAGTCGACCCCGGCCGCCTTGCGGGCGGCTTCGGTCAGGGGCTGGAGGACGCCGGACGGGTTCGGGTCGGTCAGCACGCTCTCCAGGCCCGGCGCGTGCGCGAAGGACTCGGCGACGGCGACGGAGCGGTTGCGGGCCTCTCTGTCGCTGTCGCCGCGCGACTGGAGGAGCAGTGCCAGGACCGCTCCCAGCACCAGCAGCAGGACGAGCGCCACCTGCAGGACGAAGACCTGTCCTGCGACGCTCCGTGGGAGCCTCTCGGCCAGTGACCGAACCGAGGCGCCACGGAATCGGTCGAAGAAGTGGACCACGTTCCCCTTTCTAACACCGTACGGCCCACGGCGACCATGAGTGACCGCCGGTCGCCGGGCGATCACGCACCGCGTGCGGCCCTGCGGGCCCGCCGGGGCCGATGGGCGGGGGAATCCATCGTTCACCCAAGGGCGGTCCATGGGTGCGCCATCGGTGGGCCAACAGGTGATCAAACTCGAACGGCCGCGGAACGTAGGGCCGTAGGTTGTCGGGGTGTGACGACGCAACCCGGTGACGGTCCGGCAGCCCTCTCCGCCCCCACTCCCCCGTCCTCCCCGCGTGGCCGCCGCGCGCTGCTGCGTGCGGCGCTCGGCGGCACCGCCGTCCTCGGTGCCGGGCTGGGCCTCGCCCCGCCGCCGGCCGTGGCGGCGCCCCGGCCCGGCAGGCCCCGCCCGGCCACTCCGGCGGCGGCGCTGCGCGAACTGGCGCACGGCAACGGGCGCTGGCGGGCCGAGCACCAGGCGCATCCGCACGAGAGCACCACGGCCCGGGTGGCGGCCGTGTCGGGTCAGCACCCGTTCGCGCTGATCCTGGGCTGCATCGACTCCCGCGTCCCGCCGGAGCTGATATTCGACCAGGGCCTCGGTGACCTGATGACGGTCCGCTCGGCGGGCGAGGTGCTGGACGAGGCGGTCCTCGGCAGCATCGCGTACGGCGTCCTCGAACTGGGGATCCCGCTCGTCATGGTGCTGGGCCACCAGTCGTGCGGGGCCGTCGCGGCGGCGGTGCGCGCGGAGGAGAGCGGCGACCGGCCGCCGGCCCACATCGACTACATCGCCGAGCGGATACGGCCGGCGATCGACCACGGCTCGACGGGGGCGGCGCGGATCGACGCGACGATCACGGCGAACGTCCGTCATGTGCGGGGCATGCTGGCCGCCGAACCGGACTTGGCCGCCCGGGTGGCGGCGGGCCGGCTGGCCATCGTGGGTGCGCGGTACGAGCTGGGGAGCCAGCGGGTGCACCGGGTCACCCAGAGAGGGTCCGGAGGGCAGCGGCGTCCGCCCGGAGGGCGGGACGTCGCGGGCGGGCGAGACCTCACGGACACGACCTGGGGCGCGTGTGGGGCCGCGCCGGTCAGCGCACGCCCCGCGGGCGGAACTGGACGCTGATGCGGGGGCCGACGCCCTTGGCGGTCTTGGGGACGGCGTGCTCCCACGTCCGCTGGCACGAGCCGCCCATCACGACGAGGTCGCCGTGCCCGAGCGGCACCCGGGTCGCGGGGCCGCCGCGGCGCGGGCGCAGGGCGAGATCGCGCGGTTCACCGACGGACAGGATGGCGACCATGGTGTCCTCGCGCGATCCGCGCCCGATCCGGTCGCCGTGCCAGGCGACGCTGTCCCGCCCGTCCCGGTAGTAGCAGAGGCCGGCCGTGGTGAACGGCTCGCCCAGTTCGGCGGCGTAGTGCGCGGACAGGGCGTCGCGGGCCTCGTCGAGCACGGGGTGCGGGAGGGGGTCCCGCTCGCCGTAGTGGGCGAGCAGGCGCGGTACGTCGACCTCGTGGTCGTACATCGTGCGCCGCTCGGCCCGCCACGGGACCTTCCCGGCGAGCTCCTCGAACAGGGCGCCCGCGCCGTGCAGCCAGCCGGGCAGCAGGTCGATCCACGCGCCGTCGCCGAGCACGGTCCGCCGGACGCCGGTCAGCGGTCCGAGGCGGATCTCGTCGGCCTGGTCGAAGAGCGAGCCCTGCAGATGCGCGGTCATGCCCTTAGCGTACGAGCGAATCGAACCTTTGAGCTATTCGATCAATCCGTGCTCGGCCAGCGGGCCGACCTCCAGCCCCCTCGACCGGCACGCGGCGACCAGCTCGGGCACCGCGCCCAGCGCCGCCCGCCACGCCCCCGGCGCGCTCACCACGTCGGAGTCGTGCAGCAGCACCGTCGCGCCGCCGCCCAGCGTCCGGGTGACCTCGGCGCACACGCTCCGCTCGGTCGCCCCGGCCGTCCAGTCGCGCCCCCACGCCGACCAGAGCACCGTGCGCAGCCCGGCGGCGCGGGCGGCGGACCACCGGCCGCCGGTGAGGATGCCGTACGGCGGGCGGTACCACAGCGGGCGCCGTCCGGCGGCCTCGGCGACCAGGTCCGCCGTACGCGCCAGATCGCGGGCGTCGCGCAGCGGACGCGGCCACCAGGGCCGGTCGTGCCGCCAGCCGTGGACGGCCAGCTCGTGGCCCTCCGCCGCGATTCTCCGGCCCAGGCCGGGGTGGCGCTCCAGCCGGCCGCCCAACACGAAGAACGTGGCCCGCACGGACAGGGCGTCCAGGGTGCGCAGGAACCGCGGCGTGGTCTCCGGGTCGGGGCCGTCGTCGAAGGTGAGCGCCACGTGTGCCGGGTCGCCCCGCCCGTCCAGCCCCGGCCACAGCGCGGCCCGGGCGCCGGGCAGCCAGGTCGCGGCGGGGCCGATGTGCCAGGCGGCCACCGCGCCCAGCACCCCCACCGGAAGCGCGTTCACCACCGGTCCTCCGGGTGCTCGGGGTCGTCCGTGACGAGGGGCGACCTGGCGAGTTGCACGCACCCGGCGACCAGCAGCGCCAGCGCCAGGACCTCGAACACCACCCGCCACCCGAGGTGCACCCGCTCCGCGAACAGCGCGACGCCCAGCACCACGCTCAGCAGGGCGTCCCCCAGGGTCAGCGCGGGCTGTGAGGCGACCAGGCTGCCCGCCCGCAGCGTCACCTGGAGCAACAGGAAGCTCGCCAGCCCCACCACGACGGCGGCGTACGGCTGCCACGTCGTCAGCACGGCGCCGACGCCGTCCGGCAGCCGCCCCAGCGCGTCCTTGAGCAGCGCGGCCGTGCAGGCGAAGCCGGTCGCGGTCGCGGTGCCCAGCACCGCGGCGCGCGGCGCCGGCGACAGCCGCGGCGACACCAGGCACATCAGCGCCACGAACAGGCCCGTGCCCAGCGCGGTCCACCCCCAGTCGGCCGGCGGCACGGTGGTGCGGCCGCCCGTGGGATCGGCCATCGCGAGGAACACCGCGAGGCCGAGGGCCATGGCGGCGAACGCCCAGCGGGTCCTGGCGTCGGGCCGGCGGCGGAACACCACCCCGCCGACGACCAGGGTGAACATCAGCTCCGTGCTCATCACCGGCTGCACCACCGACAGCGGGCCCGTGGCCAGCGCGAGCGCCTGGAGGACGCCGGAGACGGCCAGCAGCGCCGCGCCCCACACCCACACACGCCGGTGCACCAGTCCGGCCATCCACGAGCCCCGCCGCGCCGAACCGGGGTCCGGGCGGGCGGCGGCCGCACCCTGCCGCTGGAGCACGGACGCCCCGGCGTTGCCGAGGGCGGCCAGCAGCGCCAGGCAGATGGAGAGGGCCAGCACCGCGGTCAGCCGAACCGCTTGGCCATGGCGCGGAAGAAGCCCGGCACCGCTCCGTGCAGCCGGGCCGGCATGCCCAGCCAGGACGGTACGAAGACGTCGTCGCGGCCCCGTACGACCGCGCCCCACACCACGTCGGCCACCCGTTCGGGTGACACCGGCCGTGGATACCGGCGGTGGTACGGGGCGCCCCGCCGGGTGAAGAACGGGGTGTCCACCGCGCCCGGCAGGACCACGGTCACCCCCACGCGCGTCCCGGCCAGCTCGTAGCGGAGGCTGTCGGCGAAGGCCAGCAGGGCGCCCTTGGTGGCGGCGTACACCG
Source organism: Streptomyces sp. NPDC045701 (assembly GCF_056432045.1). Classification (NCBI taxonomy): domain Bacteria; kingdom Bacillati; phylum Actinomycetota; class Actinomycetes; order Kitasatosporales; family Streptomycetaceae; genus Streptomyces; species Streptomyces sp. NPDC045701. The sequence continues at coordinate 17,516 of NZ_JBWKJV010000030.1, read as the reverse complement.
CCTCGTTGCCCACGCCCACGCGCCCGGCCATGGACCCGATGATCACCACCCGCCCGGCGCCCCGCTCCGCCATCCCGGGCAGCAGCAGCCGCACGAGGTGCACGACGGACGTGAGGTTCAGGGCGATGAGCCGGTCGACGGTGTCGGCCGGCATCCGGGTGAAGGGCCCCGCCCAGCCGATTCCCGCCGCCGCCACCAGCATGTCCACCCGCCCCTCCCGCTCCAGGGCGTCGGCCGCCAGCCGCTCCACCCCGGCCCGCTCCCCCAGGTCGGCCCGCAGCGCGTCGCCGCCCGTGCGGTCCGCCACGGCCGCGAGCCGCTCCTCGTCCCGGCCGCCGAGGAGCAGCCGCCACCGGCCGTCGGCGGCGAACCGGTCGGCGACCGCCTCCCCGATCCCGGACGACGCCCCGGTGACGAGCACCACCGGGCGGGCGACCGGGCGACCGGCGGGCCGTGCCCTTCCCGGCCGGGCCTCGGGACGGGGCGTGGCCTCGGGACGCGGCGTAGGGGGCATGGTGGATCCTCCGGACTGTCGTCGACCGTGCCCTTCCAGCCTCCTGGTTTCCCGCCGGTTCGCCTCCCGGCATCCGCCACCGTGCCCGACGATCCACCCGAACAGTCCGATTCGGCCGCGCGCCGGGCCGCGCCGGCGGGCGGGGCGGCACACGATGGAACGGGCACGGAACGGAGGGCGCCACATGGGGCGGCGATGCCTGGTCCTGAGCGCGAGCATGGGCGCGGGCCACGACGCGGTGGCCGGCGAGCTGGCACGCCGGCTGCGCGCCGGCGGCCACGACGTCCTGGTGCGCGACGTGCTGACGCTGCTCCCGCCCGGCGTGGGACCGGCGGTGCGCGGTTTCTACCGGTTCGTGGTACGGCGGCTGCCCCCGGTGTACGCGGCGATCCACGCGCTGTTCCTGGCTCCCCGGCCGCGTCCCGGCCGGGCGCCGGACGTGGCGCCGATGGCCGGGCTCGCCGAGCGGCGGCTGGGCGCGCTGGTGGCGGCGTGGCGGCCCGACGTGATCGTCTCCACCTTCCACCTCGCGGGCCAGGTCACCGGGCGGATGCGCGGCCGGGGCGCGCTGCGGGTGCCGTGCGCGGTGTTCGTCACCGACTTCGCGGTGCACCGCGCCTGGCTGGACCCGGGCAACGACCTGTACCTGTGCGTCAGCGGGCCGGCCGCCCGGGCGGCCCGCGAGGGCACCGGTCGGGTGGCGGTCGCCGCCGGCCCGGTCGTACCCCCGGAGTTCCACCGGGCCGGGGGGCGGGCCCCGGACGCGGACGGGCCGCCGGTGGTGCTTCTGACGGGTGGGGCGTGGGGGGTCGGGCCGGGACTGCTGCGGACGGCCGGGGCGCTCGCCCGGCACGGCTTCCTGCCGGTGCTGCTGTGCGGGCGTGACGAGCGGCTGCGCCGGCGCGCCGGGCGGCTCCCGGGGGTCCGGGCGCTCGGCTGGACGGACGACATGCCGGGGCTGATGGCGTCGGCGCGGGTCCTGGTCGACAACGCGGCGGGCCAGACGGCGGTGCAGGCCCTCGCGGCGGGAGTCCCGGTCGTCGGCTACCGGCCCATCGCGGGGCACGGGGCCGCCGGGGTGCGGCAGATGGCCGCCGAGGGGCTGACCACGTATGCCGTCGGCCTCCCGGAACTGCTCGCCGCCGTCGGCGAACTCGCCCGGCCGGGTGCCGCGCGGGACGGGCGAACGGCGGCCGGCTCGGCGGTGTTCCGGACGGACGCCGCGCGGCTGGTCGCGGACCTCGGGCGGTGACCCGGCCGGGGCGCCTCCGGGGACGGGCCCGCGGCAAGGCGCTCAGCCCCCCTCGGAGCCGGGCCGGCGGAGGCGGGGCGGGGTCAGGTGGTGGTGGGGGTCAGGTGGGGGTGGTGGGGGTCAGGTGGTGGTGGGGTCGCCCTTGATGAGGGCGAAGGTGGCGCCCGCGGGGTCCTTCAGCAGCGCGAGGCGGCCGACCCCCGGCACGTCGGCCGGCGGGGCCAGGGGCGTGGCGCCGTGTCCGGTGGCGGTGGTGAAGGTGGCGTCGCAGTCGGTCACGCCGAAGTACGGGTACCAGGTGGAGCCGGGCCCGGCCACGGGGTCCCCCTCGGGTCGCGGCATGATGCCGCCGTGGCCGGGGTCGTCGGCCGGGCCACCGGGCGAGGAGACGACGGAGTAGACCGTGTCGCCGCCCATGTCCATGTCCCGGTACTCCCACGAGAAGACCGAGGCGTAGAAGTCCTTCGCGGCCCGCACGTCGGCGGTCCGGAGTTCGGTCCAGCACAGGGTGGCGGGCTCCATGACCGTGTCGACGCCCTTCGTGTCGCCCGGCTGCCACACCGCGAAGTCGGCACCCGTCGGGTCGGTGAAGGCCGCCATCCGCCCGGCGGTGAAGATGTCCATGGGCGGTACGCGGACCGAACCGCCCGCCTGTTCCACCGCCCTGCTCGTGGCGTCGGCGTCGCGGGTGTGGAAGTAGGGCGTCCAGGCGGGGCTCGCGCCCTCCCCGGCCAGCGGGCCGAGAGCGGCCACGGTGCCGCCGTCGCGCTGGAAGAAGCCGTAGCCGCCGGCCTCCGGGCCGGCCGACTGGAACGTCCAGCCGAACACGGCGGAGTAGAACGCCACGGCGGCGTCGGTGTCGGGGGCGCCCAGGTCGATCCAGTTGGGGGTTCCGGGTACGAAGTCGGTCGTCAGCACGGGCGGGCCTCCAGTGAGCTGAGCAGCGCGTAGGCGGTCGGGACGAGGGTGTTCCCGCGGCTGTAGCGGCGGGTGGAGAGGGCGACGAGCGCGGTGCCGCTGTCCGGCCGGAACCCGAGGAAGGCGGTCTGTCCGCTGGTGGCCCCGATGTGGAAGTACATGCTGCCGCCCTCGGCCGGGTGGTGGAACCAGGTCAGGGTGTGCGTGTGCACGTGTCCGAGGCCGCGCCGCAGCAGGGGGCGGCGTACGTCGCGCAGGGCGGCGGCGAGCGGGGAGGCGTCCGGGCGCAGGTGGGCCTCGAGGAAGGTGAGCAGGTCGTGCGGGCCGGCGCGCACCGCGCCCGCCGCCTGGAAGCCGCCGATGAGCAGGGGCGGGGTGGGGGTGCCGTCCTCGTGGTGGCCGGTGGCGTCGGTGTCGGGTCCGGAGGGGCGCAGCGCGGTGTCGCGGAGTCCGAGGGGGCGCAGTACGCGGTCGGTCAGGAGCCGTTCCCAGGGGGTGCCGGTGGCGGCGGCGAGGGTGTGCCCGAGGGCGGCGACGGCGAAGTTGGAGTAGCGCCAGCGGGTGCCTGGGCGGTACCGGAGGCGGGCGCGGAAGAAGGCGCGGACGACCCGTTCGGGCGGGTAGTGGGCGTACGGGTTGGTGGACCAGCGGGGCAGGGCCTGCGGGTAGAAGTCGGCGGGCAGCGGGGGCAGTCCGGAGGTGTGGGTGATCAGGTGCGTGAGGGTGACGGGGTGCCGGCCCGGTGGTCTCCCGGGGTCGAGGAGGGAGGCGGCCGGGTCGTTGCCGGACAGTGCGCCGGAGGTGGTGAGGTCGGCCAGCAGCAGGCCGGTGAAGGTCTTGGACGCCGACCCGATCTCGTAGCGCAGCCGCTCGCGCGGTACGGGGCCGGGGGGTGCGGTGCCGCCGCTGCGGACGGTCCGGCGGCCGTGCCGGGAGAGGGCGAGGACGACGTCGGGTGCGTCCACGGCCCGCACGGCCTCGTCGAGAAGTTCCGTGTCGTCGCCGTCGTGCCCGTCGTGGGAACCGGGGCGGCTCATGCGGGGGCCTCGGCGGTGAGCCGCTGCAGGGCGCGTGACGTGGCCAGCGCCGAGGCGAACGCGGCGACCAGGGTGGGGTGGTACACGATGTCGAAGACGTCCTCGGGGTCGCCCTCCGGCATCGTGTCGAGGGCGGGCATGGCGCCGTCGGGTTGCTGAGCGGCGGCGAACCCTTCCCAGGCGGCGGCGTCGAACGTGGGCTCCGGCAGGCAGGCGTCGATGACGAGCAACTCGCCGAGCAGGTCCCAGCGTTCGAGGTCAAGCCAGTCGTCGAGCCAGGCCGGCAGCCACAGTTCGAGGTGCTCGGCGACGGCGGGCGGCAGGCCGCCGGGGTTCTCGCCCCAGTCGGTGAGGTGGAAGACGGTGTGGGTGATGTCGTACGCGGTGTGCGGACCGACGGTCCACGGTTCCGGGGTGCGGCCGAGCCAGGTGCGGGCGAGCGCCTCGTCCTCCGGCAGGCTCGGGGCCAGCCCGAAGCGGCGCTCGAAGGCGCTGAGGCCCAGGCGTCGTACGGGCTGCACCTCGAGGGCCGCCCAGCCGGTGAGCCGGTGGTTGATCCGGATGGCGCGTTCCAGCTCCGGCTGGGTGTAGCCGAGTTCCCGGAACGGGACGTACACCTCGAAGGGGATGGGGGAGGTCGGCTCGATGCGCTGACCACGCACCAGCGCACGGCCGCCGTCCAGGACTTCGCGCCAGGCGTGGTCGAGGAGTTTGCGGGCGAGGTCGGCCTGGCGGGAGCCGGCCACTCCCTCGCGGAAGAGGACCTTGCAGATCACGGCCAGTTCACCGACGGGCTTGAACCGCTCCAGGAAGCCGATCGCCGGGTCGACGTCGGGTTCCAGCCGGAAGCCGTCGCGGTGGGCGTGGAGCCACTCGATGGCGCCCACGCCGACGGTGTGGACGAGGCGGGTACTGGCGGCCGTCATGCCGGCACTCCTCCATGGGGCTCGTCGGTGTCCCGGCCGACGGGGCGGCGGGCTTCGGTCAGGGTGGCGGCGAAGGCCGCGACCAGCGTGGAGTGGTAACAGTTGGGGAAGACCCGCAGGACGTCCTCACCACGCGGTCCGCGCCCCCTCTCCGTCAGGGCTCCCGTGCTGTCCTGGGCCCGGGCCACCGCCGCCCAGGCGTCCTCGGTCAGCTCGGGCGCGGGGGGCTCCGGCAGGCCGGCGGCGACGGCGAGCAGTTCGCAGCACAGGTCCCAGTGCTGGGTCTCCACGCAGCTGTCCAGCCAGGCCGGGAGCCAGGTGACCAGGTAGTCCGCGACCTCGTCCGGTACGCCACGCGTGTCGTGGCCCCAGTCGGTGAGGTGGAACACGACGTGGGTGAGCGTGTATCCGGCGAACCGTTCGAAGGTCCACGGTTCGGGGAGGCCGCCCAGCCAGGTGCGGCGCAGGACCGCGGGCGGCGCTTCGTGGGGGGTGAGGCCCGAGCGCCGCTCGGAGTTGAGGATGCTGAGCAGCCGGTTCGGCAGCAGCTCCGTCGTCCGCCAGCTGCGGGTGCGGACGAGGTGGGCGGCGAAGTCCTCGTACGCGGGGTGCCGCAGGCCGCCCGAGGCGAACGCGGCGTACACCTCGAGGGGGTACGTCGCGCAGGGTTCGAGCCGCTGCAGGTCGAGGAGGAGAGCGCCTTGGCGGGTCTCGCGCCAGGCGTACTCCAGCAGGTCGGTGGCGGTGTCGTGCGGGTGCGTACCGGGCCTGGTGCGGCGGCGGATGGAGACGCACGTCTGGGCGAGCTCGCCCAGCGGCTTCCAGGAAGCGTCGACGTCGGCGTCCGCCTCCAGGGCGTCCTCACCGAGTCGGAAGCCGGCGCGGTTGTCGGACAGCCAGCCGAGCGCGGACTCGGCCACGCGCCGGAGGTCGACCGGGGTCGTGCCCGTCGCAGCCGTCACAACGGTGCCCCGGCGCGCAGGTGGCGTGCGGCGTGCAGGTGGAGCGCCACCTGCGGGTCATCGCCGCCCATGTGCGCCACGAACTCCAGTCCGGCGTCCAGGCCCAGTGTCTCGGGTACGCCGTCGAGCACGGCCAGCCAGCGTCCGGCTCCGGCCGCCTGGAGCCAGCCACGGCGCCGTACCGCGCGGACGAAGCCGCGCGCGACGTCGACGGTGCGGCGTGCCGCGACGCGGGCGACCGCGTTGTCGGTCCCGGGCACCGCGAGCGCGGCAAGCAGGGCGAGCCGGTGCGTCAGGGCCTGCCAGGGCAGGTCGTCCAGCCAGGCGGCGTCGTCCGGCTCGGCGTCCGCGTCGGATGTCTCGGCGGGCGGGGCGCCCAGGTCCCGCAGGGTGCGGGTCATGGCCCAGTGGCTCCAGCGCGACGTGGTGGAGGCCCCGGGGCCGGGCGGGTAGGCGAGCACCGCCTTTTCGCACACCGCCAGGTCGACCGGGGCGGGTGTGCCGCGGTACAGAACGCTCGGCAGCAGGACGTCGGCCCCCATGACGCGCACCGCGGCGAGGCCGAGGTCGTCGTCCCCGATGGTGACCGCCGGGCCGGCGGCAACCCGGGTGTGGTCCCCGCTCGTGAGAGCGGAGACCACTTGGGTGGCGAGGTCCCGCACCGCGCCTGTCAAGGGCGTCGAAGTACTGGACTGCTCCATTTCGTTGCCCGTCAGCCCTTCTTCGGGCGCGGCGCCGGAGGGGCCAACAGCAGCTTGCCCGCGCCGGCTTCCAGGGCCAGCGCCGTGCATTCGCGGGTGTCGCGGTAGAAGCCCTGGGCCTCACCGGGGTTGAGGACCGCTTCGATGTCGATGTCCGCGACCTTGGTCCGGTCCCGGAGTTCACGTTCGGTCGAGGTCATACCACCATCCCCTTACGGAAAGGAGTGCCTTCTTCCACTTCCCAGTGGACCCCAGACCGCCATGGGGTGCAAACGGCGGAGATATCACCTTTGTCCACACCGCGAACTCCGGACCGCCGCACGGTACGTGACGTGGACACCGACTCTGCCCGGCCACTCGGGGCGGCACGGACGGGCCGAGGGGCACGGACGGGCCGAGCCCGGGCGCCGGCCTCCACCCGGCACACGCACGGCGTGGGCGCGGCATGGAAGTCCGGCCGGAACAGGAAGTGGCCTCCGCCCATGGGGTGGAGGCCGGGCAACTCGTGGGGGGACTGGCACCACGCCCCTCTCGGGGATCAAGCGCCGCACCTCCACGATTCAGTTGCTTCTTCAACCCTTCTTCGGGCGCGGCGCGGGGGGCGACAGCAGCAGCTCGCCTCCACCGGCCTCGAGGGCCAGGATCCCGCATTCACGGGTGTCGCGATAAAAACCCTCGGCTTCGCCCGGGTTGAGGACGGCTTCGATCTCGCTGTCCGCGACCTTCGTGCGGTCCCGGAGTTCAGGCTCGATGGACGTCATGCCATCATCCCTTCATCATCCCTTCATGCGGAGCGGAATGCTTTCTTCCACTTCCCAGTGGACCGCAGTCCCCCGGAAGGCGAAATGGCGGAAGCCGCGCTTTGTGGTACAAACACCCACCCCCCGTCACCGTTTGCGGCCACGCGGGTCATGGGTCGCCCGTCTGCCCATCCCGGATGGCGCAATTGCCTCCATTGCCCATTAGATGGTGCAAACCGCGCGCTCCCCGTGGGCGCACGACGACCGACACGGTGTGTGCCTCACCGGAGTCCGGCGAACGGAGCCACGCCATGACAACCGATGACCCCACAACCCGCCCCGCGGCGGCGGCCCCTGACCGGGCGCAGCCCACCCACCCGCCCGACCGGTCCGGCACCGCCGGCGTGCCCGTCGACGCGGCGCACACCGAGGCGCCGCCGTTCGGCACGGTGCCCGTCGACGTGGCGCACGCGGAGGCGGTACGCCTGGCAGCCGCACCACCCGCGCCGCCCCTTCCCCCGGCGGGGACGACGCACGCGAACGGCACCTACACACACGCCGCACCGCCCGCGGCGGCACCCGCGAACGGGGCGCCCGGCAACGGGAGTCACCCGACCGGGGTCCCCGCGAACGGCACGCACGCGACGTCCGCCCCGCCGCCCGGGCCCACCGCGGCGCGCACCGACGGCACCGCCGCGTACACCACGCCCGGCACGGCCGGCACCCCCGGCAACGCGCCGGACGACGCGGCGTACCGCGAGCCGGTCTACTCCGAACCCGGGTACCGCGAGCCCCCGCGTCCCGAACACGCGCCGCGCGAGGCCGGGTACCGCGAGGCGCGGGCCGTGGAGCGCCCAGCCGGAACGGCCGGCGACGGCATGACCACCGTCACCGGCACCGCCCCGGCCCACGGGGCGTCCGACGACGCCACGCCCGCCGACCCGGCCCCCGCCGAGGAGACGCCCTCCGACAACAGCGCCGCCCACGACACCGCGGCCACCGGCACCGCGCCCGCCGACGGGGAGCCCGCCGCGGCGGTCGACGCCGCGCTGGTGGACGCCGTACTCGGTGAGACGGCGGGCACCGGCGCCGACGACGAGGACGGCGACGAACGCATACGGACACTGATCTGGACGGCGGCCACCTACCGCCCCCTGGAGGAGGTCGCCGCGCTGGTGACCCAGCTCAAGGAAACCAACGCCGTCGACAGCCCGGCCGACGAGGCGCTGCGCGCCGCCGCGGTCGCCCGGCCCCTGGAAGAGGTCCGGCAGTTGGTCGCGATGCTCAACGCGGCCGGCCACACGCTCGACGACAGCGACACCACCCTGCGGGCCGCGGCCGTCGGCAGGCCCATCGAGGACGTCGTCCAGCTGGTCAGCATCCTCGGCACCGCCGATGGCGCACTCCCGCCGGAGGTCCCGGGCACGACCACCGGCACGACGCCCGGCGCGACACCGTCCGGCCCCCTCCCGTCGGTGCCCGAGAACCCGCACGTCCGCCCGCCCCGGTCCCTCGCGGGCGTCACGGCGCCGGTACCCGAGACCAAGGTCCTCGACCGCGAACCGGCCGGTGACGCCCCCGCGTCCTCACGGTCCGGGACGCGCTGGCCCGCCGCGGCGGCCCTGTTCGCCTGCGGCATCATCCACCTGCCCACGGACCTCGCCGGTCTGCGGTCCGGCGGGTACGCGGACACCCTGGCCCTCGTCGTCACCGTGCTCTGCGTGGTGCTCGGCGAATGGCTGATCGTCCGCGACTCGCCCCGCGTGTGGGGCTTCGCGGCGGCGGCGTCCGTCGGAGTGGTGGCGCTCCACGGGATGGCGGGGAGCACCGGGTTCGCGCTGCTGGACGGCAGCCTGGGACGGTCGTGGGCATGGTCGGGCGCCGCGGCGGTGACGTGCGCGATGGTCACGGCACTGCTGGCGGGTTCGGCGCTGCTGCGCAGGCAGAGAGAGCCCGACGCGACCAACGGCGCATGACGGGCGCCGCCCTCAGCGGGCCGCCGTCGCACGGGAGCCGCTCCAAGAGCGGCTCCCGTCGTCGTGTCCGCCCCCACGGGCCGTGACATCGTCATGGCCGGCGGCGCCGACGTCACGGCCGCTGCCGCCCCGGTCGCCGGTGCGTGTGCCGTGGAGGGTCGAACGCCGCGCCCGCCGGGCCCGCCTGACCGAACGTCGCGGGAGGCCACCGAGTGCGCGGCGGACACCGAGGAGCTGCCCGCGGCCGGTCCCGACGCCGCGCCGGACCGTTTCCCCGGCGGGCCCGGAAGGGAAGCATGACCTGGCCGACCACCCCCGGAAGGGCACCGTATGACGACCTCCGTGCACGGCCCCGCAGAGGAGGCCGCCGGGTCCACCCGGCCCGCCGGGCCGCCGGGCTCGCGCAGGGCGCTGGTCGCGGGTTCGGTGGGCAACTTCATCGAGTGGTACGAGTTCGGCGTCTACGGCTGCTTCGCCACCGTCATGGCCGCCACGTTCTTCACCCCGGAGGGCGGCGGCGAGGCGGAGGCGCTGGTCAGGACGTACGCGTCGTTCGCTCTGGCGTTCTTCTTCCGGCCGGTCGGCGCGGCGCTCTTCGGCCGGCTCGGCGACCGCGCCGGGCGGCGTCCCACGCTGATCCTGGTGGTGCTGCTGATGACGGCCGCCACCACGCTGATCGGTCTGCTGCCGTCGTACGCCACGATCGGTGCCGCGGCGCCCTGGCTGCTGACTGCGCTGCGGATCGTTCAGGGCCTGGCCGCCGGCGGGGAGTTCGGCGGCGCGGTGTCCCTCATGACGGAGTTCGCCCCGCCGGGCAGGCGCGGGCTGTACGGGGCGTGGCAGTCCTTCACCGTGGCCCTGGGCCTGCTCGGCGGGGCCGGGACGGCGGCGGGGCTCGCCACCGTACTGAGCGAGGCACAGCTCGGCGCGTGGGGCTGGCGGGTGCCGTTCCTGCTGACGCTGCCCATGGGTCTGGGCGCGCTGTGGCTGCGGCTCCGGCTGGAGGAGTCGCCGTCGTTCCGGCGCCCTCCCGGTGCGGCGGCGGGCGGTCCGGCGCGGGCGCGGGCGGTGCCCGCGACCGTGCGGGAGACGGCGCGGGCGATCGCGCTCGGCGTCGGCCGGCTGATGGGCTGGTCGGCGGCCGGTTACACCTTCCTGGTCGTGCTGCCGTCGTATCTGCAGAGCGTCCTGGACGCCTCGTTCCGGCAGGCGCTGACCGCCACCGCCCTCGCCAACGCGGGTTTCGCGGCCGCGATCCTCCCGGCGGGCGCGCTGAGCGACCGGGTGGGGCGGCGCGCGGTGATGGTCTCCGGCGCGGTGGTGGCCGCGCTCGCCGCGTTCCCGCTGCTGGACCTGTTGCGGGATCCGGGGGCGCCGACGGCCGCCAAGGGCCTCGCCGTGTGCGCCGCCGGGGCGGTCGTGGGGCTGATGGCGGGGCCGGGGCCGGCGATGCTCGCGGAGATGTTCCCCACGCGCGTCCGGTACACCGGTCTCGGTCTGGCGTACGCGCTGTCCAACGCGGTGTTCTCCGGCTGCGCGGGCCTCGTCATCACGGCGGCCGTCCAACGGACCGGCGACGTGGACGTCCCCGCGTACTACGTGGCCGCCACCTGCGCGGTCAGCGCCCTCGCCCTGGCCGGCCTGCGGGGCGACGACCACCGCCGCGCGCTGCGCGACTGAGGCGGGGAGGATCGTGCGGGTCATCGGACTGATGTCGGGGACGTCGTACGACGCCGTCGACGCCGCCGCGGCCGACCTGTCGCTGGAGGGGGACACGCTCGTCCTGGCGCCCCTCGGCATGGTGAGCGCGCCCTACCCCGGTGAGCTGCGTACCGCCCTGGCCGCGGCCCTGCCACCGGCGGCCACCACCGTGGAGGAGGTGTGCCGGCTCGACACCCGCGTCGGCCGGGCCTTCGCGTCCCTCGCCGTACGGGCCGACGAGGAGCTGTGCGGCGGGCGCGCCGACCTGGTCGCCTCGCACGGGCAGACCGTCTACCACTGGGTGGAAGGGGGCACCGTCCACGGCACCCTCCAGCTCGGCGAGCCGGCCTGGATCGCCGAGGCGACCGGGCGCCCCGTGGTGTCGGGGTTCCGCACCCGTGACGTCGCCGCCGGCGGCCAGGGCGCACCGCTCGTCAGCATCGTGGACGTCCTGTGGCTGCGCGGGCGCGCGGGCGTGCCGGTGGCGCTGAACCTCGGCGGCATCGCCAACCTCACGGTGGCCGCCGGGGCGGGGTCCCCGGCCGCGTTCGACACCGGGCCGGCGAACGCCCTGATCGACGCGGCCGTGCGGCACCTCACCGGCGGCGGGCTCGGATACGACGAGGACGGTGCCCTGGCCGGCCGCGGCCGGACCGACGAGGCGCTGCTGCGGCGGCTGCTGGACGATCCGTACTACGCCCAGCCGCCCCCGAAGACCACCGGCAAGGAACGGTTCCACCTGCCGTACCTGCGGGCCGCCCTGGCCGGTCACGAGGCGCTGCCCGCCGAGGACGTCGTGGCCACCCTCACCCGGCTGACGGCACGTACCGTGGCGGACGCCGCCCGGTCGGTGGGGGCGACCGAGGTGTTCGCGTCGGGCGGCGGCACCCGCAACCCGGTACTGATGGGCATGGTCCGTACGGAACTTGGCGGCGTCCCGCTGCGCCGCTCCGACGAGCTGGGCCTGCCGTCGGCGGCCAAGGAGGCGTACGCCTTCGCGGTGCTCGGGTTCCTGACCGTCCACGGCCTCGCCGGCACGGTCCCGGCGTGCACCGGGGCCCGGCACCCGAGCGTCCTCGGCTCGGTCACCCCGGGCCGGCGTGGGCTGCGCCTGCCGGAGCCGGTCACCACGGCGCCCGCGCGGCTCCGACTCGCCACCAATTGACGTCAATTCATGGCGATTAGTTTCGACCCCTCCCGTTGCGGCGACCCGGAGAGGACCAACCGTACGACGAACCGGGAGAGTTCCATGAGTGACTGGCGCCAGCAGGCGGTGTGCCGCGACGAGGACCCCGACCTCTTCTTCCCGATCGGGAACACGGGTCCGGCGGTCCTCCAGGCCGAGGAGGCGAAGAGCGTGTGCCGCCGCTGCCCCGTGCGGGAGCCGTGCCTGGAGTGGGCGCTGGAGTCCAACCAGGAGGCGGGCGTCTGGGGCGCCACCACCGAGGACGAGCGGCGCGCCCTGAAGCGCCGCCGCGCCGCCCGCCGGGCCGCGGCCATGCGGGGCACCGGCTGAACCGGCCCGCCGCGGCCCGGCCGCGCCGCCGGTCCCGGTCGACCGGACGGCGCCCCACCGGCCGTTCACCCGGCCGCCGCCCGCGCCCCCCGGAGGCCGGGCGGCGGCCGGGTGGTCGGGCCGGCGGCCACGGGCATCGCCGGCGCGACGCCGGCCTGGGGAACGTCCCGGGGCATGCGGGGTGGCATCCCGCCGGACATGAAGAACCGGTGCGCCGTGCGCTTCCCGGCGTCCTCGTCCGCCCCGACCGCCGGGTCGCCCGCCGGGGCGGACGGATCACCGACGTGGCGCGGGGGCCCGGGCCCCGCTGACCCGTGACCGCGAACAGGTCGTCGGCGCGTGCCTGATCACTCCGGTCGGCCCTTCGCGGTACCGGCCGGTCGGGCCCGCGACCGTGGGCGAGGGGGCCGTCACGCGGTGTCGCCGGGTCTACCCAGGGAACACCTGACCGGTTTATGGTGGTGTGGCGGAAAGTGGCCGCCCTGTCCAGAACGGCGGCCAGCACCTCCCGGCTACCGATCCGGAACCCCATGCTCAAGACCCGAACCGCGTCCGCCGCGCTCACCGGCGCGCTCGTCGTGGCCCTCGTCGGCTGTGCCGCGGCGGGCAGCGGCGCCGCCGAACGCCCCGCGGCGCCCCTGACCGTCCCGAACGCGTCCACCGCCCCGGTGGCGGCCGGACCCGCGCCCGCGGCTCCCCTCGCGCCCTCCCCGCCCACGCCCCCACCCGCGCCCGGTGAGACGGCCCGCACCCGGACCGCCGTGCTGGCCATCCCGGCGATCGGCGTCGAGGACCTGCGGGTCGTGCCGTACGAGGGGACGACGGACGACCGGGCGGGCACGCGTATCCAGGACCGTGGCGTGGCGGCCAGCCCGTACGGCCCGAAGGGCGGTGTCGGACCCGGTGAGATCGGCAACTACCTGGTCACGGCCCACCGCCTGTCAGCCGGTGGCCCGCTGCGCGACCTCCCGGCCCTCGACGTGGGCGACTCGGTCCTCGTGACCTCGGGCGGCACGGTGCACGAGTACCGGATCACCGGGACCCGCACGACGTCGTTCCGCTCCGCGAACTCGCTCGCCGAACAGCGGGCCGCGGTGCCGGGCAGGCCCGGCGAGCGGCCTGCCAAGGCGATGATCACGGTCTCGACCTGCGCGACGCCCGAGGACGACGCGGCCGGGAACTTCTGGCGGGACGCCAACGGCAACCCCGAGCACCGCATCGACAAGGTCGGCGTCCTGGTGTCGTCAAAGAAGACGCAGGGGCAGTGACTTCAGGCCGTTGATGAAGTGGGACACCAGCCGCCGGGGCGGGGCGGCGGGCTCGTAGGGCGGCAGGACGCGCAGTGCCTCCTCGTGCAGCGCCCGCAGCTGGAGCCGGGCGAAGTGGGCGCCCAGGCAGACGTGCGGGCCGTCGCCGAAGGACACGTGCGGGTTGGGCGAGCGGCCCAGGTCCAGGCGGTGGGGGTCGGGGAAGACCCGCTCGTCGTGGTTGGCCGAGGCGTGCAGGACGACCACCTTGTCGCCCCGGCGCACCCGCTGTCCGCGCAGTACGCGGTCCTCGGCGGCCGTGCGGCGGAAGTGCAGCACCGGGGGGTGGACCCGCAGCAGCTCCTCCACGGCGGCGGCGGGGCCGTACCGCCCGGCGCGCAGCGCCCGCTGCTCCTCGGGGTGGGTGGCGAGCACGTGGAGCCCGCCGGGTGCGGCGCTGCGGACGGTGTCGTTCCCGGCGACCGTCAGCAGGAAGAAGAACATCTCCAGCTCTCCGTCGGCCAGGTCGGCGTGTGCGAGGGAGGTGATGACGTCGTCGCCGGGATGCTCGCGTTTGTACGCGGCGAGCTGCTGGGCGTAGCCGAACATCTCCTCCAGCATGGCGGGTGAGCGCGGGTTGACGGGCGTGCCGTCGGGACCCAGCACCGGCGGCTCGTCCGGGTCCTGGTACGCGATGACGCGCTCGGTCCAGGTGAGCAGCAGCCCCCGGTCGCTCCTCGGCACACCGAGCAGGTCGGTGAGGTTGAGCAGGGCGTACTCGTCGGTGACCGCGCGGACGGCGTCGACGGTGCCGTCCCCGTCGCGGGCGGCGGCGTACGCGGTGGTGAGCAGGTCCCGTGCCCGGCGGGCGGCGGCGCCCGCGAAGCGGTCGGTGCGCGCCGGTGTGAACGCGCGGCTGACCAGGCGCCGGAGCCTGCCGTGTGCGGGCGGGTCCTGGTTGAGCATCATGCGCCGGATGAACGGCAGGTCGGCCGGGTCGGGGTCGCGGATCTGGGTGGCGCCCAGGTACGAGGAGAACCCGCGGGCGTCCTTGAGGACCCGTACGACGTCGCTGTGCCGGGTCACCGCCCAGAACCCGGGCCCGGCGGGCCAGCCCAGGACCTCGTACTCGTCCTGCCAGGCCACCGGGTGGCGGTCGCGCAACTCGCGGTAGGCGTCGTGCGGGATGCCGCGCGCGTACAGCCGGGGGTCGAAGACGTCCGGCACCGGCGGCCGCGGCTCGGTCACTCCGGGCCGTCCGCGCGCAGGAAGTCCTCGACGACCCGGACGAGCTCCAGGGGCGTCTCGTCCATCGCGTAGTGGCCGGCGCGCGGCAGCTCGGTGACCCGGCCCTTGGGGTAGCAGCGCAGCCAGGTGCGCCGCATCAGCTCGGCGCCGAGCGCCGGGTCGAGCGCCCCGACGACCGCGAGGGCGGGTACGTCGCGCCCGGCGACGTGGGCGTGGAAGTCCTCGCGCGCCCAGGAGTCGAGCCAGGCGCGGAACGCCGTGGCGTCGCTGCAGTCCAGGGAGCGGCGCACCATCCGGTCGAGCCAGGCGTCCGGCCGGCTCCCGCCGGTGGTGACGTCGAGGATGGCGCGGCGGTTGCCGGGGTTCTCGGCGGCCCCGGCGAACAGCTCCCACTGCTCGGGCGGCATGAGCAGCCCGCCCGCCGGGACCGGGGAGATGCCGACGAGCCTGCGGATCCGGTCCGGCGCGGCGGCCAGGACGCGCTGGGCGACGCTGCCGCCCATCGAGTGCCCGACGACGGAGAACCGCTCCCAGCCGAGCCGGTCGGCGAGGGCGAGCAGGTCCTCGGCCGCCCGGCTGGTGGTGTACGGGCCGGGGGCGCCCTTCGCCTCGCCGTAGCCGCGCAGGTCCACGACGGCGTAGCCGAGGGCGTCGCCGTCGAGGTCGGCGAGCACGGGCGCGTAGGCGGTGCGGTCGGCGAACCAGCCGTGGACGGCGAAGACGTGGTGGGGACCGTCGCCGATCCGCTGGTGGGGCAGGAGGAAGGGTGCCACGGGCGCTCCGTTCGGGAGGGACGGCCGGTCGCGTTCACCTTGGCCCGCCGTCGGCCGGGCCACAAGACCACACGCCCCGTGAACGCCGTACCGGCGCACCCGTGGGCGCGTGTTCCGGCGGTCACGCCCCGGCGTGCCCCGGGGCGGGCGCGGGGGCGGGCCGGGGACGGTCCGCGTACCTGGCCACCAGTTCGCGCTTGAGGACCTTGCCGCTCGGGCCGAGCGGGAGGGAGTCCGTGAACTCCACCCGGCGCGGGTATTTGTAGGCGGCGATCCGCGCCCTGCTCCAGGCGATGATCCCGTCCGCCAGGGCCTTGTCCGCGACGGCGCCGGGCCGGGGCCGGACCACGGCGCACACCTCCTCGCCGTGACGGTCGTCCGGCAGGCCGATGACCGCGACGGCGGCGACGGCGGGGTGACGGACGAGGAGTTCCTCCACCTCGCGCGGGTAGACGTTGTACCCGGCGCGGACGACCATGTCCTTCTTGCGGTCGACGACGGTCAGCCGGCCCTCCTCGTCCTGGACCCCGAGGTCGCCCGTCCGGAACCAGCCGTCGACCAGGACCTCCGCGGTGGCCTCCGGCAGGCCGAGGTAGCCGGCCATGACGTTGTGCCCGCGGACGACGATCTCACCGATCTCCCCCGGCGGCAGCGGCTCCACGCGGCCCTCCACGCCGGCCCGGGCGATCGCGACCCGGACGCCCCGGATCGGAGTGCCCACCGTGCCGGGGCGGCAGGGCCGGCCGGGCTGGTTGTAGGCGACGACGGGGGACGTCTCGGTCAGGCCGTACCCCTCGTACACCTCGCAGCCGAAGGTGTCGCGGAACTCCTCCAGCACCGCCACCGGCAGCGCCGCCCCGCCGCTGTACGCCCGGTCGAGGGGCGGGCGGCGGCCGGGGTCGAGCCGGGCGGCTTCCAGCAGCCCCACGTACATCGTCGGTACGCCCATGAAGACGGTGCACCGCTCGGCCGTCATCAGCCGCAGCGCCTCGGTCGCGTCGAAGCGGGGCATCAGCACCATCGTGGCCCCGGCCCGGAAGCAGTTCGCCATGGAGCAGACCTGGCCGAAGGTGTGGAACAGCGGCAGGCAGCCGAGCAGGACGTCGTCGTCGCGCAGGGCGAAGGGGGACACCACGGTGGTGGTGACGTTCATGACGAGGTTGTGGTGCGTGATCATCGCGCCCTTGGGGCGGCCGGTGGTGCCCGAGGTGTAGAGCACCAGGGCCAGGTCGTCCGGGGCCCGTGGTACGTACGTGTCGACCGGCGCGGCCCGCGTGGCGAGGGCGTCGAGGGCCGGGGCGCCGCCGGGCCCGTCCCCCTGGACGGTGAGGACGATGGGGACGCCCGCGTCCCGGGCGGCGGCGGTACCGACGGCGAGGAGCGGGGCGGCGCAGATCAGGGCCCGGGCCCCGGAGTCACCGAGTACGTGGGCGGCTTCGCCGGCCTTCAGCAGGGCGTTGACCGGCACCACGGTCGCCCCGAGCGCCAGCACGCCGAAGTAGGCGGCCGGGAAGTGCGGAGTGTTGGTGAGCAGCAGCGCGACGCGGTCGCCGGGTGCCACGCCGTGCGCGCGCAGGACGGCGGCGTACCGGCGGGCCCGTTCCCACAGGTCGCCGTAGGTGACGCGGCCGGCCCCGGTGACGAGGGCCGGGTGGCGGGGGCGGCGTGCCGCGGTCTCGGCGAGGAGTAAGGCCGCGCCGGGTGTCGCGTCGCCGCTCATGCGGCGGGGGTGTCCGGCGACTCGCGTACGGAAGGAGCTGATCCGGGCATCGGGACTCCGGTTTCACGGTTCCACGGGAGCGGGTGGCATGCGGCGACGGTGTGCGCCGGGGCGGCGAGGGCTTCCCAGCATGGCATACGAACCGCCTTTCGGCAGGGGGGAATTGCGTACTGTTCCGGACGCGTGGCCGCTCCTAGTACTGCAATCGCACTTGTTTGTGGTTGAGTTGGGGTATGGCTGAGCTTGGGGTGGGGTTGGTTGAGGAGTGGGACGGGGTGCTGGCGG
>NZ_JBWKJV010000029.1:27458-79916 GCF_056432045.1 Streptomyces sp. NPDC045701 | reverse complement strand
ACGCCCGGTTACATTCCGAACCCGGAAGCTAAGCCTTTCAGCGCCGATGGTACTGCAGGGGGGACCCTGTGGGAGAGTAGGACGCCGCCGAACAATCTTTGAAGGACCCTTGGTCCCAGCGTTCACGCTGGGACCAAGGGTCCTTTTTGTTTTTGCTTGATCTTTTTCTCGGAGCGCGTCGGTCGGCCGACTGCGCGAGAATGACTGCGGTACCCGAAGACAGGAGCTTTGCCCATGTCCACCAACTCCCCCGACGATCGTCCGGAGCGCGAACCGCGTCGCAAGGACGACGGTGAGCGGGGCGGCTTCCGTGGCCCCCGCCGTGACGACAACCGTGGCGGTGGTGGCGGCTTCCGGCGCGATGACCGCCGGGACGATCGCAGGGACGACCGCGGCCGTGACGACCGCCCCGGGCGTCCCCCGGCCGGTGGCGGCGGCGGTGGGTTCCGCCGCGACGATCGCCGGGACGACCGGCCGGCTTTCCGCCGTGATGACCGCGCCCCGCGCCGTGACGACAACCGTGGCGGTGGCGGCGGCTTCCGCCGTGACGACCGTGGTGGTCGGCCTGCGACGGGCGGCGCCGGCGGCGGTGGCGGCTTCCGCCGTGACGACCGTGGCGGCTTCCGTCGTGATGACAACCGTGGTGGTGGTGGCGGGTTCCGTCGTGACGACCGCCGTGACGACCGTGGGCGTGACGATCGCGGTGGGTTCCGTCGTGACGAGCGTCGTGATGAGCGGCCGGCGTTCAACCGGGACCGTGACGACCGTGCGCCCCGCCGTGACGACCGCGGGCGTGACGACCGTGGCGGGTTCCGCCGTGATGACAACCGTGGTGGTGGTGGCGGGTTCCGTCGTGACGACCGCCGTGACGACCGTGGGCGTGACGATCGCGGTGGGTTCCGTCGTGACGAGCGTCGTGATGAGCGGCCGGCGTTCAACCGGGACCGTGACGACCGTGCGCCCCGCCGTGACGACCGCGGGCGTGACGATCGCGGTGGGTTCCGCCGTGATGACCGTCGTGATGAGCGGCCGGCGTTCAACCGGGACCGTGACGACCGTGCGCCCCGCCGTGACGACCGCGGGCGTGACGATCGCGGTGGGTTCCGCCGTGATGACCGTCGTGATGAGCGGCCGGCGTTCAACCGGGACCGTGACGACCGTGCGCCCCGCCGTGACGACCGCGGGCGTGACGATCGCGGTGGGTTCCGCCGCGACGACCGTGGCGGCTTCCCGCGCGACGACCGCGGCGGTTACCGGCCCCGCGACGACCGCCGCGACGACCGGGGTGGGTTCCCGCGCGACGACCGCGCGCCCCGCCGTGACGACCGCGGGCGTGACGACCGTGGCGGGTTCCGCCGTGACGACCGGCGCGACGACCGGCCGCGTGGGCCGCGGCGTGATGACCGGGACCGGGGCGGGTACCGCGGGCGGGACGACCGTGGCCGGGACGACCGTGGTGGGTTCCGGCGCGACGACCGTGACCGGCGGGACCGGGACCGGGAGCCCATCAAGCGGCTGCCCATCCCGGCGGACGTCACCGGCGACGAGATCGACAAGGACGTGCGGCAGGAGCTGATGAGCCTGCCCAAGACGCTGGCCGAGGACGTCGCCAAGAATTTGGTGATGGTCGCCAACCTGATCGACGAGGACCCGGAGCAGGCGTACGCGTACTCGCGCATCGCGCTGCGGCTGGCCTCGCGTGTGGCGGCCGTGCGCGAGGCCGCCGGCTTCGCCGCGTACGCGACGCAGAAGTACGCCGAGGCGCTCGCCGAGTTCCGGGCGGCCCGGCGGATGACGGGCAGCGTGGAGCTGTGGCCCGTGATGGCCGACTGCGAGCGCGGACTGGGCCGGCCCGAGCGGGCGATGGCGATGGCCGGTGAGCCCGAGGTGCAGAAGCTCGACAAGGCCGGGCAGGTCGAGATGCGGCTGGTCGCCGCCGGGGCGCGCAGGGACATGGGGCAGCTGGACGCCGCCATCGTGACCCTTCAGAGCCCGGAGCTGGCGTCGAACTCCGTCCAGCCGTGGACGGCGCGCCTGCGGTACGCCTACGCCGACGCGCTGCTGGAGGCGGGGCGCAAGGACGAGGCGCGCGAGTGGTTCGCCAAGGCGCTGGAGGCCGACAAGGACGGTTCGACCGATGCCTCCGACCGGCTCGCCGAGCTGGACGGCGTCGAGTTCGTCGACGCCGCGGTGGAGGAGCACGACGAGGAGGCCGAAGCGGACGACGAGTCGCGGGGCTGACCGGGTTGAGAGGGGCGGCATCCCTGGTGGGTGCCGCCCCTTTCGTATGTCCGGTGTCCGGTGTCCGGTGTCAGTCGACGTCGAGGCTGCGCAGGACCAGGCCCGTCGCCGGCTTGGGCCCGAAGGAGGTCGACTTGCGGGGCATGGTCACGCCCTGGCGGGCGAGGTCGCGGACCACGTCCTCGCGTACCGGGTGCATCAGGACGGCCGTGCCGCCCCGCCGTTCGGCCTGGGCGACGGCTGCCTGGGCGTCGTGGATGTAGGTGATGCCCCCGGGGGTGTCGGGGACGTGCCAGACGTGGTCGATCAGCGCAGCGTGGAGCACGGTCGCGTCCAGGGTGCGCCAGGCCGCCGGGCGGTCGGTTGGGACGGTACGGGCGATGATGCCCGGGGAGGGCATGTCGACGAGGTGGAAGCGGCCGTCGCCGGCGAGGAGGAAGGCGTTGCCTTCCAGGGCGGCGGAGCCCAGGGCGTCCAGGGCGGCCGGGAGGGGGCCGTCGACCGGGCGGACGCGGAAGTCGCCGCCGAGGGCGGTCAGCGCGTCGGCGACCGGGAGATGATTGAGCAGCCGGTGGATGGCCTTGACCTGGAGCGGGTAGCGGGCGGTGTCGATGAGGAGCACGAGCCCGTAGTTCCAGGGGCCGGGTGAGGGGTGCTCCTCACGGAGGCGCAGGTAGGTGGCCCAGCGGTGGTGGCCGTCGGCGATGAGCGCCTGATGGCGGGCGAGGTCGTCGGCGACCTCGGCCAGGGCGGCCGGGTCGGTGACGGACCACAGCCGGTGGCTCATGCCGTCCTCGGTGGTGGTGGACAGGAGGGGCGCGCGCCGCACGGTGCGTTCGATGACGGCGGTCGCGCCGGTCGCGGTGCCGTTGCCGCGGTACGTGAGGAGCAGCGGGTCGAGGTTGGCGGCCGTGGTGCGCATCAAAGAGGCGCGGTCCTCGACGACGTGGGGTATGACGTCCTCGTGGGGCAGCACGATGCCCTCGGCGGGGGTGGTGAGTTCCAGGGCGCCGATGAGGCCCCGCTGGAGCAGGTCGCCCTTGCGCTGCTCGTACACGTAGAGAGCCGGCTCGGCGTCCGCCGCGAGGACACCGTCGGAGAGCCAGGCGTTGAGGGTGTCCGCCGCCTGGCGGTGGCGGGCCTCCGCGGTGGCGGCCTGCGGCAGGATCAGCCGCACGATGTTGTGGGGGTCGGCCGACTGCAGGTGGTGCACGCCGTCGGGACGTACGACGACGTCGTACGGGGGAGAGGTCACCGCGGCAAGGCTCCCGACCCGTTCCGGGACATAGCGCAATCCACGGAAAGGTGTCAGGCGCAGACCGCCGTTGGCCGCGGAACCTGTGGTGTCCATCCCCGCATCGTATGTGGATCGGGGGTATGAGCGATGATCGGGGGTGATCGGTTCTCGGAGCGAGGAGTGCGGGACATGGGGCAGCGGGGCAGGAACCGGCCGAGCGGCAGTGCGCGCGCGCTGAGCGAGGCGTACGACACGGCGCTGCTGGACCTGGACGGCGTGGTGTACGCGGGCGGGGAGGCGATCGATCACGCCGTGGACGCCCTCGCCGCGGCCCGGAGCGGCGGGATGCACCTCGCCTATGTCACCAACAACGCGCTGCGGACGCCGGAGGCCGTCGCGGCCCATCTGACGGAGCTGGGGGTGCCGGCCGGGGCGGCCGACGTGATCACCTCGGCGCAGGCGGTGGCCCGGCTGATCGCCGACCAGGTGCCGCGGGGGGCGCGGGTGCTGGTGATCGGCGGTGAGGGTCTGCGGGTCGCGCTGCGGGAGCGGGGGCTGGAGCCGGTCGAGTCGGCCGACGACGACCCGGCGGCCGTGGTGCAGGGGTACGGAGGGCCGGAGTTGCCGTGGGGGCGGTTCGCGGAGGCGTCGTACGCCGTGGCGCGGGGCGTTCCGTGGTTCGCGTCCAACACCGACCTGACGATCCCCAGCGGTCGCGGGATCGCGCCGGGGAACGGGGCCGCAGTGGAGGTGGTGCGGATCGCGACGGGCGCGGAGCCGCAGGTAGCGGGCAAGCCGCTGCCGCCGATGCACCGCGAGACGATCCTGCGGACCGGTGCCGAGAGGCCGCTGGTGGTGGGGGACCGGCTGGACACCGACATCGAGGGGGCGTTCCACGGGGGTGTGGACTCGCTGCTGGTGCTGACCGGGGTGACCGACGCCGCGCAACTGCTGGCCGCCGAGCCGCGGCACCGGCCGACGTACGTGGACGCCGATCTGCGCGGGCTGCTGACCGGGCAGCCGGAGGTCGAGGGTTCGGCCGACGAGGGGTTCCGGTGCGGGGGCTGGACGGCGACCGTGCGCGGGGACGCCCTGACGCTGGGCGGGGACGGCGGGGCGCTGGACGGTCTGCGGGCGCTGTGCGCGGCGGCGTGGACGTACGCGGGCGACGGCTCGTGCGCGGCGGACGCCGGGAAGGCCCTGGCCAGGCTGGGGTGGTGACTCCGCGGCGGGCGTACGAGCCGCCTCAGGCACCGAGGGAAAGGTAGGCTAACCTAACCGGGTGTTGGTCGACAGTCCTCCCAAACAGAGCGCGGATCCCTCCGCAGCCGAGCCCCGTGGGCGCCGCCGTTCGGTGCGTGCGGCCGGGCTGCTGGCCGCCGTCGGTGTCCTGCTGCTGATCTGTGTCGCGAGCATCATGATCGGGGCCAAGCCGGTCCCGCTCGGCGATGTGTGGCACGGCCTTTTCCACAACTCCGGCACGGGCGACGACGTTCTCATCCAGGAGCTGCGGGTCCCCCGGACCCTGCTGGGAGTGATTGTCGGCGTCGCGCTGGGACTGTCCGGCGCCGTGATGCAGGCGCTGACCCGCAACCCGCTGGCCGAGCCCGGGCTGTTGGGCGTGAACGCGGGAGCCGCCGCCGCCGTCGTCTCCGCGATCAGCTTCCTGGGCGTCACGTCGCTGACCGGCTATGTGTGGTTCGCGTTCCTGGGCGCCGCGGTCGTCTCCGTCGTGGTGTACGTGCTCGGCGGCAGCCGCAGCGCCACCCCCGTGCGGCTCGCCCTGGCGGGCACTGCGGCGACCGCCGCGCTGTACGGGTACGTCAACGCCGTCCAGCTGCTGGACTCCGCCGCGCTGGACCGGCTGCGCTTCTGGACCGTCGGCTCGCTGGCCAACGCCGACATGGCGACGGTCCGCGGCGTGGCGCCGTTCATCGTCGTGGGCGTCGTACTGGCGCTGCTGATCGCCCGGCCGCTGAACGCCATGGAGATGGGCGACGACACCGCCCGCGCGCTGGGTGCGCACCTGAACCGCACACGGGCCATGGGCATGGTGTCGGTGACGCTGCTGTGCGGCGCCGCGACCGCCGCGTGCGGGCCGATCGTCTTCATCGGCCTGATGGTCCCCTACCTCGTACGCGCCCTGACCGGCCCGGACATGCGGTGGATCCTGCCGTACGCGGCGGTGCTGTCGCCCGTGCTGCTGCTGGGTTCCGACGTACTGGGCCGGGTCGTGGCGCGGCCCTCGGAGCTCCAGGTCGGCATCGTGACCGCACTCGTCGGCGGGCCCGTCTTCATCCACCTCGTACGCCGCAAGAGGATGGCCCAGCTGTGAGCACACGCACCGCCAAGGCCCTGCGCACCCCCGGGGGCCTGTCCGTCCGCTACGAGCCGCGCGCGGCCGTCGCCGTGCTGCTGCTGGTGGTGGTGACCGTGGCGGCCGGGGTCGTCCTCATCGGCAGCGGCGACTTCCCGATCGCCCCCGGTGACGTCGTCGCCACCCTGCTCGGCAACGGCACCATGGCGCAGGAGTTCATCGTCCAGGACCTCCGGCTGCCGCGCGTCCTGGTGGCGATCCTGGTCGGCGCGTCCCTCGGGCTGGGCGGCGCGGTCTTCCAGTCCGTCTCCCGCAACCCGCTGGGCAGCCCCGACGTCATCGGCTTCGGGCAGGGCGCCGCGGTCGGCGCGCTCACGGTGATCGTGCTCTTCGGCGGCAGCCCCACCGCCGTGGCCGGGGGCGCGGTCGTCGGCGGTGTGGTGACCGGCACCCTGATCTACCTGCTCGCCTGGAAGCGCGGCCTGCACGGCTTCCGGCTGGTCCTCATCGGCATCGGCGCCGCCGCCATGCTGACCGCCGTCATCCACTACCTGATCACCAAGGCGAACCTGATCGACGCCACCCGGGCCGTGCTCTGGATGACCGGCACCCTCGACGGCCGCGACTGGGCCCAGTTCTGGCCGCTGCTCGCCGTCTGCGCCGTACTCGTGCCGCTGGTGCTGGGGCACGGGCGGCCGCTGCGGATGCTGGAGATGGGCGACGACGCCGCGTACGCCCTCGGCGTCAAGGTGGAGCGGACGCGCCTGGTGCTGATGGGCTCCGCCGTGCTGCTGGTCTCCGCCGCCACGGCCGCCGCCGGTCCGATCACCTTCGTCTCGCTGAGCGCGCCGCAGCTCGCCCGCCGCCTCACCCGCTCGCCCGGCCCCAACCTCGCCGCCTCCGCGCTCATGGGCGCCGCGCTGCTGCTGGTCGCCGACTGGGCCGCCACCAACGCCTTCGGCGAGCGGGAACTGCCGGTCGGCGTCGTCACCGGAGTCGTCGGCGGCGTGTACCTGCTGTGGCTGCTCGTCACCGAGCGCAAGGCGGGCCGGATATGACCCCCCAGAACCCTGAGAAGAACGGCAGGAGTACGTCCATGCAGCAGCGCCTGAGCGCGGAGGCGGTCACCCTCGCCTACGAGCAGCGGATCATCGCCCGTGACCTGTCGGTCCGGATACCCGACAACTCGTTCACGGTGATCGTCGGCCCCAACGCGTGCGGCAAGTCGACGCTGCTGCGGGCCCTGTCGCGGATGCTGAAGCCCACCGAGGGCCGTGTCCTGCTGGACGGGCAGGCCATCCACTCCATGCCCGCCAAGAAGGTCGCCAGGACTCTGGGCCTGCTGCCGCAGTCGTCGATCGCCCCGGACGGCATCACCGTGGCGGACCTCGTGGCACGCGGCCGCTATCCGCACCAGGGGCTGCTGCGCCAGTGGTCGCCCGAGGACGAGCGCGTCGTCCAGGAGTCGATGGACGCGACCGGCGTGGGGGAGCTGGGCGACCGGTACGTCGACGAGCTGTCGGGCGGGCAGCGCCAGCGGGTGTGGATCGCCATGGCCCTGGCCCAGCAGACCCCGCTGCTGCTGCTCGACGAGCCGACCACGTACCTCGACATCCAGCACCAGATCGACGTCCTCGACCTGTGCGCCGAGCTCCACGAGACGCAGGGCCGCACCCTGGTCGCCGTCCTGCACGACCTCAACCACGCCGCCCGGTACGCCACGCACCTCATCGCGGTACGGGGCGGGGAGATCGTCGCGGAGGGCCCGCCGTCCGAGGTGGTCACCGCCGAGCTGGTCGAGCGGGTCTTCGGGCTGCGCTGCCAGGTCATCGACGACCCGGAGACCGGCACGCCGCTGGTCGTACCGGCGGCGAGGAAGGCCCGGGCGCGCACCTCCCGGGCGGCGGTGGGCGCGGCGCGCGACTGACCCCGGCGGGCTGGGACCGGCGGGCGGGCGCGGACCCGTGGGGAGCCGTCCTACAGCAGGGACCGCAGGCGCAGCAGGTCGCGGAAGCCGGCCTCCAGTCCGACCCGGCCGGAGGCCCACGCCTTGGCGAAACCCAGCTCGCCGCCCACCAGAGCCACCAGGTCGTCGCCGGACATCCTCAGCCGGATGTCGGCCCGCCCGGGCGGTGGCCCGTCCACCCGGTCCAGCACCTCGATCCGGCCGCCGGCCAGGCGGCCGGTGAAGGTGACGCCGAGGTCCGTGATGTGGCAGCTCAGCGTGCGGTCGAGCGCGGCGGCGCCACGCACCGCGCCGTCGGCGTGCGCCAGGCTGTCCGCGAGTCCGTCGAGCGCGGCGCGGCATTCGTCGATCGTGGCCATCGTGCACGACGGTACCCCAGCCCTTCGGGGTAGCGTCTGGGCATGACCGACGTGATGCCCGAGGTCCCGGAAGGCGTCCGGGACCAGCCCGCGGAGTCCTGCGACCCGGCCGCGCCCGCCCCCCTCGGCGTCGGGCGCGTCCCGACCGGGCACCCGCAGGTCGACGCCGGCCTGGAGCGGCTGGCCGACGCCGACCACCTCCCCGCCGACGGTCACCTGGAGGTGTACGAGGATGTACACCGGGGGCTGCGGGAGGCGCTGGCCGCGCTCGACGCGCCCTCGCCGGCGTCCCCGCCGATGTCCTCGTCGTACGAACACAGGAGCTGAACCGAACGTGGCAGGAGTCGCACGCCGTCGTCTGGACGCGGAGCTGGTGCGCCGCAAGCTCGCCCGCTCGCGCGAGCACGCGAGCCAGCTGATCGCCGCGGGACGGGTGACCGTCGGCGGCAACACCGCCACGAAGCCCGCCACCCAGGTGGAGACCGCCGCGGCCATCGTCGTGGCGCAGGACGACGGCGACCCCGACTACGTCTCGCGCGGCGGCCACAAGCTGGCCGGCGCCCTCGCCGCCTTCGTACCGCGCGGGCTGGGGGTCGAGGGGCGGCGGGCGCTCGACGCGGGCGCGTCCACGGGCGGCTTCACCGACGTGCTGCTGCGCGCCGGGGCGGCGCACGTCGTGGCCGTCGACGTCGGGTACGGGCAGCTGGCCTGGTCGCTGCAGAGCGATGAACGCGTGACCGTCAAGGACCGTACCAATGTGCGTGAGCTGACGCTGGACGCGATCGACGGAGAACCGGTGGATCTGGTGGTGGGCGACCTGTCGTTCATCCCGCTGGGGCTGGTCCTGCCGGCCCTGGCGCGGGTGTCGGCGCCCGACGCCGACCTGGTGCTGATGGTGAAGCCGCAGTTCGAGGTGGGCAAGGAGCGGCTGGGCAGCGGCGGGGTCGTGCGCAGCCCGGAGCTGCGGGCCGAGGCGGTGCGGGGCGTCGCGCGGCAGGCCGGCGAGCTGGGCCTCGGCGTGCTGGGCGTCACCGCCAGTCCGCTGCCCGGCCCGTCCGGCAACGTCGAGTACTTTCTGTGGCTGCGGGCGGGCGCGCCCGCGCTGGATCCGGCGGATGTGGAACGCGCCGTGGCGGAGGGACCTCGTTGAGTTCATCGACAGCGTTTGCGGCGACCGGCGCACCGCGGACCGTGTTCCTGCTCGCGCACACCGGCCGGCCGGCCGCGATCCGCAGCGCGGAACTCGTGGTGCTCGGCCTGCTGCGCAGCGGGATCGGCGTGCGCGTCCTGGCCGCCGAGGCGGCCGACCTGCCGCTGCCACCGACGGTGGAGACCGTACCGGAGGCGTCGCCCGACGTGCTCGACGGCTGCGAACTGCTGATCGTCCTCGGCGGTGACGGGACGCTGCTGCGCGGCGCGGAGTTCGCGCGCGCCTCCGGGGTACCGATGCTCGGGGTCAACCTGGGGCGCGTCGGCTTCCTCGCCGAGGCGGAGCGGGACGACCTCGACCAGGTCGTGGACCGGGTGGTCACCCGGGCCTACGAGGTCGAGGAGCGCATGACCCTGGACGTCACCGTGCACAACAACGGCGACGTCCTGCACAGCGACTGGGCGCTCAACGAGGCCGCCGTGCAGAAGGTCTCGCCCGAACGCATGCTGGAGGTCGTCCTGGCGATCGACGGCCGCCCCGTGACCGGCTTCGGCTGCGACGGGGTGATCTGCGCGACGCCCACCGGTTCCACGGCGTACGCCTTCTCGGCGGGCGGCCCGGTGGTGTGGCCCGAGGTGGAGGCGCTGCTGATGGTGCCGATCGGGGCGCACGCGCTGTTCGCCAAGCCGCTGGTGACCACGCCGGACTCGGTGCTGGCGGTGGAGGTGGAGCCGCACACCCCCGACGGGGTGCTGTGGTGCGACGGGCGCCGCACCGTCGAACTGCCCGCCGGCGCCCGGGTGGAGGTCCGCCGGGGGGCGGTGCCGGTACGCCTCGCCCGCCTGCACCACGCCTCGTTCACCGACCGGCTGGTGGCCAAGTTCGCGCTGCCCGTCTCGGGCTGGCGGGGTGCCCCGCACTGACGCCGCGCCCGGGTCCGGCCCCCGGCCCGGAGCGCCCGCCGGCGGGTCGTCCGCACCGTGCCGGCTCCACTCCGGCGGGTGACGGACCACCGCCGCGACCCGGCGGCGACCTGCGGGTTCGGCGCCGCGGGGCGGGGGCCGTCGCACAGCGGGCCCCGGACCTCGTAAGGTCTTCTCCGTGCTGGAGGAGATGCGGATACGGTCGCTCGGGGTAATCGACGACGCGGTGGTGGAGCTGTCACCCGGTTTCACCGCGGTGACCGGTGAGACCGGCGCGGGCAAGACCATGGTCGTGACCAGCCTCGGACTGTTGCTCGGCGGGCGCGCCGACCCCGCCCTGGTGCGGATCGGTTCGCCGTCCGCCGTCGTCGAGGGCCGCATCAGCGTGCCGCCCGGCGCCGCCGCGGCGGTCCGGGCCGAGGAAGCGGGCGCCGAACTCGACGACGGCGCGCTGCTCATCAGCCGCACCATCTCGGCCGAGGGCCGCTCACGGGCACACCTGGGCGGGCGTTCCGTGCCGGTCGGCGTGCTCGCCGAACTGGCCGACGAGCTCGTCGCCGTCCATGGCCAGACCGACCAGCAGGGCCTGCTCAAGCCCGCCCGGCAGCGCGGCGCGCTCGACCGGTACGCGGGCGACGCCGTCGCCGTGCCCCTCGCCAAGTACAGCGACGCCTACCGGCGGCTGCGAGCCGTCACCGCGCGGCTGGAGGAGCTCACCACCCGCGCCCGGGAGCGGGCCCAGGAGGCGGACCTGCTGCGCTTCGGACTGACCGAGATCGAGGCGGTCGAGCCGCGTCCGGGTGAGGACGCCGAACTGGCCGCGGAGGCGGAGCGGCTCGGCCACGCCGAGGCCCTCGCGTCCGCAGCGGCGCTCGCCCACGGGGCGCTGGCGGGCAACCCGGAGGACCCGGAGGTGCTCGACGCGACGACCCTCGTGGCGGGCGCGCAGCGGGCGCTGGAGGCCGTCCGGTCGCACGACCCGGCACTGGCCGCGCTCGCCGACCGGATGGGTGAGATCTCGATCCTCCTCGCCGACGTGGCGACGGAACTCGCCGGGTACGCCGACGACCTGGACGCCGACCCCCGGCGCCTGGCGGCCGTCGAGGAGCGCCGCGCGGCGCTGACCGCCCTCACCCGCAAGTACGGCACCGATGTCGCCGCCGTCCTGGCCTGGGCGGAGGAGGGTGCTGCCCGGCTCACCGAGCTGGACGGCGACGACGACCGGATCGGCGAGCTGACGGCGGAGCGGGAGGCCCTGCGTGCCGAGCTGTCCGGGCTGGCCCAGGCGCTGACGGACGCGCGGACGGAGGCGGCGGCCCGGTTCGCGGACGCCGTCACCGCGGAGCTGGCCTCGCTGGCCATGCCCCACGCGCGCGTGTCGTTCGACATCCGCCAGTCCGAGGACCCCGACGGGGTGGAGGTCGGCGGGCGGACCGTCGCCTACGGGCCGGCCGGCGCCGACGAGGTCGAGCTGCTGCTCGCCCCGCACCCCGGGGCGCCGCCCCGGCCGATCGCCAAGGGCGCGTCGGGTGGTGAGCTGTCCCGCGTGATGCTGGCCGTGGAGGTGGTCTTCGCCGGTACGGACCCGGTGCCGACGTACCTCTTCGACGAGGTCGACGCGGGCGTCGGCGGCAAGGCGGCGGTGGAGATCGGGCGGCGGCTGGCCAAGCTCGCCAAGTCGGCGCAGGTCGTGGTCGTCACGCACCTCCCGCAGGTCGCGGCCTTCGCCGACCGGCAGCTGCTGGTCGAGAAGACCAGCGACGGGTCGGTGACGCGCTCGGGCGTCACGGTGCTGGAGGGCGAGGACAGGGTCCGCGAGCTGTCGCGGATGCTGGCCGGCCAGGAGGACTCCGAAACGGCCCGGGCGCACGCGGAGGAACTGCTGGCGACGGCACGGGCGGACGCCTGACGCTTCCGGGCGCGGGGACCCGGGCCGCCGGCGAGCCGGCGCGCCCGGGAGGCGTCTCGCGGTGCGCGGTGGGCCCCGCCCGCTGGGTCCGCTCGCCGGGGTGCGCCGCCCGCCGGGCCCGCTCGCCGGGGCGCACCGCCTGCGGGGGTACCACCCCCGGGGACACCCGGTCAGGCACCGCCCCGGTCCCGTGTGCCCACCCGTTCCGCCCCGGCGGAACGATTGCCCGCAACGGAGGGGGTGGCCCCGGCGGGACGGTCGCCCGCAGGGGGAGGGGTGGCGGGCGCACTGCTTCTGGTGGCAAGGGGGCGCGTAGGGTTGCCGGCGTGATCAGGACTGTCGCCTTCGGGCTCGCCGCCGGAGCCACCCGTGCCGTGTACGCGGGGCTGCGGAGGCGGCGTGACGAGCGGTGGGAGCGGAAGAACCACGCGGGGCGGACCGTCGACCTGTACGCCGGGCCCGCCACCGCCGTGGGCGCCGTGCTCGGGGCCCTGCCGGCGGGCCGTGGCGGCCGGGAGCGGGGCGCCGTCGCGGTGGCCGGCCTGGTGGCGGGTGTCTGTGGGGCGTACGACGACGTCAACGGCGACCACCGGCGGGGATTCCGGGCGCACCTGGGCGCCCTGCGGGACTGCGGGGTCACCAGCGGGGCGGTCAAACTCCTCGGGATCGGCGCCGCCGGGCTCGTCGCGGGCGCGCTGCTCAAGGAGCGGCCGGTCGACAAGGCCCTCGCGGGCGTGGTGATCGCCGGGACCGCCCACTTCGTCAACCTCGTGGACGTACGCCCCGGCCGGGCGGTCCTGACCGTGCTCGCGGTCGGCGTGCCGGGCCTGGCGCGGGGCCGTCTCGCCGCCGCGCCGATGGGCGCCGCGGCGGCCGTCGCCGCCGACGACCTCGGTGAGCGCACCATGCTCGGCGACGCGGGCGCCCACGCCCTGGGCGCGGTGCTCGGCACCGCGGTCGCCGCCGCCAACGGGCGGGCCGGACTGGCGGCCCACGCCGCCGGGCTCGTCGCCGCCGCGGCGTACGGAGACACCGTCAGCCGGGTCGCCGGTTCACCCGCGTGAGTGATCACTGACGACGGTTCACGCCCCGCGACACGGCCGCTTCGCCGCGACGGTGCCGGAACGTGCGTACGGACTGGCATCCTTGGGCGCGTGACACAGCTGCATACGGTCCAGGTGCTGGGTGGCGGCAGCGCGGGCAGCAGCGCTCACGTCAGATCACTGGCCGCCGGGCTCGTGGCGAGGGGCGTGCGGGTGACGGTGTGCGCCCCTGCCGAACTGGACCACGACTACGACTTCGGGGGCACCGGCGCGCGGTTCGTGCCCGTGCCGCGCCGCGGTGACCCGGTCGCCATCGGGGCGCTGCGCGCGGCGTGCGCGGGCGCGGACGTGGTGCACGCGCACGGACTGCACGCCTCGGTACGGGCCGGGCTGGCGCTCGGGCAGCAGCGCGTACCGCTGGTGGTCACCTGGCACACGCGCACGCACGCCGAGGGCGCCCGTGGCAGGCTGCTCCGGCTCATGGAACGGAGAACCGCACGCGAGGCGGCCGTTGTGCTGGGCACGTCGTCCGAACTCGTCGACCGGGCGCGGCGCCGGGGCGCCCGCGACGCCCGGCTGGCGCCCGTCTCGATCCCCGCCCCGCGCGGGGGTGTCGCCGAGTCCGAGGCCGGCAAGGCGCGGGCGGAACTGGGCGCCATGGACCGGCCGTTGCTGGTGGCGGTCGGCGCGCTGGAGCCGCACCGCGGGTACCGCACGCTCCTGGACGCGTCCCGGTTCTGGCTCCGCCACGACCCGGTGCCGCTGGTCGCCGTCGCGGGGGAGGGGCCCCAACGGGCGGTGCTGCAACGGCGGATCGACCTGGAGGGGCTGCCGGTGCGGCTGCTCGGGCGGCGCGCCGACGTCACCGCGCTGATCGCGGCGGCGGACGTGGCGGTGCTCCCGAGCCGCTGGGAGGCCAGGTCCCCGCTCGCCCAGGAGGCCCTGCGGCTCGGCGTGCCCCTGGTCGCCACGGCGGTGGGCGGCGTACCGGAACTCGTCGGCGACGCGGCGGAACTCGTGCCGTACGGGGACGCGGGCGCCCTGGCCGGCGCGGTGACCGCGCTGCTCGCCGACCCCGGGCGGCGGGCGGAGCTGACGGCGGCGGGGCGGACGCAGGCGACGACGTGGCCGACGGAGGACGAGACGATCGCGCAGGTGCTGAGCGTCTACGACGAACTGTGCGCGGGGCCGCGCCCCCGTACCGGCTGACCGGCCGACGGGGTGACGCGGCCACGGGCCACCGGCGCCCACGCCGCCATCGCGGCCACCGGGCCATGCGGCCGGCAGGCCGGGCCCGCGGGCCACGCGGTACCGGTCACGGCGTGTGGCGGCGGGCGCGGAGGGCCAGGGAGAGGGCCAGGACGGTCTGCGGATCGTCCAGGTCCGTGCCCAGCAGGTCGCCGATGCGGGCCAGGCGGTTGTAGAGCGTCTGGCGGTTGAGGTGCAGTTCGCGTGCCGTCTCCGCCTTGCGGCCCGCGTGCGCCAGGTACGTCTCCAGCGTCGGGAGCAGGGCAGGACGCGACGTCCGGTCGTGTTCCCGCAGCGGGCCGATCGCCCGGTCCACGAACGCGGCCAGGTCCGGATGCTCCCGCAGCCGCCACAGCAACAGGTCGATGTCCAGCCGCCGCGCGTCGTACCACGGCCGGTCCGGCAGCCCGCGTGCCGCGGTCGCCGTCTCCGCGGCGTGCCGCAGCCCCGCCGACGCCGCCGCCCACCCGCCCGCGACGCCCACCACGACGACCGGCGGGTGCCCGCCCGACGGGCTCCCCCAGCCGCCGGACGGGGTGACCCCCACCAGCCCCGCCCGCGCCACACCGGCCCGCAGCGCCGCGGCCACCCGGTCGGCGACGGCCGTCCGCTCCGACTCGGTCCGCAGGCCCAGCAGCAGCGGCACCCTGCCCTCCACGGGGCGCACGCCCAGCAGGACCGGCACCCCCACGGCCGAGAGCTCCTCCAGCACGGCGCGGGCCAGCAGCGACCAGTTGCCGTACGGCAGCACGTCCGCGCCCAGCCGCATCACGACCGGCAGCAGCGGGCCGTCGCCCGGTCTGAAGCCCAGCACCCGGGCCTGCGCGGGCGCGTCCTCCGCCGACACGCGGCCCTCCGCGAGGTCGGTGAGGAAGTCGCCCCGGCCCCGCGCCGCCAGCTCCTCCTCCTGACGCGCCTGCATCAGCACCACCGCGAGGATGCCCGCCGCGCGCTCCGCCGCCATCCGGTGCACCGGCAGCAGCCCCCCGGACACCGCCAGCAGGACGAGCCGGGCGCGTACCGCGGCCGCGCCCGGCCCGCCGCCCGGCACGTCGACCAGGACCGCCCCCGCCGGCGGCCCCGCCTCCCGCGCCTCGCGCTGGCCGCGCAGCCCTTCCCACACCTGGAGCGGATCGGGCCCCGGCCCGCCGCCCGCCGCGTACAGCAGCCGCCCGTCGGTGGTCTCCAGGAACACCGGGTTGGCCGCGAAGTCGGCGAGGATGCCCAGCACCTGCGGCACCCCGCCGCCGCCCAGCAGCGCCTCCGTGCACCGCCGGTGCACGTCCTCGGCCTGCCGGAGCAGGGCGTAGTGCCCGTTGACGATCTCGGTGTGGACCTCCTCGGTCACCGAGACGAACGGGACCTCGCGGTGCAGCTGGACCAGCGGCAGGCCCGCCGCGCGCGCCGTCTCCACGATCGTCGCCGGCAGCCGCGAGAACCTCGGCCCCAGTTCCACCACCAGCGCCGCGATCCCGCGGTCCGCCAGCCGCCGCACGAACGCCCGCTGCTCGGCCGGCCGCGTACCGAGCCCCAGCCCGGTCGTCAGCAGCAGTTCGCCGCCCTTCAGCAGCGAGGCGATGTTCGGCACCTCGCCGGCGTGCACCCAGCGCACCGTCCGGTCCAGCCGGTCCGCCCCGACGACCACTTCCGGGAGTCCCCCGCGCAGCCCGGGCAGCTCCAGGGCCCGCTGCACGGTGATACCGCCCTGCTCGTTCATGGAGGTCATACGGCCGGACGGTACCCGCGTCCGTGTTCCGGGGACATCACCGGACGATGACGACGCCGGCACCGGGCGACAACTCGTCGCGCCGGCGGGCCATTTGCGCGACCGCCTGTCGATTGTGGCGTACGTCACGCCGGAGGATGGTGTCCCGCCATGGCAGAGAATCCCACTCCAGCAGGCCACCAGGTGCAGCGGCTCAAGGCGGACTCCGTCGGGCTCGTCGGCGTCGTGTTCATGGCGGTCGCCACCGCCGCCCCGATCACCGCGATGACCGGCAACCTCCCCATCGCCGTCGGATTCGGCAACGGCACCGGGGCGCCGGCCGGTTACCTCTTCGCGACGCTCGTCCTCACCGTCTTCTCCGTCGGCTACGTCGCCATGGCGAAACGGATCACCGCGGCCGGTGCCTTCTACGGCTACATCTCACACGGCCTCGGCCGCATCGCCGGGATGGCCTCCGGCATGCTGGCGGTCCTCGCGTACATCGTCTTCGAGGCCTCGATCGTCGGCGTCTTCGCCTACTTCACCAGGACCACCGTCGCCGACCAGCTGGGCGTGGACCTGCCGTGGATCGTCTACGCGGCCGCGATGCTCGCCGTCACCGCCGTCCTCGCGCACTTCGACATCAACCTCACCGCCAGGGCGCTCGGCGTGATGCTCGTCGCCGAGATCGCCGTGCTGTTCGCCGTCGCCACGGCGGTCCTCGTCAACGGCGGCGGCCCGGACGGCATACCGGTCGAGCCGATCAACCCCGCCAACGCCTTCACCGGCACCTCCGCCGGGCTGGGCCTCTTCTTCGCCTTCTGGTCGTGGGTGGGCTTCGAGTCGACCGCGATGTACGGCGAGGAGTCCCGCGACCCCAAGCGCGTCATCCCGCGCGCCACCCTCGTCTCCGTCGTGGGGGTGGGCCTCTTCTACATCTACGTGTCCTGGATGACCATCGCCGGCAACGGCCTCGACCGCGCCGTCGAGGTGTCCGCGTCCGCCGTCCCGCTCGACCTGTTCTTCGACCCGACGCGGTCGTACCTCGGAGCCTGGGCCGTCGACGCCTTCCAATGGCTGCTGCTCACGGGTTCCTTCGCCTGCGGCATGGCCTTCCACCAGTGCGCCTCGCGCTACCTGTACGCCATCGGCCGCGAGGGCTTCCTGCACCCGGCGCTCGGCCGCACACACGCCCGGCACGGTTCGCCGCACATCGCCTCCTACGCGCAGAGCGGTATCGCCGTCCTCCTCGTGGGCGCCTTCTGGCTCACCGGACAGGACCCGTACATCCACCTCTACACGCTGCTGGCGATCCTCGGCACGATGGCGATCCTCATCGTCCAGACGCTCTGCTCGTTCGCCGTCATCGGCTACTTCCGCAAGAACCACCCCGAGGACCGGCACTGGTTCCGGACCCTCACCGCACCCCTGCTCGGCGGGATCGGCATGACCGCGGTCGTCGTCCTGCTGGTGCTCAACATGGAGACCGCCGCCGGCCTCGCCGCCGACTCCCTCTTCTTCACCCTCATCCCGTGGATCGTCGGCGCCGTCTTCCTCGGCGGTCTGGGACTGGGCCTGTACCTGAAGGCCAGACGGCCCGAACGGTACGAGATCATCGGCCGGATCGTCCTCGAGGACGCGGCCGAGCGCGAGGAGCAGCACGACGTCCAGCCCGCCGCGACCGTCTGAGGAGCAGATCCATGTCCCGTACGCCCCTGATGCGCACCCTGCGCGACATCGCCGCCCACCACGCCGCCGCCGACCGGCTCGGCATGCCCGTCGCCGCCGTCCGCGGCTCCACCCGCCGCGAGCTGCTGCGCCGCGCCGCCGCCCTGGGCCTCGCCGCCGGGGTCGGCACGGCGGTCGCGGCGCGGCCCACCCCCGCCCGCGCGGCCGGGGCGGCAGCCCCGCGCATCGCCGTCGTCGGCGCCGGTATCGCCGGCCTGACCGCCGCCCTCACCCTGAGGGACGCGGGCCTGAACTGCACGCTGTACGAGGCGAACCCCACCCGCGTCGGCGGTCGCATGTGGACGCAGCGCGACCACTGGGCGTACGGCCAGACCTCCGAGATCGGCGGTGAGCTGATCGACACCAGCCACAAGAAGATCCTGGCGCTGTGCCGCCGCTTCGGCCTGAACGTCGAGGACTTCCTGGGCGGCGGACCGACCGGTGCCGAGGAGGTGCTGTGGTTCGACGGCACCTACTACCCGCGCCACCAGGCCGACGAGGACTTCAAGGCCGTCTACCAGCAGCTCCACCGGGACCTCCAGGAAGCCGGCGAGGTGAAGTGGAACCAGTCCACGCCCCGCGGCACCGCCCTGGACGACATGTCGATATACGAATGGATCGAGAGCCGCGTGCCGGGCGGGCACGCCTCACCGCTCGGGCAGTTCATCGACGTGGCGTACAACGTCGAGTACGGGGCCGACACCACCGAACAGTCGTCCCTCGCCCTGGTCCTGCTGATGGGCTACCAGACCAACCCCGGCCACTTCAACGTCTGGGGCCTGTCCAACGAGCGCTACCACATCACCGGCGGCAACGACCTGCTGCCGAACGCCATCGCCCGGTCGCTGCCCTCCGGCACCCTCCGCGCCGGCTGGACGCTCACCGCCGTGCGCGCGAACACCGACGGCACCCAGACGCTGACCTTCACCGAGGGCGCCACCACCCGCACGGTCACCGCCGACCACACCGTGCTGTGCGTCCCGCTGCCCGTGCTCCAGCGGCTCGACCTCAGCCAGGCCGGGTTCGACCCGCGCATGCGCGACCTGCTGCGCGACGCCCGCATGGGCCACTGCACCAAACTCAACATGCAGTGCGCCACCCGCCCCTGGCGCGGCACCGGTCCCTGGCCGGGCGTCTCCGCCGGCGACTGCTTCACCGACAGCGACGTCCAGCAGACCTGGGACACCACCAAGATCCAGCCGGGTACCGGCGGCATCCTCATCCAGTACAACGGCGGCTCCCTGGCACGAGACCTCAGCCCCGCCGGGCCGTTCTCCACCGAGTCCGACCCGTACGTGCGCGACCTCGCCACCCGCCGCCTGCGCGCCATCGACGCGTTCTTCCCCGGCACGTCCAGGGCCTTCACCGGCCGCGCCCAGCTCTCCGCCTGGCACCACAACCCGTACGCCCTCGGCGCCTACTCGTACTGGCCCGTCGGCTACCTGCACCGGTACGCCGGCTACGAGGGAACCGCGCAGGGCAACATCCACCTCGG
This sequence comes from Streptomyces sp. NPDC045701, assembly GCF_056432045.1. NCBI lineage: Bacteria > Bacillati > Actinomycetota > Actinomycetes > Kitasatosporales > Streptomycetaceae > Streptomyces > Streptomyces sp. NPDC045701. The sequence continues at coordinate 60,595 of NZ_JBWKJV010000029.1, read as the reverse complement.
TGGCGAGCACTGCAGCTACGACTTCCAGGGCTTCATGGAGGGCGGCGCGACCGAGGGGGAGCGCGCCGCCCTGGAGGTGGTGGCCGCCTGTTAGCCGCCGTACGCGCCCGAGGCGGTCAGCCGCAGCGCCGTGTCGATCAGCGGCACGTGGCTGAACGCCTGCGGGAAGTTGCCGACCTGGCGCTGCAGGCGCGGATCCCACTCCTCCGCCAGCAGCCCCAGGTCGTTGCGCAGCCCCAGCAGCTTCTCGAACAGCTTCCGTGCCTCGTCGACCCGCCCGATCATCGCCAGGTCGTCCGCCATCCAGAACGAACAGGCCAGGAACGCGCCCTCGTCACCGGGCAGTCCGTCCACACCCTCGTCCGCGCCCTCGGTCGGGTAGCGCAGGATGAAGCCGTCCTCGGTGGACAGCTCCCGCTGGATCGCCTCGATCGTGCCGATGACCCGCTTGTCGTCCGGCGGGAGGAAACCCACCTGCGGGATCAGCAGCAGCGAGGCGTCCAGCTCCTTGGAGCCGTACGACTGCGTGAACGTGTTCCGCTCCGGGTCGTACCCCTTCTCGCACACGTCCCGGTGGATCCTGTCGCGCAGTTCGCGCCACCTGTCCAGCGGCCCGTCCGCGTCCCCCGACTCGATCAGCTTGATCGTCCGGTCGACCGCGACCCACGCCATCACCTTGGAGTGCACGAAGTGGCGGCGCGGCCCGCGCACCTCCCAGATGCCCTCGTCGGGCTGGTCCCAGTGGTTCTCCAGGTACCGGATCAGCTTCAGCTGGAGCAGCGAGGCGTAGTCGTTGCGGGACAGGCCCGTCATGTGCGCCAGGTGCAGGGCCTCGGTGACCTCGCCGTAGACGTCGAGCTGGAGCTGGTTGGCGGCGCCGTTGCCGACCCGGACCGGGGCGGAGTTCTCGTACCCCGGCAGCCAGTCCAGCTCCGCCTCGCCGAGTTCCCGCTCGCCCGCGATGCCGTACATGATCTGGAGGTTCTCCGGGTCGCCGGCCACCGCGCGCAGCAGCCACTCGCGCCAGGCGCGGGCCTCCTCGCGGTAGCCGGTGCGCAGCAGCGAGGAGAGGGTGATCGCCGCGTCCCGCAGCCAGGTGTAGCGGTAGTCCCAGTTCCGTACGCCGCCGATGTCCTCCGGCAGGGAGGTGGTGGGCGCGGCGACGATGCCGCCCGTCGGGCCGTACGTCAGGGCCTTCAGGGTGATCAGGGAGCGGACCACCGCCTCCCGGTAGGGGCCCCGGTAGGTGCAGTGGTCGACCCACTCGCGCCAGAAGTCCGACGTGGCCTCCAGCGCGCCCATCGGATCCGCCACCGGCGGCTGCGGGTGGTGCGAGGGCTGCCAGCTGATGGTGAAGGCGACCCGGTCGCCCTCCTTGACGGTGAAGTCGGAGTACGTGGTGAGGTCCTCGCCATGGGTCTCGACCTCGGTGTCCAGCCAGATGGAGTCCGGGCCGGCGACGGCGACCGTCCGGCCGTCGACCTGGTGCACCCAGGGCACCACACGCCCGTAGGAGAACCGCATCCGCAGCGCGGACCGCATCCGCACCCGCCCGCTGACGCCCTCCACGATCCGCACCAGCTGCGGGGCTCCGTCACGCGGCGGCATGAAATCGGTCACGCGGACCGTGCCCCGGCCCGGTGCGTCCCACTCGGATTCCAGGATCAGCGAGTCACCGACGTACCGGCGCCGGTCGGCGGCGGGCGGCTCGGTGCCGTCGGCGTGCGCCGGCCCGATCCGCCAGAAACCGTGTTCCTCGGTACCGAGGAGTCCTGCGAAGACGGCGTGCGAATCGAAGCGGGGCAGGCACAGCCAGTCGGCCGTGCCGTCCCGGCAGACCAGGGCGGCGGTCTGCATGTCTCCGATGAGTGCGTAGTCCTCGATGCGCCCGGCCACGTGCAATCTCCAGTCGAACGGCAACGTTCGCCCCCGTGGGGCGCTTACTGGGGTCAAGGTCAAGGATCGCCGACGAGCGGATGTTCCCGGTTTCGGGCGGGGGTGGTGCCGTTGTGGGGGGCCGGCTCGGCAGCGGATGTCCGAGCAGGATACGACGCGACCCGGCCCTCTGTGTGATCGTCCTGGTAGAGCTGCTGAACAGAACGAGTGACCCTCCTCTCCCGGTGCGAAACCCCCGGCCCGTTCGCGTGCCCACCGTGTCCGGGCGTGCGCGCTGCGTGCGTCCCGGCCGGAGCGGGGCGCGGAGCCGCCGGGTGCGCGCGTGGCCGGAAGCGGGGGTGCCGCGTCGCTGATACCCTGGTAGCCCGTGGACCGGTGGGCGCCGCACCTCGAATCGGCGGCCCCCGAACCGCAGCGACGGCACCCCCGGAACCCTCCGGGCGGACGCCGGAACGCACCTCCAGAACGCGACCACGGGAGCCCCCTCTTGGCCATGCCGCCCAAATCCACGACGACCAAGCACATCTTCGTCACCGGGGGTGTCGCGTCCTCCCTCGGCAAGGGCCTGACCGCCTCCAGCCTGGGTGCGCTCCTCAAGGCCCGGGGCCTTCGGGTCACGATGCAGAAGCTCGACCCGTACCTCAACGTCGACCCGGGCACGATGAACCCGTTCCAGCACGGTGAGGTGTTCGTCACCAACGACGGCGCCGAGACCGACCTGGACATCGGCCACTACGAGCGGTTCCTCGACGTCGACCTCGACGGCTCGGCCAACGTCACCACCGGCCAGGTCTACAGCCAGGTCATCGCCAAGGAGCGCCGCGGCGAGTACCTCGGCGACACCGTCCAGGTCATCCCGCACATCACCAACGAGATCAAGCACCGCATCCGCCGCATGGCGGCCGACGACGTCGACGTCGTGATCACGGAGGTCGGCGGCACCGTCGGCGACATCGAGTCGCTGCCGTTCCTGGAGACCGTCCGCCAGGTCCGTCACGAGGTCGGCCGGGACAACGTCTTCGTGGTGCACATCTCGCTGCTGCCCTACATCGGGCCGTCCGGCGAGCTGAAGACCAAGCCGACCCAGCACTCCGTGGCCGCGCTGCGGAACATCGGTATCCAGCCGGACGCGATCGTGCTGCGCGCCGACCGGGACGTACCGACCGCGATCAAGCGCAAGATCTCGCTGATGTGCGACGTCGACGAGGCGGCCGTGGTCGCGGCCATCGACGCCAAGTCGATCTACGACATCCCGAAGGTGCTGCACACCGAGGGTCTGGACGCGTACGTCGTGCGCAAGCTGGACCTGCCGTTCCGCGACGTCGACTGGACGACGTGGGACGACCTGCTGGACCGCGTGCACAACCCCGACCACGAGGTCACGGTCGCGCTCGTCGGCAAGTACATCGACCTGCCCGACGCGTACCTGTCGGTGACGGAGGCCATGCGCGCGGGCGGCTTCGCCAACAAGGCCCGCGTCAAGGTCAAGTGGGTCACCTCCGACGACTGCAAGACGCAGGCGGGTGCGGCCAGGCAGCTCGGCGACGTCGACGCGATCGTCATCCCCGGCGGCTTCGGCGAGCGCGGTGTCAACGGCAAGGTCGGCGCCATCCAGTACGCCCGGGAGAACAAGATCCCGCTGCTGGGCCTGTGCCTGGGCCTCCAGTGCATCGTGGTCGAGGCCGCGCGCAACCTGGCGGGCATCGCCGACGCCAACTCCACCGAGTTCGACCCGGCCACCTCCCACCCCGTCATCTCGACGATGGAGGAGCAGCTGGCGTACGTCGAGGGCGCCGGCGACCTTGGCGGCACGATGCGCCTGGGCCTGTACCCGGCGAAGCTCGCCGAGGGTTCCATCGTCCGCGAGGTCTACGGCGACCAGCCGTACGTCGACGAGCGGCACCGGCACCGCTACGAGGTGAACAACGCCTACCGCGCGGAGCTGGAGAAGAAGGCGGGCATCGTCTTCTCCGGCACCTCCCCGGACAACAAGCTGGTCGAGTACGTGGAGTACCCGCGCGAGGTGCACCCCTACCTGGTCGCCACCCAGGCGCACCCGGAGCTCCGCTCCCGCCCGACCCGTCCGCACCCGCTCTTCGCGGGCCTGGTGAAGGCGGCCGTGGAGCGCAAGACGGGCAAGTGACGCGCTAGCGATACGGTTGACCGGGGTACGCGCCTGATCAGGGCACGTGCCCCGGTTTTCTGTGTGTGTACGAGGGAGGACGTCTTCATGACCATCAAGGACACGCCCGAGGAGTGGCGGGTCACCGCGACCGCCGTGCCGTTCAAGGGCAACAAGACGAGTGTCCGCACCGACGACGTGGTCATGCCGGACGGGACCGTCGTACGCCGCGACTACCAGGTCCACCCCGGCTCGGTCGCGGTCCTCGCCCTCGACGACGACGACCGGGTCCTCGTGCTGCGCCAGTACCGCCACCCGGTGCGGCACAAGCTGTGGGAGATCCCGGCCGGCCTGCTGGACGTGTCCGGCGAGAACCCGCTGAGCGCGGCGGTACGGGAGCTGTACGAGGAGGCGCACGTCAAGGCGGAGACGTGGCACGTCCTCACGGACGTGTACACCACGCCGGGCGGCTGCGACGAGGCCGTACGGATCTTCCTGGCCCGTGGCCTGTCGGCGGCGGAGGGCGAGCGCTTCGAGGTCGCCGAGGAGGAGGCCGACATGGAGCTCGCGCGGGTGCCGCTCGACGAGCTGGCCCGCGGGGTGCTGGCGGGCGAGCTGCACAACACCTGCCTGGTGGTGGGCGTCCTGTCGGTGCTCGCCGCCCGTGCGGGCGACGGTCTGGAGGCCCTGCGTCCCGCCGAGGCACCCTGGCCGGCCCGCCCCTTCGAGGCGTAGGGGATGTCTTGTCGATCAGGCCGGGCTCACGACGCCCGGCCTGATCGGCAAGACGTCCCCTGGGGCCGCGCGAGACACGGGTGTACCGGGCGGCGGTCCGGGAAAAGAGTCCGAACGGCCCTGCGGTGTGACGATCGGCTGATCCGATTGAGGGACTCGTCCGCCGTGCTCAGCCGGGCGGGGCACGGCGGCTGAACTACGCTCGGATCGCCCGCCTGGGGACCCGGCGGGATCAGCACGTGCGCAGCGGACGGGAGCGTGGCCCGTGACGGATCAGGCGGTGGACTTCGGCGGCGCGGGCGGTGCGGACCGGTCCGGTGCGCGGCCCGGACGCCGTCGGTTCTACGGACGGGCGCGCGAGCTCAAGGAGCTGCGGGCCGACATCGCCCGCGCGGGGCTCGACACCCTCGCCGGGCGGCCCTCCCCGCGCGCCCGGGTGCTCCTGATCGCCGGCCGCCCCGGCAGCGGCCGCACCGCGCTCGCCGAGGAACTGGTCGGCGACCTCGCCCGTGGCTACCGCGACGGCGTCCTGCGGGCCCGGCTGACCGAGCCCGGCGGGGAGCCGGTGCCGGTCGAGCGGATCGCCCGCGGGCTCCTCGACCACCTCGGCGTCCCCGCCCCCGCCGGTGCGGGGGAGGACGAACTGACCCAGCTGCTGCGCGGCGCGTGCGCCGAGCGGCGCGTCCTGCTCCTGCTGGACGACGCCGCGAGCGCCGAGCAGGTCGACGCGCTGCTGCCCGACAACCCCGACTGCCTCGTCGTGGCCGTCGCGCAGGGCCCGCTCACCGGTATCCCGGGGGTACGGCCCTGCACGGTGGGCGGGCTGGACTCCAAGTCCGCCATCGAGCTGCTCGACGGCTACACCGGCTCGGTGCGCATCACCGTCGACCCGCAGGCCGCCGAGACGCTCGCCGAACTGTGCGCCGGCCAGCCCGCCGCCCTCGTGCTGGCCGGCGGCTGGCTCGCGGCCCGCCCCATGTCGTCCGTAGCCGACCTGACCAAGCGGCTGCGCGCCCTGACCGACGAGCCCGAGCGCCCGGTCGCCGTCCGCCCGCTGGCCCGCGCCTTCCGCCTGGTCTACGAGGCGCTGCCGGTGCCCGCCGCCCGAATGCTCCGCCTGCTCGCCCTCGCCCCGGACGGCACCGCCGACGCCCACACCGCCTCCGCGCTGGCCGGCTGCTCGGTCTCCGCCGCCCGCTCCGCGCTGGAGGGCTTCGCCGTCGCCGGGCTCGTGCACGAGGCGGGCGACGAGCGGTACGAGGTGCCCGGCTGCCTGATGCCCCTGCTGCGGGAGCTGCTCGACACCGAGGACCGGCCCGCCGAGGTGCAGCTGGCCCGCGCCCGGATGCTGGAGCGCACCGTGCGGCTGCTCCAGTCCTGCCGGGCGGTCACCGAGCCGGAGGGGTCACCCGCGCGGCGCAGGCTCGCCGGGCTGCCCCGCGCCCTGCGCTTCCCCGGCCCGGAGGCCGCCGCCGCGTGGCTGCGCACCCGGCAGCCCGCGCTGCTGGCCGCCGCCCGGGTCGCCGTCGCCGACGGGGAGCTCGACACCCTCGCCCGCCGCCTGGTCGCCGCCCTCGTCCGGGCGCTCGCCGCGCACCGGGGCACCGAGGACGCCGCGCCGGAGCTGTACGGGCTGCACCAGCTGGTCCTGGACGTCGCCGAGCGGCGCGGGCTGCACCGCGAGCGGGCCGCCGCCCTGCTGAACCTCGCCGACCTGGACGCCCGGACCGGCCGTACCGCCGACGCGCTGGTCCGCTACCGGGCCGCGCTGGACGCCGGACGGCTCGCTAACGACCCGTACGCGATCAGCCGCGCGATGGAATCCGTAGGCGGCACTCACCAGGAGCTGGGGGACTGGCAGCGGGCCGCCGACTGGTACGGGCGCGCCCTGTCGCAGCGCCTCGCCCGCGACGAGCGGGCCGACCAGGCGCGGCTGTACGGCAGGCTCGGCGCCGTGCACACCTATGAGGGCCGGTACGGCGAGGCGCTCAGGAACTGGCGGGCCGCCGCGGCCGGATATCGCCGCCTCGGTGATCTCGCGGGCCACGCGCGGGCGTTGAGCGAGGCGGCCCGGGTCCAGGAGTACGCGGGACGGCCGCAGGAGTCGCTGCGCACCTGCGAGGAGGCCGTCGAGTGGGCCCGCCGGGCCAAGGACGTGCGGCTTCTCGCGGCGCTCCAGCTGCGGCTGGCGGACACCCTGGACCGGCTCGGCGATCCCGCTGCGGCCCGGCTGCACCGCGCCGCCGCCGACCAGCTGCTGGGAACCGGAAGCTCCGCCCCACGGGCTGCCTACGAAATCCGCAGTGCTTCAGCCAAAGATTAATGCTTTGCAAGGCTAGACAACGGCAGACCCTTCAATAGACTGGGCGGGCCGCGATTGACCGCGGTCTATCCCGGTGCGTCCTGTGTATCCGGGTATGTATTGCATTGCCCCCGTACCCCCAAAGCCAAGGACCGTGATCGACGTGAAGGTCGGCATCCCCCGCGAGGTCAAGAACAACGAGTTCCGGGTGGCCATCACCCCCGCCGGTGTGCACGAGCTCGTGCGCAACGGGCACCAGGTCTTCGTCGAGCAGAACGCCGGTGTCGGCTCCTCGATCACGGACGACGAGTACGTCGCCGCGGGCGCGCAGATCCTGCCGACCGCCGACGAGGTGTGGGCCACCGCCGACCTGCTGCTCAAGGTCAAGGAGCCGATCGCGGAGGAGTACCACCGGCTCCGCAAGGACCAGACCCTCTTCACCTACCTGCACCTCGCCGCCTCCCGTGAGTGCACGGACGCCCTGATCGAGTCCGGCACCACCGCCATCGCGTACGAGACGGTCGAGACCGCCAACCGCGCCCTGCCGCTGCTCGCCCCGATGTCCGAGGTCGCGGGCCGGCTGGCCCCTCAGGTCGGCGCCTACCACCTGATGCGCGCGGCCGGCGGCCGCGGCGTGCTGCCGGGCGGCGTCCCGGGCGTGATCCCGGCCAAGGCCGTCGTCATCGGCGGTGGCGTCTCCGGCTGGAACGCCACCCAGATCGCCGTCGGCATGGGCTTCGAGGTGACGCTGCTCGACCGCGACATCAACAAGCTCCGTGAGGCCGACAAGATCTTCGGTACGAAGGTCAAGGCCGTCATGTCCAACTCCTTCGAGCTGGAGAAGGCCGTCCTGGAGGCCGACCTCGTCATCGGCGCGGTGCTGATCCCCGGCGCCAAGGCCCCGAAGCTGGTCACCAACGAGCTCGTCTCCCGGATGAAGCCCGGAAGTGTCCTTGTCGACATCGCGATCGACCAGGGCGGCTGCTTCGAGGACTCCCGTCCCACCACGCACGCCGAGCCGACGTTCCCCGTCCACGAGTCGGTCTTCTACTGCGTCGCCAACATGCCGGGCGCGGTGCCGAACACCTCCACCTACGCCCTGACCAACGCCACGCTTCCCTACATCGTGTCGCTGGCCAACAACGGCTGGGTCGAGGCGCTGCGCCGCGACGCGGCTCTCGCCAAGGGCCTCAACACCCACGACGGCAAGGTCGTCTACAAGGAGGTCGCCGAGGCCCACGGCCTGGAGCACCTCGAGCTGAGCTCGCTCATCGGCTGACCCGCGGCACCACCGGCCGACCGTCAACGGTTGCCGTCAACCTCACACATCCGGCCGGACCTTGCGCCACGAGGTCCGGCCGGACGTGTGTCCGGTGCCCCCTGACCGTCGCTCAAGTCGTCTCGAACGTAACCCTTTAACCGTTTCGCACACCCAGGAAACGTGCCGATGCATGGCCGTGCGCCCTTGACACGGGACTGTTTCTTTGCCGACACATCGGCCCGCGTCCGGGCGATTGTGTTGCTGCGGAGCGGTGACACGCCATAGAGTCGCAAACCGTCGGCATGGTGCCACGCTGACCTATCGATAAGTTTCCTGGTCACATCCAAGGAGGTAAGACGACTTGTGAATGAGTCGACATTTACTCCTGGGGGTGGTCAACCGGGAACGGTCGGCGACGCCGGCTCGGTCGCTGTCCGATCCTTCGCGGCCGGCCAGCAGCACAGGACGACAGCCCACACGATGAAGACGACGGACGGCCCACACGTGAACGCCATGGCCGGCAACGAGAGTGGCCGAGAGTCCACCCACTTCGCCGCCTACGACGAAGTCCCCGAGGGGCACTTCTACGACCCCGACGCCGAGTACGAGCCCGATCCGGAGTACGCGGCCACCCTCGCCCCCGACGCTGCCCGCCAGCGCCGCGAGCGGATCGGCCCCACCGGACGGCCCCTGCCGTACTTCCCGATCCCGGGACCGCTGACCGACCACGGCCCCGCGAAGATCATCGCGATGTGCAACCAGAAGGGCGGCGTGGGCAAGACCACGTCGACCATCAACCTGGGCGCCGCGCTCGCGGAGTACGGACGACGGGTGCTGCTCGTCGACTTCGACCCGCAGGGAGCCCTGTCGGTCGGCCTCGGGGTGAACCCGATGGAGCTCGACCTCACCGTCTACAACCTGCTCATGGAGCGGGGCATGTCGGCCGACGAGGTCCTGCTGAAGACCGCCGTGCCCAACATGGACCTGCTTCCCAGCAATATCGATTTGTCAGCCGCCGAAGTGCAGTTGGTGAGCGAGGTCGCGCGCGAGTCGACGCTCCAGCGGGCGCTCAAGCCGCTGCTCAACGACTACGACTACATCGTGATCGACTGTCAGCCGTCGCTCGGTCTGCTGACCGTGAACGCGCTGACGGCGGCCCACAAGGTGATAGTGCCGCTGGAGTGCGAGTTCTTCGCGCTGCGTGGTGTCGCGCTGCTCACCGAGACCATCGAGAAGGTTCAGGAGCGGCTCAACCCCGAGCTGGAGCTCGACGGCATCCTCGCCACGATGTACGACTCGCGCACGGTGCACAGCCGGGAGGTGCTCGCGCGGGTCGTCGAGGCCTTCGACGACCACGTGTACCACACGGTGATCGGCCGGACCGTGCGCTTCCCGGAGACCACGGTCGCGGGTGAGCCGATCACCACGTACGCCTCGAACTCGGTCGGTGCGGCCGCCTACCGCCAGCTCGCCAGGGAGGTGCTCGCCCGGTGTCACGCCGAGTGAGTCTGCCCGGTGCCGACGAGCTGTTCCGTACGACAGGGGGCATGGCGCTCCAGTCGTCGACCCCGCGCCGCCAGAACGGCGAGCCGCGGGTGCCGGCGCCGGCGGGCGAGAGCGACCCGGGGGCGGCGGTGCCCGCCTCCGCCCCCGAGGAGCACGCGGCCGCCGAGGCGGACACCGCGGAGCCCCGCAGCCGCGAGGCGGAGCCGCCCGCGAAGACGGCGCCGGGGACCGCCCAGGCCGGTGCTCCGGCCCGGCGCCGGGGCCGCGGGGCGAACCGGCGCCCCAGCGGGCGTGAGCGGCACGACGAGAAGATCACGGTGTACGTCTCCGCCGAGGAGCTGATGGACCTGGAGCACGCGCGCCTGGTCCTGCGCGGCGAGCACGGCCTGGCCGTCGACCGCGGGCGCATCGTCCGCGAGGCGGTCGCCGTGGTGCTGGCCGACCTGGAGTCGCGGGGCGACGCGAGCATCCTCGTGCGGCGCCTGCGCGGGCGCTGACGGTAGCCTGCGCGGGCCGCCGCCCGTTCCTCGCCCCGCCCAGGACCACGATGCCCCCGACCGACGCTTCCTCGCCCCGCCGCCGTGCCCTCGGCCGCGGTCCGGGCGCCGCACGGCCGGAGGCCCCCCTTCAGGCCCCCCGCCCCCCGGACGCCCCCGAGCCGGTGCCGGACCCGCCGGAATCGCCGCCCCCGCCGCCCCCGGCCGACCCCGCAGCGCCGGACGCCGCCCCAGAGCCGCCGGCGCCCCTCCAGGGGCCCGCCGAGGCGCCGGCGGCGGCCCGGGAGCCCGGCGACACCGGCGACGCCAGGGACGCCGACGGGCGGTTCACCGTCCGGCTGGCGAACTTCGAAGGGCCGTTCGACCTCCTGCTCCAGCTGATCTCCAGGCACAAGCTGGACGTCACCGAGGTCGCCCTGTCGAAGGTCACCGACGAGTTCATGGCGCACATCCGCGCCATGGGGCCCGACTGGGACCTGGACCAGACCACCGAGTTCCTCGTCGTCGCGGCCACCCTGCTCGACCTGAAGGCCGCGCGGCTGCTGCCCGCCGCCGAGGTGGAGGACGAGGCGGACCTCGCACTGCTGGAGGCACGGGACCTGCTGTTCGCGCGGCTGCTCCAGTACCGCGCCTACAAGCGGGTCGCCGACATCTTCGGCGAGCGGCTGGACAGTGAGGGGCGGCGGTACCCCCGTACCGTCGGCCTCGAACCCCACCACGCCGAGCTGCTGCCCGACGTCGTCATCAGCATCGGCGCCGAGGGGTTCGCCCGGCTGGCCGTCAAGGCCATGCGGCCCCGGGCGAAGCCGCAGGTGTACGTCGAGCACATCCACGCCCCGCTGGTCAGCGTCCGCGAGCAGGCCGGGGTGGTCGTCGCCCGGCTGAAGGAGCGCGGCGAGGCGAGCTTCCGGGAGCTGGCCGAGGACGCCCCGGACACGCTCACCGTCGTCGCCAGGTTCCTGGCCCTGCTGGAGCTGTACCGGGAGAAGGTCGTCGCCCTCGACCAGGAGGAGGCGCTGGGTGAACTCGTGGTGAGGTGGACCGGGGCGCAGGACGCCGCCGTGACGGACGAGTTCGACCAGGAGGAGTCGTGATGGAGCTGAAGCCGGCCCTGGAGGCCGTCCTCATGGTCGTCGACGAGCCGGCCACGGAGGAGCACCTCGCCAAGGTGCTGGACCGCCCCCGGCGCGAGGTGGCCGACGCGCTGCGCGAGCTGGCCGACGAGTACGACGTGCACGGGCGCGGCTTCGAGCTGCGGCTCGTCGCCGGCGGCTGGCGGTTCTACACGCGGCCCGAGTACGCGGAGGCCGTGGAGAGCTTCGTCCTCGACGGGCAGCAGGCCCGGCTCACCCAGGCCGCGCTGGAGACGCTCGCGGTCGTCGCGTACCGCCAGCCGGTCAGCCGGTCGAGGGTCTCGGCGGTGCGCGGGGTGAACTGCGACGGGGTCATGCGCACCCTCCTCCAGCGGGGTCTGGTCGAGGAGGCGGGCGCGGAACCCGAAACAGGTGCGATCCTGTACAGGACGACGAACTACTTCCTGGAGCGGATGGGCCTGCGCGGCCTGGACGAACTCCCCGAGCTCGCGCCCTTCCTCCCCGAGGCGGAGGCGATCGAGGCGGAGTCGCAGGAAGGGGTCCCGTCGTTCGATCCGGACGCTCCGGATTCCGAGCAGGCAGACGACAAGACGGAACTTTGATGCGAAGCAGCAGCGGCAGGAACAGCAGCGGAAACAACGGCGGGAGCCGTGGTGGCAACAGCGGCGGCCGCGGAAGCGGTAGCAGCAGCGGCGGCCGCGGCGGCAGCGCGGGTGGCGGCGGTCACCGGGGCGCCGGTGGCGGCGGTGGCCGTGACGACAGGCAGGGCGGCGGCGGACGGCCGCGCAACCCGCGTCCCGAGGAGCGCCGCTACGACGTGGGCGGCACGTCCGAGGCCCCGAAGAAGGGCCGCGGCGCCGCGGCCCGCGGTGGCGCGAAGGGCGGCCCCAAGGCCCCGCAGGGCGGCACCCCGCCCCGTCGTGGCCCGCACGGACAGCGGCATGCCCCGGCCCGCTCGCGCGAGCTCGACGCCAAGATCGAGCAGCGCAACCGCGACCGGTACGCGGACCGGCCGGAGGTCAGGACGCCCAAGACCTTCCCGGGCGCCGAGCAGGAGGGCGAGCGGCTCCAGAAGGTGCTCGCCCGGGCCGGTATGGGCTCGCGCCGCGCGTGCGAGGAGCTGATCGAGCAGGCCCGTGTCGAGGTCAACGGCGAGATCGTCCTGGAGCAGGGCAAGCGTGTCGACCCCGAGCACGACGAGATCAAGGTCGACGGTCTGACCGTGGCGACCCAGTCGTACCTCTTCTTCGCGCTGAACAAGCCCGCCGGCGTCGTCTCCACGATGGAGGACCCGGACGGCCGTCAGTGCCTCGGCGACTACGTCACCAACCGCGAGACCCGGCTCTTCCACGTCGGGCGCCTCGACACCGAGACCGAGGGCATCATCCTGCTCACCAACCACGGTGAGCTGGCCCACCGCCTCACGCACCCCAAGTACGGGGTGAACAAGACCTACCTGGCCGCCATCACCGGCCCGCTCCCGCGCGAGGTGGGCAAGCGGCTCAAGGACGGCATCCAGCTGGAGGACGGCCTCGCCCGCGCCGACCACTTCCGGGTGGTCGAGCAGACCGGCAAGAACTACCTGGTCGAGGTGCAGCTCCACGAGGGCCGCAAGCACATCGTGCGCCGCATGCTCGCCGAGGCCGGCTTCCCGGTCGAGAAGCTCGTGCGGACCGCGTTCGGCCCGATCCAGCTCGGCGACCAGAAGTCGGGCTGGCTGCGCCGCCTGACGAACACGGAGGTCGGCATGCTGATGAGGGAAGTCGGTCTGTAACAGTCCATAGCCGTACGAAAAGCCCGTGGCCTGCTGGAAGGCCGCGGGCTTTCGTGCTTGTGGGGCACCCCCGTGGCCTTTATAGTCAAGGTGACTCTTAAAGGGGGATGGCGTGCACGTCGCCGACAGGACCGTCTTCATCACCTCCGCCGCGCCGGGCCGGCGGACCTGGACCCACGGGGGTGGACCAGGCCCCGACGCCCGCGCGGCGGAGGTGGTGGGGACCCGCACGGCGCGGCGGCGCGCATGAGCGCCCCGCGCCCGGAAGCCCGGCGCCCGGACGGCTACGACCCGCACGCGTTCGAGCCCTTCGCCGTCACCGTCGACCTCGCCGTCTTCACCGTCCGCGACGAGCGGCTCCAGGTGCTCCTCGTCCAGCGGGGACAGGAGCCCTACCGGGGCTCGTGGGCCCTGCCCGGGGGCTTCGTCCTGCCCCGGGAGTCCGCCGGCCGGGCCGCCCGCCGCGAACTCGCGGAGGAGACCGGCCTGTCCGGCGCCACCGTCGCCCGGCTGCACCTGGAACAGCTGCGCACCTACAGCGACCCCGACCGCGACCCCCGGATGCGCGTCGTTTCGGTCGCGTACACCGCCCTCGTACCGGACCTGCCGGAACCACGCGGCGGCGGCGACGCGGCACACGCCCAGTGGCTGCCCTACGGGTCGTACGGCCCCCTCGCCTTCGACCACGACACGATCCTCGCCGACGCCCACGAGCGCGTCGGCGCCAAGCTCGAGTACACCTGCCTCGCCACCGCCTTCTGCCCGCCCGAGTTCACCCTCGGCGAGCTGCGGCAGGTGTACGAGACGGTCTGGGGCGTCGAACTCGACCGCCCCAACTTCCGGCGCAAGGTCCTCGCCACACCCGGCTTCGTCCAGGCCGTGGAAGGACCGCCGCGCCTCACCGGCGGACGGGGGAAACCGGCCGCTCTGTACCGGGCGGGCCAGGCCACGGCCCTGCACCCGCCACTGCTGCGACCGGAGGGACGGCAGAAATGATCACGTCCAGGACCATCACCAAGCAGGCGGCCACCGGCTCGCTCATCGGGCTCGCGCTCGGCGACGCGCTGGGCTTCCCCACCGAGTTCCACGACGTCCCGTCCATCCTCGCGAAGTGCGGGCCCTGGCGGGGAATGACCCTGCCCACGCCGGCCTTCGTCACCGACGACACCCAGATGACCCTCGCGGTAGGCCGCGCCGTCCGCACGGCCCTCGCCCGCGGCGCGCTCGCCCCCCAGTGGCTCACCCGCCCGCTGCGCGACGAGTTCGTCGCCTGGTACCACTCGCCCGAGAACAACCGGGCGCCGGCCGCACCTGCCTGGTCGCCTGCGAGAACCTCGACGGCGACCGCCCCTGGCAGCAGGCCAGCCAGATCGGTTCCAAGGGCTGCGGCGCCAACATGCGGGTCGCCCCCATCGGCCTCGTACCGGGACTCAGCCAGGAGCAGCGCGCCGGTGCCGCCCAGCTGCAGGCCGCCCTCACCCACGGCCACCCCACCGCCCTGGCCGCCTCCGACCTCACCGCCCAGGCCGTCCACCTGCTGACGCGGGGCGCCGAACCCCTCGGCCTGGTCGGGCGCCTGCGCTCCTACGCGTACGACAACCGCTCCCGCTACCGCGAGCAGTGGCTCGGCGACCTGTGGACGTACTCCCACGACGCGACGCCCCAGGCGTTCATCCAGCGGGGCTGGGACGAGTGCGCGGACGCCCTGAGCAGGCTGGACACTGCGCTGCGCACGGCCGATCCGGAAACCGACCCGTGCCTGCTGACGGGCGAGGGCTGGATCGCCGAGGAGGCGCTGACCACCGCGCTGCTGTGCTTCCTCCAGTTCCCCGAGGAGCCGCTCACCGTCCTGCGCCGCGCCGCCTGCACCAAGGGCGACTCCGACTCCATCGCCTGCCTCGCCGGAGCCTTCGCCGGGGCCCATCTGGGCGCCGGTGCCTGGCCCAAGGAGTGGGCGGACCGCATCGAGCACGGCAGCGAGCTTCTGACGCTGGGGGCGCTCTGGGACGCTTAGGTCCCTGACCGCACTCCCGGAGCTCCTCGACCTGGCCTCCGTCGTCGCCGCACAGCCGGCACGGAGCGGCCACCGGCGTGGACACCGGGCGGGTGCGGGCCGACGCGGAGGCGCTGCACACCGTCCTGGACGAGGCGCGGGCGGCCTCCGCGCTACCGGACGCCCCCGCCGCCCACGACGTCCTGCACGGCTTCGTCGTACGGGTCCGACTGGAGGGCCGACGCCCGCCGCGTACGGAACAGGAAGTCCTCGACCGCCCGCCGGTCCGGCCCGGGCGGCAGCGGCGAGCCGGCCACCGCCTCGTCCGCCTCGGCGGCGAGGCGGGACATCCACGCCTCCACCTGCGGCCACGGCACCTCGCCCCGCTTGACCGCCAGCAGCCGCTCGCGGTCGTCGCCCACCCGGATCACCAGCTCGCCGGTGCGCAGCAGGTCCCGGCAGCTCGCCAGCAGACGCAGCAGGTGCATGGCGTGCTTCCAGCGGGGCGCGCCGTACTGGCGGACATCCGCGTCGAGCTTCCGGCGCTGCCCGCTCGCGTACCGGACGAACGTCCGGTGGGCCTCGCGGGAGAGGAACGCGGAGCGCAGCGCCAGCAGTTCGCGCCCGGTGTCGTCGACGCGCTCGACGAGCGGCGAGTGCAGGCACTCCAGGATGTTGGGGTTGGCCCGCAGGGCCAGCTCGCAGAACCGCTCCAGTTCCCAGCTGAACTGCTCGTCCGCCGGGCCCTCCACATGCGTGGGCGGCTTGTCGAAACGCCACTGGAGCGCGGTGGGGGCCAGGAACACACCGCGGCGGTCGGTGTCGCTGTCGTCGGTGGCCAGCCCGAAGGCGCGCGACCCCATGACACAGGAGTAGATCGTGTGGTCGCGCACCAGTTCGTGGGGGGTCGGCATGCGCCAGACCCTATGCCAGGCGGATGGTGCCTCCCGCCACGGTGATCCGCTCGGCGGGCAACGGCCGGGTCGCCGGGCCGCGCGCCACCGAGCCGTCCGCGATGCGGAAGCGGCTGCCGTGGCAGGCGCAGTTGATCGTGCCGTCCTCCACGGTGGCGACGACGCAGCCCTGGTGGGTGCAGACCGCGGAGAAGGCCTTGAACTCGCCCTCCCGCGGCTGCGTCACGACGACCTTCCGGTCCTTGAGGACCGCACCGCCGCCGGACGGGATGTCCGACGTCCTGGCCAGTTCTCCGGCCTCGGGCGCGGACGCGGAAGCCGACGCGGAATCCGGTGGGACGGCGGGGGAGGACGCGGGGCCGGTCGCGGAACCGGCCGGCGTCATGGGAGCGGTGGTGGCCGGTGGGGCGTCGCCCGAGCCGTCGCCGCAGCCGGCCGCCAGGGCGACGGTGGCGGCGGCTCCGAGCACGGTACGGCGGGAGGCGGGGACTGGGTTCATGAGCGGCATCCTGGCGCCGTACGCCCTCGGGCCGAAGTCACCGCGCTGCCGGTTACGCCCAGGGGGCGAGCCCTGTGACACGGCCGGCCGCATCCCGGCGGACCTCCCGCACGCCCGTGACGGCGGCGGGGTCGAGCGGACCGTACACATGCGGGAACAGCCGGCCGCCCGAGGGCTCCCAGCGGACCTCCGCGGTGAGCCGCGCCTCGTCGAGGTCCAGCAGCAGCAGCGGCCCGGGCACGTCCCGGTAGTGGGCGCCGGCCACGGCCAGTGCCGTCTCCTCGTCGGGGGAGCAGTGCACGAACCCCTCCGAGGCCAGGGACGCGGGACGGTGAGGAACCTCCGGACCGGCCCACTCGGCGGCCGGTGCGATGTGAAGCAGCATGCCCACAGTCTGCACCCGGAGGGACCGCCCCACCGTTCTGCATGCCGGACGGATCGGGCGCCGGCGGCCGGGCTGACTAGGCTGAACGACAGCACAGAGGCACCAGGCGAAGGAGCGGGACGTGGCGGTACGAGCGGTCCGAGGGGCCGTCCAGCTGGAGCGGGACGACGCCGGGCACATGCGGGACCGGGTGGGCGAGCTGCTCACCGCCGTACTGGAACGCAACGACCTCGTTGCCGACGACCTCATCAGCCTCTGGTTCACCGCCACGCCGGACCTGCACAGCGACTTCCCCGCCGCGGCGGTGCGCGAGCTGGGCATCGTGGACGTACCCCTGATCTGCGCGCAGGAGCTCGACGTCGCCGGCGCGATGCCCCGCGTCGTGCGCCTGCTCGCCCACGTCGAGACCGGCCTTCCCAAGTCCGCCGTCGCGCACGTCTACCTCGGCGCCGCGGCCGCCCTCCGCAAGGACATCGCCCAGTGAGAACCGCCGTCGTCATCGGAACCGGACTGATCGGCACCTCGGCAGCCCTGGCGCTGGCCGGGCGTGGCATCGGCGTCCACCTCGTCGACCACGACCCGGACCGGGCCCGCACCGCCGCCGCGCGCGGGGCCGGCACCGAGGAGCCGCCCGAGGGCCCCGTCGACCTCGCCATCGTCGCCGTACCGCCCGCGTACGTCGCCGCCACCCTCGCCGACGCCATGCGCGGCGGGATCGCCCGCGGCTACCTGGACGTCGCCAGCGTCAAGGGCGGGCCCAAGCGGGAACTGGAGGCGATGGGCCTGGACCTCTCCGCGTACATCGGTACGCACCCGATGTCCGGCAAGGAGCGCTCGGGTCCGCTGGCCGCGACGGCCGACCTGTTCGAGGGCCGCCCGTGGGTGCTGACCCCCACCCGGGACACCGACACCGAGGTGCTGAACCTCGCCCTGGAGCTGGTCGCCCTGTGCCGGGCCGTCCCGGTCGTCATGGACGCGGACACGCACGACCGGGCGGTCGCGCTGGTGTCGCACACCCCGCAGCTGGTGTCGTCGATGGTCGCCGCGCGGCTCGCGGACGCCGACGAGACGGCGGTACGGCTGTGCGGGCAGGGCATCCGCGACGTGACCCGCATCGCGGCCTCCGACCCCCGCATGTGGATCGAGATCCTGTCGGCGAACCCCGGTCCCGTCGCGGACGTCCTCGCCGGGGTGGCCGCCGACCTCGACGAGACGGTCCGGGCGCTGCGGGCGCTGCAGTCCGCCGACGAGGACGAGCGCCGCGACGGCGCCACCGGCGTCGAGGACGTCCTGCGCCGGGGCAACGCCGGCCGCGCCCGCGTCCCCGGCAAGCACGGCGGCGGCCCGGTCGCCTACGAGACGGTCGCCGTCCTCCTCAGCGACCAGCCCGGTGAGCTCGCCCGCATCTTCGCCGACGCGAGCCGGGCGGGCGTCAACGTCGAGGACGTCCGCATCGAGCACGCGACGGGCCAGCAGGCGGGTCTCGTCCAGCTGATGGTGGAGCCCGCCTCCGCCCCGGTGCTGGCCGCCGCCCTGCGGGAGCGGGGCTGGGCGCTGCGCCAGTAGGGGCGCGGGGGGCCCGCGGGGCGGCCGGGCCGGGGGTGTAGCCCGAATGGGTGCAAGGGGTGGCGGCAGCAGTCGGTAACCTTGTGCAGGGCCCCTCGGCAACCGGCCGGCCCTCTCCCCCGTACCAGGAAGGTGTCCGACACCGTGGAATCCGTGATCGTCGCCATCGACGGGCCCTCCGGCACGGGCAAGTCGAGCACCTCCAAGGCGGTCGCCGCCAAGCTGGGGCTCAGCTACCTGGACACCGGCGCCCAGTACCGGGCGATCACCTGGTGGATGATCACCAACGGGGTGGACGTCGACGACGCCGACGCCGTGGCCTCCGCCGCCGGGAAGCCCACCATCGTCTCCGGGACCGACCCGTCCCACCCGACGATCACCGTCGACGGGGTGGACGCCTCCGGACCCATCCGCACGCAGGACGTCACCTCCAAGGTCAGCGCCGTCAGCGCCGTCCCTGAGGTGCGCGAGCGGATCACCGAGCTGCAGCGGTCCATCGCCGCGGGCGCCGAGCAGGGCATCGTCGTCGAGGGGCGGGACATCGGCACCACCGTCCTGCCGGACGCCGACCTCAAGATCTTCCTCACCGCGTCGCCCGAGGCCCGTGCCGCCCGCCGCTCCGGCGAGCTCAAGGGCGCCGACGTCCACGCCACCCGCGAGGCACTGATCAAGCGGGACGCGGCCGACTCCAGCCGCAAGACGTCGCCGCTCGCCAAGGCGGACGACGCCGTCGAGGTCGACACCACCGAGCTCACCCTCCAGCAGGTCATCGAGTGCGTCGTCACGCTCGTCGAGGAGAAGCGGGCCGCCGAGTGACCCCATCCCCCCAGGGCGCCGCCGTCGGCCGGGGCATCGGCATCGGGCTGATGTACGGGCTGTGGAAGCCGCGCGTCCTCGGCGCCTGGCGGGTCCCGGCCTCCGGGCCCGTGATCTTCGCCGTCAACCACGCGCACAACCTCGACGGCCCCATGCTGATGGGCACCGCGCCCCGGCCCGTGCACTTCCTGATCAAGAAGGAAGCCTTCAAGGGGCCTCTCGGCCCCTTCCTGGAAGGCATCGGCCAGCTGAAGGTGGACCGCGGCGCACCCGACCGCACCGCCATCACCGCCGCCCTGAACGTGCTCGCGGGCGGCGGCGTCCTCGGTATCTTCCCGGAGGGCACCCGCGGCACGGGCGACTTCGCCTCCCTGCGGGCGGGCCTCGCGTACTTCGCCCTGCGCGGCGGCGCCCCGATCGTCCCGGTCGCCGTCCTGGGAAGCACCGACCGCCGCGGACGGTTGATAAAAGCACTGCCCCCGCTGCGCAGCGGCGTCGACGTCGTCTTCGGCGACGCCTTCGAGGCGGGCGACGGCTCCGGCCGCCGCACCCGCGAGGCGCTGGACGACGCCACCGTACGCATCCAGGAGAAGCTCACCGCCCACCTGGAAAACGCCAGGCGCCTCACCGGGCGCTGAGCGAGACTGAGTCTTGAGTAGCGGATCACTCGATCCGCCGATGACGATGATGAACGAGGAACGGACTTCATGAACGACCAGCACGACCACGGGGCACTCGGCGACACCGAGTACACGGAGTTCATGGAGCTCGCCGCCGAAGAGGGCTTCGACGTGGAGGACGTCGAGGGCGCGATCGAGGAGGCCGGGCACGGCCCGCTCCCCGTCCTCGCCGTCGTCGGCCGGCCGAACGTCGGCAAGTCGACCCTGGTGAACCGCATCATCGGCCGTCGTGAGGCCGTCGTCGAGGACAAGCCCGGCGTCACCCGGGACCGCGTCACCTACGAGGCGGAGTGGGCCGGCCGCCGCTTCAAGGTCGTCGACACCGGTGGCTGGGAGCAGGACGTCCTCGGCATCGACGCCTCCGTCGCCGCCCAGGCCGAGTTCGCCATCGAGGCCGCCGACGCGGTCGTCTTCGTCGTCGACGCCACCGTGGGCGCCACCGACACCGACGAGGCCGTCGTCAAGCTGCTGCGCCGCGCCGGGAAGCCCGTCGTCCTCGCCGCCAACAAGGTCGACGGCCCCTCCGGCGAGGCCGACGCCTCCATGCTCTGGTCGCTGGGCCTGGGCGAGCCGTTCCCCGTCTCCGCCCTCCACGGCCGCGGCACCGGCGACCTCCTCGACGAGGTCTTGAAGGCCCTCCCCGAGGCCCCGGAGCAGACCTTCGGCACCGCGGTCGGCGGCCCGCGCCGCATCGCGCTCATCGGCCGCCCGAACGTCGGCAAGTCGTCCCTGCTCAACAAGATCGCGGGCGAGGAGCGGGTCGTCGTCAACGAGATGGCCGGCACCACCCGCGACCCGGTCGACGAGCTGATCGAACTGGGCGGTACGACCTGGAAGTTCGTCGACACCGCCGGTATCCGCAAGAAGGTCCACCTCCAGGAGGGCGCGGACTACTACGCCTCGCTGCGTACCGCCGCCGCCGTCGAGAAGGCGGAGGTGGCCGTCGTCCTCATCGACACGACGGACTCCATCTCGGTCCAGGACCAGCGCATCATCACCATGGCCGTCGAGGCGGGCCGCGCCCTCGTCATCGCGTACAACAAGTGGGACGAGCTCGACGAGGAGCGCCGCTACTACCTGGAGCGCGAGATCGAGACGGAGATGCAGCAGGTCGCCTGGGCGCCGCGCGTCAACGTCTCGGCCGTCACCGGCCGCCACATGGACCGGCTCGTCCCGGCGATCGAGACGGCGCTGGCCGGCTGGGAGACCCGCGTCCCGACCGGACGGCTGAACGCCTTCCTCGGCGAACTGGTCGCGGCCCACCCGCACCCCATCCGGGGCGGCAAGCAGCCCCGCATCCTCTTCGGCACCCAGGCGGGGACCAAGCCGCCGCGGTTCGTGCTGTTCGCCTCGGGCTTCCTGGAGCACGGCTACCGCCGGTTCGTCGAGCGCCGGCTGCGCGAGGAGTTTGGTTTCGAGGGCACCCCGATCCACATCTCGGTGCGGGTGCGCGAGAAGCGCGGCCGCAAGAAGTGACGCGCACGCGCCCACCGGGCGCATGACGACGGCGGGGCCGGAGCGAACGATGCGCTCCGGCCCCGCCGTCATGTCCGCCGCCGGGTCACAGCCCCCTGCGGGGCGCCGGTGGCAGCGCCGCCGGTACGTGGTGGTGGCCGGTGGCCCGGCGCATCGACTGGACCGGCTGCCAGCCGCTGGTGTAACCGCCGTGGTGTGTCTGGTACGACCCCGCGCCACCGCCCGGCCCGGACGAACCGAACGACGTGAACCCCAGGTCCTCCTCGCCGCTGCGGTCGCCGGGCAGGGTCCTGAACGACCTCAGGTACTCGGAGTACAGCGCGTCGTAGATCGGCGTGGCCGACGGGGCGGACAGTCCGTCCTGCGTGGACCGCATGGCGGGAATCTGCTGGTACGGCTGGCGGGAAGACTCGTATGCGTGCACGTATGAGCCAACGACCTCACCGCCCTTCGGATGCGGCCCCGGTGCGGAAAACGCCGGGCGCGGCGAGGGCGGCGCGTACCCGCTCCGCGTGCCGGGGCGTGCGGCCGGGCCCTCCGCGGTCCGGCCCCCCGTCGCCCCCGGGTGCATCAGGTACCGGCCAGCGGCATCGCCGCCGCGACCAGCCGGCCGTTCGCCGCCGCCTTCTCCAGCGCGTCGCGCAGCAGGTCCTCACGCGGCTGCTGGCCGATGGAACCGACCGGGGCCGCGAAGACCAGCACCGTGTGCGACCTGTTCGCCGCCGCCCGCCAGCCCTCGGTGACCTGGAGCGGCTGGTGGGCCTGCCACCAGGCGACCGGGCTGCCACCGCCCGTGCCCGGCTGGAGGATGGCGTGCAGCTGGCCCATGGCGAGCAGCACCGACCAGCCGGCGATCGGGCTGGGCTTCTGGTTGACGTCGCCCACCGGCAGGAAGCCCTGCTCGATGAGCAGCGGCAGGAACTCGTCGCTGACGCCGGCCGACCCGGGACGTGCGATGGGCGCGGTCGGCTCGACCACGAGAGCCGGGTGCAGTTCGTTGTCGATCAGCACCAGACCGCTGGTGACGCCCAGGACGGCCTGGTCGCCGGCCGGCGCGGGCGCGGCGGGGGCCGCCGCCTGCCCCTCCGCGCCGGTGATCGACCGGACGGCGCCCTGGAGCTGCTCCTCGGCGACCTTGACGACCTGGGAGGGGATGCAGGTGGCGTGGGCGAAGGCGAGGACGGCGGTCTCCTCGCCCACGAACAGGACGGTGCTGGTGCGCTCCTGCTCGGAGTCGCCCGGGGTGCGGCAGGAGGTGCAGTCGTAGCTGCCCGGGGCGTTCTCGCCGGCGAGCAGCCGGTCGGCTTCTTCGTCGCCGATCTCGGCGCGTACGTCCTCGCTGACGTCGAGCATGCGGGGCACGGGTGGCTCCTCGGACTCGTTGCGTGCGAAGCCGGGCGGTTCCCGGCTCGTCTCATGAAGGGTTCAACGGGTGATCTGCGGCCGGAGTCACGGGTCGGCCGCGCCTCGGTGCGTCGGCCGACCGGGTGGGGCCGGGCCGCCGCACCGCGCGGCGGCGCCACCGGGCGCGGTCGCCCCGTCTAGCGTGGGCCGATGCCGAAGATCCGTTTGTGGCCGGGCGCACTGCCCGCCGTGCTG
Organism: Streptomyces sp. NPDC045701; assembly: GCF_056432045.1. Classification (NCBI taxonomy): domain Bacteria; kingdom Bacillati; phylum Actinomycetota; class Actinomycetes; order Kitasatosporales; family Streptomycetaceae; genus Streptomyces; species Streptomyces sp. NPDC045701. Next base: position 37,480 of record NZ_JBWKJV010000029.1, on the reverse strand, counting down.
CTGCTCGCCTGGGGAACGACGGGCGCGGTCGCGGCGCCGGCCGGGCCCGGCTCCCACCCGCCCCCGCCCGCACCCGGGCCCGGGGCCCGGCCCGTGTCCGCCGCCGACTGCGCCCGCGACCAGTGGCCCTGGGGCTGCGTCGCGGACTGCGAGAGCGGCGGCCGCTGGCACCTCGACACCGGCAACGGTTTCTACGGCGGGCTGCAGTTCAAGCAGTCCACCTGGGAGACGTACGGCGGTCTCGCCCACGCCCGCCGCGCCGACCTGGCGACCAGGCCGCAGCAGATCGCGGTCGCCGAGGAGGTGCTGCGCTGGCACGGGTGGAACGCCTGGCCCGTCTGCTCCAAGAAGTACGGGCTCTCCGGCCGCGCCCACACCGTCCAGCCGGACGACACCCTGACCCACGTGGCGCGGCGCTTCAAGGTGCCCGGCGGCTGGAAGGCGCTGTACAAGGCCAACGGGAAGGTCGTGGGGAGCGACCCGAACCGGATCCGGCCGGGCATGATGCTCACCCTCCCCGGCCTCAAGCCCGCTCCGAAGGCGGCCGCCGTTCCTCCGCCGCTCGGAAAGTGAACTCGGCCAGCTCACCGCTGAAGGACACGGTCCCGCGCCGCAGTTCGTGGACCGGCGACCCGCCGGGCAGATCCGCCGGCGGGCGCTGCTCGGCCACCACCACCGCCGTGCCGTGCCGGTCGGCCAGGCCGCGCAGCAGGCGGTGGGTACGGGCCGCGACGGCCGGTGACATGCCGAGGCCCGGCTCGTCGACGAGGACGACCCGCGCGGGCGCGAGCAGCGCGCGGGAGAGGGCGAGCATCCGCTGCTCGCCGCCGGAGAGCGTGCCGGCGGGCCGGGCGAGCAGCGGGCGGAGCTCGGGGTAGGCGTCCAGGGCGGGCGCGGGATCCCGGCCCCGGGCGCCTAGCGCGAGGTTCTCGGCGACCGTGAGCGTGGCGTACAGCGCGCGACGGTCCGGTACGAAGCACAGGCCGCGGCGCGCCCGGTGGTGGGCGGGCAGCCGGGTCACGTCGGCGCCCCGCCACACGACCCGCCCGGCGCTCAGCGGCACCGTGCCGGCGAGGGCGCGCAGCACGGTCGTACGCCCCGATCCGTTGCGGCCCAGCAGCACCGTGACGGCGGCCGCCGGGACGGGGAGGTCGACGCCGTGGAGGGCCTCCAGGGGGCCGTAGCGGACGCGGGCGGAGCGCAGCGCGATCTCGACGCTCATGGCACGATCCGCCCCGCCTCCATGACGTGCACGGTGTCCGCGACGCCGGCGACCAGGTCCAGGTCGTGCTCGACGACCAGCACGGCGGTCCCGTCCGCCGCGAGGGCCTTGAGCACCCGGGCGAGCGCCGCGGCCTCGGTCGCGTCCAGCCCGGCGGCCGGTTCGTCGAGCAGCAGCGTGTGCGGCTGCCCCGCCAGGGCGCGGGCCACCTCGACGCGGCGCAGGGCGCCCGTGGACAGCCCGCCGGCGGGCAGGTGGCGGGCCGCGGTCAGCCCCAGGAGGCGCAGGGCGCGCTCGACGGCGTACGGATCGTCGCGCACGCGGCCCTGCTCCCCGCCGACGCGGACGTTCTCCTCGACGCTGAGCGACGGGAACACGGCCAGCTCCTGGAACGTGCGGGCGATGCCGAGCCGGGTGCGGGCATGCGCCGGGCGGGCGGTGATGTCGGTGCCGTCCAGGCGGACCCGGCCGGCGGTGGGGCGGGCGGTGCCGGCCAGGCAGTGGAACAGGCTGCTCTTGCCGGCCCCGTTGGGCCCGACCAGCGCGGTGACCCTGCCCGGCGCCACGAGGAGGTCCACACGGTCGAGTGCGGTGAACCCGGCGTAGCGCAGGGTCAGGCCGTGGGCCTCCAGCCCGCGGACGGGGGCGGGCGCGGCGGGCCGCCGCGCCGGGGGACGCGCGGGGCGGACCGGCGGCCGGCGGCGGAGCGCCGGGCCCTCGGAGAGGCGGGCGCCGGTGCCGGCCGGGTGGCCGGGCGCGCCCGGCTGACGCGTGCCGTGCGGGCGCCGGGCCGCGCCCGGCAGGAGGGACGCCGGCGGGGGGACACGAGCCGTGAACGCGGCCAGCAGCCCGATCACGGCCGCCGCCGCGCCACCCCGGGCACCCGCGTCGAGGCCGACCAGCAGGGCCGCGGCGGCCAGCGGCGACAGCAGGCTGTCGGCGCCCAGCACCAGGACGGCGGCGAACCACAGCAGGCCGCGCACCGGGTCGTACGCCGCCGGGTCGAAGGCCTGGACGCCCATGCCGAGCAGGCCGCCGCCCAGCGCTGCCAGGGCGGCGCCCGCCACGAAGGCCATGACCTTCAGGGCCGGGACCCGTACGCCCGCCGCCTGCGCGCCCGCCTCGTGGTCGCGCAGCGCGGCCAGCGCCCTGCCCGTACGGCCCCGGCGCAGGGCGGCGACCAGCAGGAGGGCGCACGCCAGCACGGCGAGCTCCACCGCGTAGTACGCGCGGTCCGGTGCCAGGCCGGCCGGACGCGACAGCGTCAGCCCCGCCGTCGCGTACGGCTGCGCGAAGACGAACCGGCTCACCGCCACCCCCACCGCCAGCGTCACCAGCGCCAGGGCCAGGCCGTGGCGGCGGATCGCCGGCCCGCCGGTGAGCAGGCCCAGCGGGGCGACCAGCACCACGGCCACCAGCAGCGCGGCCGGCTCCGCCAGGGCCGGCAGGCCCGGGAAGCGGCCGGCCGCCAGCAGCGCCGTGAACAGCGCGCCAAGACCGGCGTACGCCGCCTGGCCCAGCGAGATCTGACCGCCCCGGCCGGTGACCACGACCAGGGACAGCAGAACCACCGCCAGCGCCGGCACCTGGACCGCCGTCCGCAGGTCGCTCCCGGCGAAGCCGAGGGGCAGCAGATACAGCACCCCCGCGGCCACCCACAGCCACGCCGGGACGCGCGCCCCCGCCGGGGAGGTGCGCGGCACGGCGTCCCGCGCCCCCACCCCCGGCAGCACCAGCGCGGCGACCAGCAGGGCGACGACGAACAGGTTGGTGGCGACCGCCTGGACCAGCGGCCCCGCCCAGCCCTCCGGGTGGAAGCGGGTCAGCTGGGCCTGGGCGAGGCCGATGGCCAGCGCCGTCGTCACCGCCGCCGGCAGGCTCCGCATCCGGGCGGCCACCGCCACCGCGATCACCTCGACGACCAGCAGCGGAAGCCCGTACGGGTCGAGCCGGACGTACGGCGCCAGCAGCACGCCCGTCAGCCCCGCCGTGAACGACCCGAACGCCCAGCCCGCCGCCGACACCCGGTCCGCGGCGATCCCGCTCAGCACCGCCAGCTCCCGGTTGTCCACCACCGCCCGCAGCTCGCGCCCCAGCCGTGTCCACCGGGTCACCGCCCCGACCGCGCCGCCCACCAGCAGCACCGTCGCCGGCTGCGCCCACGGGTCGTCGCCCAGCAGCACCGGCGCGTCCGCCCGCGCCCCGCCGCCCCACACCAGGGCCGCGCCGCCGACGAGGAGCACGAACACCCCGATCGACGCCACCAGGGTCCTGGCCGGGTCCGGGCCCAGCACCGCCGCCGGCCGGAACACCGCCCGCTCCAGCACCAGCCCGATGCCGGGCGCCACCACCAGCAGGGTCAGGCACGCGGCGAGCGGCAGCGGCCAGCCCGACTCCACCACCAGGTCACGCAGCACGTACGCGCAGACCATGGCGATCGCGCCGTGCGCGAGGTTCAGCACGCCCGTCGCGCGATAGGTGACGATCAGCCCGATCCCGGTCAGGGCCGCCGCGCTGCCCACCGCCAGCCCCGCCAGCAGCAGTTCGTACGTCAGCGAGGACACCGGGGCGTCAGCCCTCCGGCTCGCACACCGGGCACGGGTCCAGCGCCGCGTCCCCGACCGGCACCGCGTCCGCCTTGCCCGCCACCAGCGGGCAGTCCGGGCGGTGCGCCAGCGTGCCGCCCGGCACCCGGACCGGCGGGGCTCCGGAGGAGGGGCGGTCCGCCTCGTCGCCGGGCTCCCGCACCGCCCCGTGCCCCGGGGGCCGCGGGGGCGGCCCGCCGGCCAGCAGCACCGCCCCGGCGACCAGCAGCGCGGCGCCGGGCACCGTGCACGACGCCAGGTAGGGGACCTGCCGCTCCGCGAAACGCTCGCCGGACGCCCCGTACCAGCCCAGCACGCACAGCACCGCGCCGGTGGCGGCGGCCACGATCCCGCCCCACCACAGCACCCGTGACGTCGGCATCCCGAACCCTCCGGCTGGCGATGTATGGCGATTCCTTGCACTATGCCCAGGAAGGCCCAACAAGGCACAGACCCCGGAACCCGGCGGTGAGCCAGATGGTCCACAAGAACCCCCGCAAGCGCCCCCGCACGGCGGCCCTGGCCGCTGTCGCGGTACTGGCACTGGTACCCGTCGCGGCCGGCTGCGGTGACGGGGACGGCAGCGAGCCGCGGAGCTCCCCGACGCCCACCGCGACGGTGACCGGGGGAGAGAACCAGCCCGCCGACCCCGGCGCTGCCCGGCAGGAGATCCGCAAGAACTGGACCACCTTCTTCGACCCGAAGACGCCGATCGACCGGAAGGCCGCGCTGCTGGAGAACGGAGACCGGATGAGGCCCGTGCTCCAGGCCCTCTCCGCCGGCCCCCAGGCGGCCCAGACGTCCGTGAAGGTCAAGGACGTCGCCTTCACGGCCGCCGACCGGGCCGACGTCACCTACGACCTGCTGGTCGCCGGCAACCCCGCCCTGCCGGACTCCAAGGGCACCGCCGTGCACCAGCAGGACACCTGGAAGGTGTCCGTGAAGACGCTGTGCGCCCTGGTCGAGCTCAGCCCCGATGCCTCGGCCGTACCGGGCTGCTGAGACCCTCCTGCTGGCGGCGCTCCTCGCGCTGAGCGCCGCCTGCGGCAGCCGCCTCCCCGAGAGCGACTTCGCGTCGCGGCCCCCCGCGCCGGCGACCGGCGGCGGGGAGCCCGTCCGCGTCGGCATCATCACCGGCGCCACCAGCCCCATCGGCGGCGACGCCCTCACCGGGCCCCGCGACGGGGCGCTGGCGTTCTTCGGAGCACTCAACGCCCGGGGCGGCATCGGCGGACGCCGCGTGGAGGTCACCACCTGCGACGACGGCGGCAGCGGCATCGGCAACGACGCGTGCGTGCGTGAACTCGTCGACGGCAGGCGGGTCCTCGCCCTGGTCGCCACCACCGCCCTCGACTACGCGGGCGCCGCACGCGTCTCCCGCGCCGGCGTCCCCGACATCGGCGGCCAGCCGCTCGGCCCGGCGTACGACACCTACCCGCACCTGTACGGGATCTACGGCAGCTCCGCACCGCGCACCGGGGGGAAGCCCGGCTGGAACGGCGTGCTCACCGGCGGCACCGAGGTGTACCGCTGGTTCAGGCGGGAGCACGGCGCCCGCACGGCGGCCGTCGTCTCCTACAACCAGGCGGCGTCCGCGTCCTACGCCCGGCTCGTCACCGAGGGCCTGAAGGCGGAGGGGTACCGGGTCGTCCCCGAGCAGGTCGACTTCGCCCTCCCCAACTACCGCGCAGTCGCCGCCGACCTCCGCGCACAGGGCGTCGACGTGGTCTTCGACGCCCTCGACGCGCGGGGCAACGCCCGGCTGTGCGAGGCGATGGACGCCGTCGGCGCCACCGTCACCGCCAAGGTCACCAACGTCCAGAACTGGAACCAGGACGTGCCCCGCGACTACAAGGGCGCCCCGCGCTGCCGCAACTCCCTGTGGGCGACCGGCGCCAGCCGCAACCACGACGACACGGCGCACCCCGCCGTACGGGAGTTCCGGCGGGCCATGAAGGGCAAGCCGCTCTCCCAGTGGGCCCTGGAGGGCTGGGCCGCCGCCAGGTGGTTCACGGACGCCGCGCGCTCCTGCCCCCCGGCCGGACTCACCCGCGCGTGCGTCGAACGGTTCGTCAACCGCCCCGAGCCGTACACCGCCGGCGGTCTCCTGCTGCCCGTCCGCTTCGAGCGGCTCCCCGAGCCCCCCAGGACCCGGCACACCTGCCTGTCCGTGGCCCGCTGGCAGGACGGCCGGGGCTGGGTCACCCAGGGCGGCGACATGGACGACAACTGCGCCACCGTGCCCCAGCTGCCGTATCGGCCCTGACCGTCCGGGCCGTCGGAAGCAAAGTACAGTCGCCCTTTGACGACAGACCAGACCGATCAGACCGACCAGGGACCGGACCATCGGACGGGACCACGGGCACGTCCGGACCAGGGGGACGCGGCGACGCGATGCATATCTCTTTCCTGCTGCACAACGCCTACGGCATCGGCGGCACGATCCGCACGACGTTCAACCTCGCCCGGACGCTGGCCGAGCGGCACGACGTCGAGATCGTGTCCGTCTTCCGCCACCGCGAGGAACCGACCCTCGGCGCCCCCGCCGGCGTGACCATGAAGCACCTGGTCGACCTGCGCAAGAACAGCCCCACCTACGACGGCGCGCACCCCGACTACAAGAAGCCCGCCAGGGTCTTCCCGCGCGGCGACGGCCGCTGGAAGCAGTACAGCCGCCTCACCGACGACCGGATCGCCGCCCACCTGAAGGCCCTCCGGGCCGACGTCGTCGTCGGCACCCGGCCCGGCCTCAACGTGCACATCGCCCGCCAGGCCCGCCGCGGGCCCGTCCGCGTCGGGCAGGAGCACCTGACGCTGGACAGCCACGGCTACCGGCTGCGCCGCGAGATCGGCCACCGCTACGCCCTGCTCGACGCGATCACCACCGTCACCGAGGCCGACGCCCGCTCGTACCGCACCAGGCTGAAGCTGCCCGGCGTACGCATCGACTCCGTGCCCAACAGCGTCCCCGCCCCGGCCGTCGAACCCGCCGACTCCACCGCCAAGTGGGTCGTCGCGGCCGGCCGGCTCACCCGTGTCAAGCGATACGACCTGCTCGTCGAGGCCTTCGCGAAGGTGGTCGCCGCCCGCCCCGACTGGCGGCTGCGGATCTACGGCTCCGGCGACGCCACCGGCAACGAGCGCGACGCGCTGCTCGCCCTGATCCAGGCGCGCGGGCTGCACAACCACGTGTTCCTGATGGGCACGGCCAACCCGCTGGAGCCCGAGTGGGTCAAGGGCTCCGTCGCCGCCGTGACCTCACGCCTCGAATCCTTCGGCATGACCATCGTCGAGGCGATGCGCTGCGGCCTGCCGGTGGTCTCCACCGACTGCCCGCACGGGCCGCGCGAGATCATCGAGGACGGCGTCGACGGGCGGCTGGTGCCGGTCGGTGACGTGGACGCGATCGCCGACGCGCTGCTCGCGCTCATCCAGGACGACGACCTCAGGCGCCGTACCGGGCAGGCCGCGCTCGCCTCGTCGCAGCGCTTCGACCCGGTCCGGATCGCCGAACGCCACGAGGCGCTCTTCGCCGAACTCGTCGCCCGCGGCGGCGGCGGGCGCTCGCGCGGCCGGGTCCGTGACGCGCTGCACCGCACCCGAGGGGCGGTCCTGGACGCCGCCTACTCCGCGCGCTACAAAACCGCCGACGTGCTCCGGAGGGGAAAGCCCGCATGAGTGATGCCACCGACCCGGCCCCCGCGCCCGGCGCACCGCCGCGCGCCGACTGCGTCGCGGACTCCGCCGGAGGCATCACCTTCGACATAGCGGTCGTCGACGCGGCCGAGCCGGTACTGGTACTGCGCCGGCGCGGCGGTCCCGGTTCCGGTGGTTCCGGCAACCCGTCGGAGGAGGTCCGGCTGCCGCTCACCCCGGTGGGCGGGGGGCACCTGCGGGCGGTGCTGCCCGGCACGGTGCGGCTCGCCGAGGGCCGCTGGGACGCCTACCTCGGCGACCGGCCGGTCGAGCCGGGCCTCCGCGACCTCCGGGCGCTCGTCGACCGGGTCCCGGACGAGCGGGACGGGGTCTCCGCCCGAATCCCGTACCCCACGGCGGACGGCCGGCTCGCCGTGCGCAGCTGGGTGCGGCGCCCGCACGCCGAGGCGGGCGACATCGTCCTCGGCGAGGGCGTCTGCACGGTCGAGGGGACGCTGTACGGGGCGCGCTGCGCGGCCGGTGCGGTGGCCGAGACGCGGCTGGGCGGGAAGGTCCACCGGGTGCCGGCCGGCGGCGAGGGCGGAACCTTCGCCTTCACCGTCCCGTACGAGCTGCTCGCCGAGCCGCCGATCGCCGCCGAGCAGCTGTGGGAGCTGTGGCTGCGGCCGGACGCCGGAGCGGAGCCGGTGCGGGTCGCCCGGGTCCTGGACGACGTCTGGGACCGGAAGAACGTCTTCGTCTACCCGGCGCACCGGGGCGAGGGGTACCGGGCGGCGCCCTGCTACACGACCGACAACGATCTCTGCGTACGACTCAGCCCCTGATCGAGCAGGCGATCGAGGACCGATCCTGTCCGCGAGCGGTGGCAGACTCGCCCCATGTTGGAGACCTCGGCACGACTGCTGCGCCTGCTGTCCCTGCTCCAGGCGCACCGCGAATGGTCCGGCGCCGACCTCGCGCAGCGGCTGGGCGTCACGCCCCGCACCGTACGGCGTGACGTCGACCGGCTGCGCGAGCTCGGTTACCCCGTCCACGCCAGCCCCGGCACGGGCGGCGGCTACCAGCTCGGCGCGGGCGCCGCGCTGCCGCCGCTGCTCCTGGACGACGACGAGGCGGTCGCGGTCGCCGTCGGGCTGCGCACCGCGGCGGGCAGCGGCATCGAGGGCGTGGGGGAGACCTCGGTGGGCGCGCTGGCCAAGCTGGAGCAGGTGCTGCCCGACCGGCTGCGGCGCCGGGTCAGCGCGCTGACCACGTTCACGGTGCCCCTGCTGCGCTCGGCGGAGTCCCCGGTGGACCCCTCGGTGCTCACCGAGCTGGCGGCGGCCTGCCGGGACGGTGAGCGGCTGCGCTTCGAGTACCGCGACCATGGCGGTTCGGCCACCCGCCGGACGGTCGAGCCGCACCGCCTGGTGTGCACCGAGCGCCGCTGGTACCTGGTCGCCTGGGACGTGGACCGCTCCGACTGGCGGACGTTTCGGGCGGACCGGATCGTCCCCAAGCCGCCGCACGGGCCGCGTTTCCCGCCCCGAACGCCCCCGGCGGAGGACCTGGCGGCCTACGTCTCCGAGGGCGTGGGCAGGAGGGTGTACGCGGCGCAGGCGGTCGTCCGGCTGCACGTCCCGGCCGCCGAGGCGGCGCGGGTCGTCGGCCCCATGGACGGTGTCCTGGAGGCGGAGGGGGAGTCGACCTGCCTGCTGCGCACCGGCGCGGCGAGCCTGGACGTGCTGGTGATCCACGTCGCGCTCATGGGGCTGGAGTTCGAGGTGGTCGAGCCACGTGCGCTCGCGGACCACGTGAGGCTGGTCCGCGACCGTCTCTCGCGGGCGCTGGACCGGTCCGCACCGTCCGGTGGCGGCGCGCCGGCGGTGGGCGGGTGACATGTCGGCGTACTGGGGGAATTCTGCGGCGACCTCGTGAAGGCGCCCCGGGTCGGGGATTATCGTGACGATATGCCGAGCGCTTTTCCGGAGCCTCGGCAATTCATGTCGGCGACGGTCGGCGAACGGGCTCGCGGCCCTGGGGAATTCCCCCGGTAACGTCCTGCGGAAGCGTGCCGGAGTCCCCCGGGAGTGAAGTAAGCCTTACTGAACACATGTCGTGATCCTGTGACACAAGCGTGACCGCGGAGGTACGTGAGGATGGTGGGGCGATGTGTCCCGCCCGGCTTCCGTCACTGTGCGCCGCCCCCTACGGTGAAGGACATGGCACCGATTCCGAGCTCTCCCGCACAGCCCGACGACAGCACCGATTCGTACGTCGGCCTCGACGAAACCGCGGCGGAACGACGCGCCCGCTCCCGCGGCTGGACCACGGTGCGGTCGCTGCCGCCCGGCTCGATCATCACCCTGGAGTTCGTCGCGGGCCGGATCAACTTCGAGGTCGACGACTCCACCGTCACGCGCTGCTGGGTCGGCTGACCCGCACGCCGCCCCGCTCGTACACGGACAGCGGGAGGGGCCCGGGCGACGTGGCCGGGGACCCCCCACTGTCCCTGCTCCCCCCCCCCTCTTCCTCCACCCCCCCTGCCAGGGCGGGAAAACTGCGGTCGGCGACTGCCC
>NZ_JBWKJV010000029.1:0-27448 GCF_056432045.1 Streptomyces sp. NPDC045701 | reverse complement strand
GGTTGAGAATCCCCCCTTAACGGGTTGTTGGTTTGGTGAACCCGCACGCCTCCCCTTTCGTACAAGGAAGGGGGGGGGCCCCCGTTAGGGGTGTCCGGCCCCCTCCCGCTGTCCGTGCTCACCGCACCGTCGTCCTCAGCCGCCCGTGACGGGCCGGGAACGCGGCGGCCGGCGACTGCCCGCCGGAGTGACCGGGGTCCGCTCCGAACGCACCACGGCGTGCGGACGCGGCTGGGTGAGCGTGGTCCTGCCCGAGGGACGGGAGACACCGCCCGCCGGGGAGACCGACTCGCGCACCGGCTCGTCGTCCGCGCCGACCGGCCGCTGCTGGTACACCGCCGGCCGGGGCCCGCCCGCCGCGACGGGCAGCGACGCCACCTGGCGGCGGCGCGCCCGCAGCTTCTCGCGTACCGCGAAGACCATCGCCTCCGCACGGGCGATCAGCGGCTCGCACCAGGGCAGTCCGAGCAGGATCAGCAGGCCGGCGGCCCAGCCGAGCAACACGTCGCTCAGCCAGTGCGTACCGAGGTAGACGGTGGTCAGGCCCACGCCCAGCGCCACCACGGCGGAGAGGGCGGACAGATAGCGCCTGGCCCGGGGGGTGGTGGCGAGGTAGGCCAGGATGCCCCAGGTCACCACCGCGTTGGCCGTGTGACCGGAAGGGAATATATCGCCGCCCGCGAACATCTCGGCCGAGCCGATCTGCGTCGCGTAGTGGGGGCCGAGCCGGCCCAGACCGAGTTTGACCGCGCCCACCGTGACGTTCAGCGCCAGCAGCGCCGCGCCCAGCGCCAGCAGCGGGCGGAGCGTGTGCTGCCGCCAGGAGCGCCAGCCGAGCCAGGCCGCCACCATGACGGCCGTGGGGCCGCGCTGGCCGAGCACCACGAAGTAGTCCAGCGTCGCGTGCAGCTCCGGCCACTGCTGATACGGCCGGAAGAGCATGACCTTCCAGTCGAGGGTCACCAGCCACGACGAGACGAGCACGGCCACCACGATGGCGAGGTAGAACGCCGACGTCCCGCCGAAGAGGGCGAGACGGGTGCGGCTCATCCGCGGGATCTCAATCTTCGGCGGTTCCGGCTCCCGGTCCAAGCGGGCAAAGATGTCGGTACGCACCCAATCGACGTTACAGGGAGTGAGTGTCGGCCCACGCCGATCCGCTCCCTTCGTGATGACGATGTGATGTGGAGTGTGTCTCAGTCGGATGTTTATCGTGTGCTTATCCATAAAGTCCGGGGGTCGGGGGGCCCTATTGACGCGGGGCCTCGGGAGGAAGCGCGTTTGCCCGCCACGGGAAAGGGCCGGAATCGGCCGGGGGCCGGAATTCCCCCCTTCCTGCGGCCGGCCGCCGCCTCCGGTACGAGGCGCGGCGCGGTCCCCGACGGGCCGGCCGCAGTGGCGTACGCCACACCGTCGCGCCTGCCCCCGTGAGAGGTGGGCCACGCGCCACCGGCCCGGACTCGCGTACGCTGACGGCTCGCTCGCCCGTCGATGCCGGGCCCCGGGAGGTCGTCCCCCTCCGGCCGGTGCCCACCGAGCGCGAGAGAATCGTCTGTGGTCTGTGGGAGGTACGTACATGTCCGTGACGACCACGGCCGGAGCACGGCTGCGTGCCACCGGTGGCGGTGCCAACCGCTGGGTCGTCCTGCTCGTCCTCTGCGTCAGCCTGCTGCTGGTCGCGCTCGACGCCACCGTCCTCCACGTCGCCGTCCCCGCGGTCACCGAGGACCTGCGCCCCAGCTCCACGGCCCTGCTGTGGATCGTCGACGCCTACCCCCTGGTCTGCGCGTCGCTGCTGATCCTCTTCGGCACGCTCGGCGACCGGGTCGGGCGCCGCCGGGTGCTGCTGGCCGGCTACGGCCTGTTCGGCGCCGCCTCCGCCGTCGCGGCCTTCGCCGACACCCCCGCCGTACTGATCGCCGCCCGTGCGCTGCTCGGGGTGGGCGGCGCCATGATCATGCCCGCCACCCTGTCGATCCTCCGCGCGGTCTTCCCCGACCGGCGCGAACGGGCCACCGCCATCGGCGTCTGGACGGCCGTCGCGGCCGTCGGCGCCGCGACCGGGCCGGTCCTCGGCGGCTTCCTGGTCGAGCACTTCTGGTGGGGCTCGGTCTTCCTCATAAACATCCCGCTGATGGCGCTGATCCTGCCCCTGGGTCGCTGGCTGCTCCCGGAGTCCAGAGGCAGCGGCGACGGCCCCTGGGACGTGCTGGGTGCCCTCATGGCCGCGGCCGGTGTGCTGGGCGTGGTCCTCGGCGTCAAGCGGGCCGGCGCCGGCGATCCCGTCGCGGGCCCGGAGACGGCGGCACCGCTGCTGCTCGGCGCCGCCCTGCTGATCCTCTTCGTCCGGCGGCAGAAGCGCCGCGCGCATCCGCTCGTCGACCTGCGGATGTTCGCCCGCGCGGCCTTCACCACCTCCGTCGGCTGCATCGTGCTCGCCATGCTCGCGCTGGTCGGCCTGGAACTCATCGCCGTCCAGTACCTCCAGCTCGTCCTGGCGCTCACCCCGCTGGAGACCGGGCTGCGGCTGCTGCCGCTCACCTTCGCCGCCATGGCCGCCGGCGCCACCGGCTCGTACACGCTGCGGCGCGTCGGCCCGCGCCGGATGGTGGGCTGGGGCTTCGTCCTCACCGCCGCCGCCGTCCTGCTGCTCGTCCTCATGGGACAGCACGACCGGCCGCTGCTGCTCACCGCCGGTTTCGTACTCCTCGGCTTCGGGCTCCAGACCACGCTGTTCGGGGCGTACGAGTCGATGCTCAGCGAGGCCCCGGCGCACAGCGCGGGCGGGGCCGCCGCGATCGGCGAGACCTCGTACCAGCTCGGCGCCGGAATGGGGATCGCGCTGCTCGGCAGCGTCATGAACGCCGCGTACGCGCCCGGCCTCGCGCACGTGCCGGGTGTCCCCGCGCCCGCCGGGGCCGCCGCCGCCAACTCGCTGGGCGAGGCCTACCAGGTGGCGGCCCAGCTCGGCGGCCCGGCGGGCGAGGCACTGCGCACGGCCGCGCGGCACGCGTTCGTGCACGGCCTGCACGTCACGCTGGCCGTCAGCGCGGGACTGCTGCTGCTCGGCGCGCTGATGGCGCTGCGGCTGCCGCGGGTGATGGACTGCCGGCCGGACATCGACGCCCGGCTGGGCGGCACGGACCCGTGGCCCGAGCCGCAGGGCGCCGCCGGTCCTGGCGCCGCGCCGGTGGCCCGCGTGCCCGCGCGGCGCGAGCCGGCGGAACCGGCCGGGTCGGGGCGCACGGCGGGCCGCGGGACGTAGGGGTCGTCCCGCCGGGCTCACGGCGATCCGGCCCGATCGACACGCCGGGGGCACACCGCCGGTGTGGCGCCCGCCACCGGGTCTGGACGCGCGGCACTCGGCGTCGTAACGTCGGCGGCGCAGCGTGACTAACACCGCTAGTTTTAGTGCCGCCCCGTGCCGCCCGGAGGTCCCGCCATGTCCGCACCCGCGAAGCTCCCGCCGTTCGACGCCGGCGACCCCCTCGGCATCGACGACCTGCTCGACCCCGAGGACCTCGCCATCCGCGACACCGTCCGCACCTGGGCGGCCGACCGGGTCCTGCCGCACATCGCGGAGTGGTACGAGAAGGGCGAGCTGCCCGGCATCCGGGAGCTGGCCCGCGAGCTCGGCGCGCTCGGCGCGCTCGGCATGTCGCTGGAGGGCTACGGCTGCGCGGGCGCGACGGCCGTCCAGTACGGGCTGGCCTGCCTGGAGCTCGAGGCCGCCGACTCCGGCATCCGCTCCCTGGTCTCCGTCCAGGGCTCCCTCGCCATGTACGCCATCCGGACCTTCGGCTCGGAGGAGCAGAAGCAGCGCTGGCTGCCGTCCATGGCGGCGGGCGAGACCATCGGCTGCTTCGGCCTGACCGAGCCCGACCACGGCTCCGACCCGGCGGGCATGCGGACGTACGCCAGGAAGGACGGCGGCGACTGGGTCCTCGACGGCCGCAAGATGTGGATCACCAACGGCTCGGTGGCGGGGGTCGCCGTGGTGTGGGCGCAGACCGACGACGGCATCCGGGGCTTCGCCGTCCCCACGGACACCCCCGGCTTCTCGGCACCGGAGATCACCCACAAGTGGTCCCTGCGCGCCAGCGTCACCAGCGAACTCGTCCTGGACGACGTACGGCTGCCGGCCGACGCCGTGCTCCCCGGCGTCACCGGCCTCAAGGGCCCGCTCAGCTGCCTGAGCCACGCCCGCTACGGCATCGTCTGGGGCGCCATGGGCGCCGCGCGCTCCTCGTTCGAGGCGGCGCTGGAGTACGCCAGGACGCGAGAGCAGTTCGGCAGGCCCATCGGCGGCTTCCAGCTCACCCAGGCCAAGCTCGCCGACATGGCGCTGGAACTGCACAAGGGGATCCTGCTCGCCCACCACCTCGGGCGGCGGCTCGACGCCGGGACGCTCCGCCCCGAGCAGGTCAGCTTCGGCAAGCTCAACAACGTCCGGGAGGCCATCGAGATCTGCCGCACCTCGCGGACGATCCTCGGCGCCAACGGGATCTCGCTGGAGTACCCCGTCATGCGGCACGCCACCAACCTGGAGTCGGTGCTCACCTACGAGGGCACCGTGGAGATGCACCAGCTCGTGCTGGGCAAGGCGCTCACCGGCCTCGACGCGTTCCGGTGACCGTTCCGGCGAACGGTCCGGCGCGTGGTCCGGCATGTGCTCCGGTGAGCCGCCCGGCCTAGCTCTGGTTGAAGAAGCCGTCCTGGGTGTGGGGCCCGGGCTCGCCGTTGACGATCTGCGTGTCCGCGGGCGTCAGCAGGAAGACCCGGGTCGCCACGCGCTCGATCGAGCCGCGCAGCCCGAAGGTCAGGCCGGCCGCGAAGTCGACCACGCGCTTGGCGTCGGCGGGCTCCATGGAGGTGAGGTTCATGATGACCGGGACGCCGTCCCGGAAGAGCTCACCGATGCTGCGGGCGTCCCGGAACCCGTCGGGGGACACCGTGGCGATCCGGCGGCCCTCCTCCTGGGCGGTCTCGGAGGCGACGCGGACCCGCGGGTCGGTCACCCAGGAATCGCCGGCGCGGTCACCCTCGGCGTACTCGTCGTCGTAGTAGCGCTCGTCGTTGTCCTCGACGAGACCGAGCCATGCACTCGCCTTGCGCACCGATCCCATGGACGCCTCCTTTCACGCGGTCACTTGTGGTTCCGCTATCCCTATCGTCGTCCATCATGCGGATCGCGCGCCAAGTGGACAGTCGCCGCGCGAGCGATTCGTGACGGTACTGGTGCAGAGGATGTGGCGATTCGTCAAGGTTCCACGGGCGTACGGGCCCTGAGAAGGGGCCTGCGCAACTCAAATATGACATTCGGGCCGTACGGGTGAGCGTGCGGACGTACGGGTGAACGACACGGCCCGGTACGATGCCCGCCCGCTTATCACGCACAACTCACGGGGGAGCACCATGTTCGGGATCGTCAGGCCGTGCGCGCACCGGCTCAGCGACGGGCTCAAGACGGAGTGGATGGCCCATCTGTGCGGGCTCTGCCTGGCACTTCGGGCCGACCACGGGCAGTTCGCCCGGATCGCCACCAACTACGACGGCCTCATCGTCTCCGTCCTGACGGAGGCTCAGACGGAGCGGGCGCCCGGTGCGCGGCGCACGGCGGGCCCCTGCCCGCTGCGCGCCATGCGGACGGCGCCCGTCGCCAGGGGAGAGGGCGCGCGGCTCGCGGCGGCCGTCTCGCTGGTGCTGGCCTCGGCGAAGGTGCGGGACCATGTCGCGGACCGGGACGGGCTGCTGGCGCGCCGTCCGATGGCCGCCGCCGCGCGCCGGGTGGCCCTCGGCTGGGACCGGGCGGGTGCCAGGGCCGGGCGCGAGCTGGGCTTCGACACGGCCGTCCTGGTCGACGCGGTGGACCGGCAGGGCGGCATCGAGGCGCTGGCCGGCCCGGGCACGCCCCTGCTGACGGTGACCGAGCCGACCGAGACGGCCACCGCCGCCGCCTTCGCGCACACCGCCGTACTGGCCGGCAAGCCGCAGAACGTGGCGCCGCTGGCGGAGGCGGGCCGGCTCTTCGGGCGCCTGGCGCACCTGCTGGACGCCGTGGAGGACCGGGAGGCCGACGCCGCGTCCGGCGCCTGGAACCCGCTCACCGCGACCGGCACCTCGCTCGCGGAAGCCCGCCGGCTCGCGGACGACGCGCTGCACGGGGTACGGCTCGCCCTGCGCGACGCGGAATTCGTGGACGACAAGCTCCTGCACGTGCTGCTCGCGCACGAGCTGCGGCAGTCGGTGGACCGGGCGTTCGGCACGGCGGCCTGTTCGCACCAGGGGTACGGCGACGGCACCCCTCACCAGGGCGGCGGCCAGGGGCCGTACGGGACACCGAACCCGTACGGCGCGCCCCACCCGGGCGGCCAGAACCCGTACGGCGGCCAGAACCCGTACGGCGGTCAGCCGGGGGGCCCGCGGGACCCCGGCCGTCCCGGCGGCCATGGCGGTGGGTACGGCGGCGGCTCGGGCGGGTACGGCGGCGGGATGCCGCCCGGCTTCGGCGGACCCGGCGGCGAGCCGTCCCGGCCCAAGCCCCGCGGCCTCCTCGCCGGCTGCGCGGCCTTCACCTGGCTCTTCTGCACCTGCCGGATGTGCTGCGCCAAGGAGTACGAGGGCCCTTGGTCCCGCAAGAAGCGCGAGGGCTGCTGCCGCGACTGCGACTGCAACCCCGGCGGCTGCGACTGCTGCTGCCCCTGTGACGGCTGCTGACGGACCGTGAGGTCGCCGCGCGAGCAGCGACCCCCCGCCCCCGGGCCGGCCGATCACCCGAAGGGGCGACTTCCGGCCGTTCCCGGAAGGTGACGCGAGGACGGCGACCGGGTGCCGGAAACGTCCCGCCGCCGACCGCCCCACCACCGGTGGCAGGCCCCTGACCGGTGACGTCACCCCGGCAACCGGCCACGCCCCGGTCCTGCGGGCCGTGCGGTGCGAAGGGCCGGGGGAGGTACGTGACTTCGGCCCGGCACCCCGGCGCGACGCGCCGTCAGGACATCGGCCGGCGCCGTACGACGTGGCGCCGGCCGGGTACCGGCACCGCGCGCGGCGACGCGGCGCCCCAACCGGCAAGGCCGCCGTCCGCGAGCGCGCACCCGGCCCCGCGGGCGCCCCGGCAGCCGCGCTCCGGGGCACCGGGTACACCCCGGCCCCGCGGCACCGGTGACGGGCCACCGCGGGCCGCCCGCACCGACGCGACCAGCGGCGGGAGCCCCCGTCGCCCCGGTGCCCGCGGCGGCCGGCCCCCGGCCCGGACGGGGCGGGCGGGCGCCGGTCCCCGTCCGGGCGCCGCTGCCGCCGCGCGCCGTGGCTGCGCCCGGCGTCCCTCCGTTCCCGCCGCCCGGCGGGCACCCCGGTACCGGCCCCGCAGGGGGAGGGGAACGCGACGGCCGGACGGCACGTCCCACCGGCACACCCCGGCGGAGGGGCCCCGCCCCGCCGGTCTTCGCCGCGCCCTCGCACGCACGGCCGAAACATGCCCTTGCGGCCCTCGGTTGACCGCACGAATACTCCCGGAGCAGCGCTTGTCAGGAGCACGGCGTGTCCGAAAACCGAACGTCACCCGGAGACGAACCGCGCCACCAATCTCCTGACTGCGCCTCACGGGCCCGTCCCCCACGGTGGGCCCCCGATTCCCCTCGGGAGGAACGACAAGTGAGGATCAAGCGCACCACCCCCCGCAGCGGCACAGCCGGACGAACCCGTCTGCTCGCCGTCGCCACCGGTCTCGCCGCCGCCGCCACCCTCGCGGTCCCCGCCGCGAACGCCGACTCGTCCCGGACCTTCAGCGCCGCCCAGCTGTCCGCCGCCGGCTCGGCCGTCCTGGAGGCGGACGTACCGGGCACCGCCTGGCACGTCGACCCGGCGACCGACAAGCTGGTCGTCACCGTCGACTCGACCGTGTCCCAGGCCGAGATCGCCGAGATCAAGCGCCAGGCGGGACCCAACGCCGGCGCGCTCAAGATCGAGCGCACCCCCGGCAGATTCACCAAGCTGATCTCGGGCGGCGACGCCATCTACGCCAGCAGCTGGCGCTGCTCGCTCGGCTTCAACGTCCGCGACGGCGCGGGCGCGTACTACTTCCTGACCGCCGGTCACTGCACCGACGGCGCGGGCACCTGGTACGCCAACTCCGGCCGCACCACCGTCCTCGGCTCGACCTCGGGGTCCAGCTTCCCGAACAACGACTACGGCATCGTCCGCTACACCAACAGCTCCGTCACCAAGTCCGGCACCGTCGGCAACGTGGACATCACCAGCGCCGCCAACGCCACCGTCGGCATGTCCGTCACCCGCCGCGGCTCCACCACCGGGACCCACAGCGGCTCGGTCACCGGCCTGAACGCCACGGTCAACTACGGCGGCGGCGACATCGTCTACGGCATGATCCGCACGAACGTGTGCGCCGAGCCCGGAGACAGCGGCGGGCCGCTCTACTCCGGCTCCCGCGCCATCGGCCTCACCTCCGGCGGCAGCGGCAACTGCTCCTCCGGCGGCACGACCTTCTTCCAGCCGGTCACCGAGGCCCTGAGCGCCTACGGCGTCAGCGTCTACTGACCGGTCCCGCCCAGCGCCACGAGCCCCCGGCCGGATTCCCGGCCGGGGGTTCGACGCCCTGTCCGGAAGCGCCCGCATTTGAGAGGATGTGGCGGCGCGTCCACAGGGGACTTCGGGAAGCGGGGGCGGATGAGGCGCATCGGAGTGACCGGTCACAGGGACATCCCCGACGAGCTCCACGCCCATGTGCGCGCCGCCCTCCGCGCAGCCGTCCG
The DNA here is from genome assembly GCF_056432045.1 of Streptomyces sp. NPDC045701. Classification (NCBI taxonomy): domain Bacteria; kingdom Bacillati; phylum Actinomycetota; class Actinomycetes; order Kitasatosporales; family Streptomycetaceae; genus Streptomyces; species Streptomyces sp. NPDC045701. The sequence goes on along the minus strand of NZ_JBWKJV010000029.1, from coordinate 18,674 downwards.
CACCGCCGCCCGCGACCACGAGGGCGGACTGGAGGCGCTGTCCAGCCTGGCGGCCGGGGCGGACCAGCTCTTCGCGGACATCGCCCTCGCCTGCGGCGCCGAGCTGACCGTCGTGATCCCGAGCGGGGAGTACGAGGACGACTTCGACGACCCCGAGGAGCTGGCCCGCTACCACTGGCTGCGCAAGCGGGCCAGCCGCGAGGTGCGGATGGACTACCCGCGCTCCACCGACGAGGCGTACTACGCGGCCGGCACCTACATCGCCGAGCACTGCGACCGGCTGCTGGCCGTCTGGGACGGCCGCCCCGCCCGCGGCCTCGGCGGCACCGGCGACATCGTCCGCTACGCCCGCGGCCTCGGGAAACCGGTGACGGTCATCTGGCGCGCGGGCGTCGAGCGGCCCTGACGGCCGCTACCTGCGGTGCTGGACCAGCCAGTCGGTGTGCTGCGGCGAGACGACGCGCTCGGTCTCGTACACCGCCGCCGCCCACCGGTCCTCGCCGATCACCGTCTCCATCGCGGTGTGCATCGCCGCCAGGTCCTCCTCCACCAGGGAGTGCGCCGCGATCAGCGGCTGGTGGCGGCGGATCTCGCTCCACGCCACGCACGCCGCCGCCGCGGCCGACAGGAGCCCGGCCGGCACGGCCGAGTCGCCGACCGAGAAGGTCCGCAACACGCCGAGGAAGAGAGCGAGGCCGGTGAGCAGCGAGACGGTGACGGACCACAGCGTGGTGGCCCGGCGCGACACCACCGTCTTCCTGTGGTACCAGTTCCGCTGCTCGATCAGCCGGTCCCTGACGTACGTCTCCTTGCGCACCCGGAAGGGCTTGTCGCGCAGCATCCGCATGGCCGGGGTGATGAGCTCGCTCCGGTCGTCGGCCGGTGCCGAGGCCCGCGGGTCGACCCAGCCCACCTTCCGGAGCTCGGCGAGCCCCGCCTCGAGCCGGGACAGGAACTCCCCGTCCGGATCGGGGAAGCCGGCGTCGAAGGGTGCGCCGTGGACCGCGTACCGCCAGCACATCGATTTGATGAACTCGGCGGCCGAGCGGTTCAGTTGCCAATGCGATTTCGCCCGGCGCCTGGAGGCGCGGTACGTCGCCAGGAGTACGCCGGCGTACGCCAACGCGCTGAGTGCGCCCGCGAGTTGGAAGGCGTCGCCGACGCGCCAGCCGCCCGGTACCGCGGCGAGACAGGCGCCCAGGACCAGCAGCCACAGCTGCAGGCGGGTGTCCTGCACCGCGTCGCGCTGCCGGGCGATGGCGATCTCGTCGGCCCGGTGGAAGAGCCCGGGCAGATCTGCGTTTCGGAAGACCATGCTCTGCAGTGGGCCCTGAAACCCGGTCATGCGCACCCCCGTCTGCGGTTTTGTCTTCACTCTTTCGATGGAATGGCTCGTTCCGGGTCGGTCGGGGAATACTGGCGCAACGCTTTTGTTTCAACCCCTTGCGCTGATTTGCCGTGGGTGGGCATGAGAGTAAAGTCGTGCCGCCGACACTGCAATGGTGCGGTTATCCCCAACCGACCCACTCCCCCTAGGACGGCCGCCGTGAGCTTTCAGACCTCAGTCACCTTCGCGGTAGCGAAGAAGAATCGGGTGCCTCTCGCCGAGATCGACGTGCGTGGGGCCGCCGCCACGAAGAAGCTCAGTCGGGTCCTGCCTTCCGTGAGCGACCGTACCGAGCGCGTTCCGACGTTCAACTCCGCGCTCTAAACTGGCGGAATGACCGGACCCCAGGTCCCATTCCGCGAGATCGTCCTGAAGGTCCACAGCAGGTGTGATCTTGCGTGTGACCACTGCTATATCTACGAACACGCTGATCAGAGCTGGCGTACCCGCCCCAAGGCAATCTCTGACCAGGCCATTTCCTGGACAGCTCTGCGACTGGCCGAGCATGCCAAGAAACATGCCCTGCCCTCCGTGACAGTGATCCTGCACGGAGGGGAGCCTCTGCTGGCAGGGCCCTCGCGTCTGAGGCGCGTCTGCGAGGAACTGACCACCGCCCTCGCCCCGGTCACCGCCCTCGACCTGCGGATCCACACCAACGGCCTCCAGCTGAGCCCCCGCTACCTCGACCTCTTCGACGAGTACGGCGTACGGGTGGGCATCTCCCTCGACGGCGACAAGGCGGCCAACGACCGCCACCGCCGCTTCGCCGACGGCCGCAGCAGCCACCCGCTCGTGCTCAAGGCCGTCGACCTGCTCCACCAGGAGCGCTACCGCCACCTCGACCTCGGTCTGCTGTGCACCATCGACGTGGCCAACGACCCCGTCACCGTCTACGACGCGCTCCTGGAGCTGGCGCCCCCGCGCATCGACTTCCTGCTGCCGCACGCCACCTGGGAGGAGCCCCCGCCCCGCCCGGACGGCTCGCCCACCGCGTACGCCGCCTGGATCCTCGCCGCCTTCGACCGGTGGAACGACCAGGGCAGGCCCGTCCCCGTCCGGCTCTTCGAGTCCGTGCTGTCCACCCTGAACGGCGGGCCCAGCCTCACCGAGTCCCTGGGCCTGGCCCCCACCGACCTCGTGGTCGTCGAGACCGACGGCACCCTCGAACAGGTCGACTCCCTGAAGACCGCCTACGAAGGCGCCGCCGCCACCGGATTCGACGTGTACCGGCACTCCTTCGACGACGTCGCCGCCCACCCCGGCGTCCGGGCCCGCCGGCTCGGCCTCGCCGGAGTCGGCGACACCTGCCGCCGATGCCCAGTCGTCCGCTCCTGCGGCGGCGGCCTCTACACCCACCGCTACCGGGCCGGCAGCGGCTTCGACAACCCGTCCGTCTACTGCGCGGACCTCGAGGCGCTCGTCCGGGGCGTCGAGGACCGCACCGCCGCCACCGCGGCGCCCGCGGTGACCGACCCGGCCGTCCTCGTCGCCGAGCAGCACGAGCTGACCCGCGTCCTCCTCGCCGAACTGCACAGCGAGCTCGACGGGCGCGGCGGGGAACGGTGGGCCGAGGCCTGGGAACTGGCCGGTGCGGTCGAGCGGCACTCGGACGGGCTCGACGAGGTGCTCGCCCACCCCTACACCCGCGCCTGGCTCCTCGACCGCCTGGACGCCCTGCGCGAAGGCCCCCCCGACGCCGCCGCCCCGGCGGAGGGGCTGGCGCGGTACGTGGCCGCGGCCGCGGTACGGGGCCGGGTCGACGTCCCGGTGCGCGTCGCCCACCGGGGCGGGGCGCTGCACCTGCCCACCCTCGGGTCGCTGGCGCTCGGCGCGGCGGGGACCGCCGAGGTGCGGGCGACCGGGGACGGTTTCCTGGTACGGGGGGCCGATGGCGCCGAACTGCGCGTGCGGCTCCAGGAGGAGGCCGCCGGATGGCGGCCGGTACGGCGGGGGGCGCACGGCGTGGCGCTCGACGACCTGGACCCCGGCCGCGACCGCTTCGGAGTGCCCGTCACCGGGCGGCTCACGCCCGGCGAGGCGGGGGAGTGGAGCGGCCGGCTGGACCGGGCCTGGGCGCTGCTCCGGGACGCGGTTCCGGAACAGGCCGGGGAGGCCGCCGCGAGCCTGACCACCCTGACGCCGGTCACCGGGACGGAACCCGCCGTGGGACGGCACGGGTACGGGGCGCTGGGCCTGCCGCTCGCGGGTGACGCCCACGAGCTGGCGCGGGCCCTGCTGCGGGGTTTCCGGCGCGCCAAGCTGCGGGCACTGCTCGACGTCACGGACCTCTACGCGCTGGACGGCGCGTGGAGCCACCCCGCGCCCTGGCGGGAATCGCCGGTGCCGGTCTCCGCCCTGCTCGCGGGGGCGTACGAGAGGGCCGGAATGGCGGCGTACGAGGAAGGCCATGCCGATCACGCCGAAAAGGCGCTCGATCTGCTCGGCCACGCGGCCGAACTCACCGTGAGCGGAAAGCTGCTGGTCGCCGGGGTGCGCAAGGAACTGTGCCGATCAAGGGGCCGGTCCGTCACGCCGTCGCGGGGATGACCGAAAAGCGGCGGTGAATGACTGAACGTCGGGGGGGTGCAGCAAAGCCCGCTCCGGAATGATTAAGCAGCTCGTATCCTTCCCATCCCGGATGCGGGTGATCACAGAGGACGGGGGTCGTGTGCAGGCGTCATCGCAAGCGCGAGCGGCGGATCATCGGCCGTACTTCTTCCTGAGTTACGCGCACACGCCGAGGTACGGACCCGGCGGCCCCGATCCCGACATGTGGGTCGAACGGCTCTTCCGCGATCTGTGCGGCCATGTGATGGCCATGACCGACCTCCCCGCCGGAGCCCCCGCCGGTTTCATGGACCGGGAGATACGGTCCGGCGAGGGCTGGTCGGAACGGCTGGGTGAGGTCCTGGCCACCTGCCGGGTCTTCGTGCCGCTGTTCTCCCCCCGCTACTTCGCCAGCGAGATGTGCGGCAAGGAGTGGTACGCCTTCGCCACCCGGGCGATCTACCACCACGCCAAACACAACAGGCCCGCCGACGCCATCGTGCCCGCCCTGTGGGTCCCGGTGCCGCCCGCGGAACTGCCCGGCCCCGCCGAGCGGTTGCAGTTCAACCACCGCGACTTCGGCGACCGGTACGTCACCGACGGGCTCTACGGCCTGATCAAGCTCCGCATATTCGCCGAGGAGTACGAGCGGGCCGTGTACGAACTGGCCAAACGCATCGTCTCCGTCGCCGACACCGCGGGCATCAGCCCCAGCCGGCCCGTCGACTACCGCTCCGCGCCCAGCGCCTTCGGCCCCCCCGGCCGCGGCCCCCGGCCCCTCCACGTCACCGTCGTCGCCCCGACCCGCCACGACCTCCCCGCGGGCCGCGACCCCGCGTACTACGGCGACATGCCGCAGGACTGGAACCCGTACCACCCCGACGCCGCCCGGCCGCTCGCCTACGTCGCCGAGGACCTGGTCCGCTCGCTCAACTACCAGGCCACCGTCTCCTCCTTCGACCACGACTCCGGCCCGCCCGACGCCAAGCAGCCCCCCAGCCGCCCCGAGATCCTCCTCCTCGACCGCTGGGCCCTGAAGGACGAGGAGCGCCGCGAACGGCTCGCCGCCTTCGACGCGGAACACCGGCCCTGGGTGAGCGTCGTCGTCCCCCGCAACCAGACGGACCCCGAGACCAGGGCGGCGGACGCCGAACTCAACCGGACGCTCGAGGAGACCATGCCCATCAAGACGGGCCAGGGCCGCGCCGCGAGCCGCGCCGCCGCCAGAGGCGTGCCGAGCATGGAGGCGTTCGGCCAGATCCTGCCCCAGGTGGTGGAGGCGGCCGCGCAGCAGTACCTGCGGCACGCCGCCGTCTACCCGCCCGCCGGCGGCCGGCACACCGAGCGGCCCCGGCTGCGCGGCCCGATGGCGGGCGAACCGGGCACCACGCACGTCATTCCCGAGACGCACGAGATCGCGCCCGATGCGGAGGACCTGGATGACAGCCAGTCGTGACGGACGCATCGTCACCTTCTACTCGTACAAAGGGGGTACGGGACGGACGATGGCCCTGGCCAACACGGCCTGGATCCTCGCCGCGAACGGCAAGCGGGTCCTGGCCGTCGACTGGGACCTCGAAGCACCCGGCCTGCACCGCTTCTTCCACCCCTTCCTCGACCCGTCCACCCTCGGCGCCACCACCGGTGTCATCGACCTGATCACCGAGTACGCCTGGGCGGCCACCAGCCCGGTGCAGCGGCCCGACGACTGGCACCGCGACTACGCCCGCATCCAGCCGCACGCCGTCTCCCTGACGCCCGAGGCGCTCGGCTGGGAGTTTCCCGGCGGCGGCACCCTCGACTTCGTCTCCGCCGGCAAACAGAACCGCGAGTACTCCGCCACCGTCTCCACCTTCGACTGGGACAACTTCTACGACCGGCTCGGCGGCGGGCACTTCTTCGACGCGCTGCGCGACGACATGAAGGCCAACTACGACTACGTCCTCATCGACAGCCGCACCGGCCTCAGCGACATCGCCGACATCTGTACCGTCCACCTGCCCGACGCGCTGGTCGACTGCTTCACCCTCAGCGACCAGTCCATGGACGGCGCCGCCGCCGTGGCCCGCCAGATCGACGAGCGGTACGGGGGCCGGGGCATCCGGATCTTCCCCGTGCCCATGCGGATCGACGAGGGCGAGAAGGAGAAGGCCGACGCGGGCCGGGCGCTGGCCCGGCTGAAGTTCGACGGCTTCCCCAGCGGGCTCACCGGGGAGGAGCTCGCCGCCTACTGGGGAGCCGTGGAGATCCCGTACCGGCCCTACTACGCCTACGAGGAGACCCTCGCGACCTTCGGCGACGACGCCGGGATCGCCAACTCGCTCCTCTCCGCCTTCGAGCGGCTCACCGCCGTCGTCACCGAGGGGGACGTCACCGCCATGCCGGCGGTGAACGAGGAGGTGCGGCTGCGGATCCGCGACGCCTTCACCCGCCGCCGCCCCGCCCTGCCCGCCGACCTGTTCCTGTCGTACGTCGCCGAGAACCGCATGTGGGCCGACTGGATCGAGTCCGTCCTCACCCGGGCCGGCTTCCGCGTCGTCCCCCGGGACGTCTCCGCCGACCCGGCGACGAGCGGCGGCGACGTCCCGCACGCCGCCGAGAACGCCGCCCGCACCGTCGTCCTGCTGTCCAGCGCGTACCTCAAGTCGGCCCGCGCGGTGGAGGTGTGGGAGCGGGCCGCCGCCGAGGACCCCGGCGGCGGGCGGCGCCACCTGCTGCCGGTGCGCGTCGGGGACGTCCGGCTCACCACCCCGTACATCGACCGCAACCCCGTGGACCTGTTCCGGCTCGACGAGGTGCACGCCACGGCCGCGCTCCTGCGCGCCCTGGACCGGCCGGTCACGCTCAACGAGGGCGTGCCCCCCGGGCCGCGCTTCCCCGGCACCGTACCGAAGATCTGGAACGCGCCGCCCCGCAACCCCGGCTTCACCGGCCGGTCCATGGTCCTGGAGCGGATGCGCGACCAGCTCGGCGGCGGGATGGCCGTCGTCCTGCCCCAGCCGCAGACCCTGTACGGGCTCGGCGGCGTCGGCAAGACGCAGGTCGCGCTGGAGTACGTGCACCGCTTCATGGCCGACTACGACCTGGTGTGGTGGATGTCGGCCGAGCAGGCCGACGACGTGATCGCCGGCCTCGCCGAACTCGCCGTCCGCCTCGGCGCGCAGGGGGGCGACGACATGGCCGCCGCCTCCCAGGAGGCCGTCGACCTGCTGCGGCGCGGCGTGCCCACCGACCGCTGGCTGCTCGTCTTCGACAACGCCGACGACCCCGACGCGCTGAAGCGGTTCTTCCCCACCGGCGGGCACATCCTGGTCACCTCCCGGAACCAGACCTGGTCGCAGTACGGCGACGCACTGCCGGTCGACGTGTTCCTGCGTGAGGAGTCCGTCGAGCACCTCCAGCGCCGCGCCAAGGGCCTGACGCCCGAGGACGCCGAGCAGGTCGCCGAGGCGGTCGGCGACCTGCCGCTCGCCGTCGAGCAGGCGGCCGCCTGGATCGCGGAGACCGCCACCCCGGTCGGCGCCTACCTGGAACAGCTCCAGGAGGCCGCCGCGCGGACCCTGTCGCTCAACCAGCCGGCCGGCTACCCCGAGCCGGTCGCCGCGACCTGGAACGTCTCCATCGCACGGCTCAAGGAGCGCTCACCGGCGGCCGTGCGGCTGCTCCAGCTCTGCGCCTTCTTCGCACCCGAGCCCATCCACGCCAACCTCCTGTACAGCAAGGAGATGATCGAGGCCCTCAAGCCGTACGACGCCTCCCTCCAGGAGAAGCTGGTGCTGGGCCGGGTGATCCGGGAGATCGGACGGTTCGCGCTGGCCAAGGTCGACCAGGTGTCCAACTCGATCCAGGTGCACCGGCTGGTGCAGGCCGTGATCCGCGCCCAGCTGTCCGAGGCGGAGCAGCGCGAGGCCCGGCACGCCGTCCACCGGATCCTCGCCGGAGCCCGGCCGGACGACGACGAGCCCATCGACAACCCCGAGACCTGGCCCCGGTTCGCCACCATCTGGCCGCACCTGGGCACCTCCGAGGCCCGGTACTGCAAGGAACCCGAGACCCGCCGGCTGCTCATCGACCGCGTCCGCTACCTCTGGAAGCGCGGCGACTGGCAGACCGCCGGCGCGCTCGCGGAGGATTTGCGCGACGCCTGGCGCGAGATGCTCGGCAACGACGACCTCCAGTACCTCTACCTGCGCTTCCACCTCTCCAACATCCTCCGCTCCCAGGGCCGGTACGTGGAGGCGCGGGAACTGGACGAGGTCACCCTGGAACGGCAGCGCGCCGTCCTCGGCCGCTCCCACCCGCACACCTACATGACCACCTCCAGCCTCGCCATGGACCTCGGCGCGCTCGGCCAGTACGGCAGGGCCATGGAGCTGGCGACCGAGGCGCACGAGGGCTTCAGCCAGATCTTCCACGACTCCCACCCCCGCACCCTGGCCGCCGCGAACAACCTGGCGCTCAACCTCCGCATGGTCGGCCAGTACTCCCGGGCCCGCGAGATCGACCAGGAGGTCTTCGACCGGCGCACCGAGGTGCTGGGCCCCGAGCACCCCTACACCCTCTCCTCCGCCGCCTCGCTCGCCCGCGACCTGCGAGAGGTCGGGCGGTACGAGGACTCCGTGCAGCTGCTCTCGCGCACGTACGACAGCTACAAGGAGACCCTCGGCCGCGCCTTCCCCGGCACCCTGGCCGCGGGCAAGAGCCTCGCCGTGTCGCTGCGCCGGGCGGGCAGGGCCGAGGACGCGCGGCGGCTCACCACGGCCACGCGCAACCGGTACCGGGCCAAGTACACCTACGCCCACCCCGACTCGCTGGCCTGCGACCTGAACCTGGCCGCCGACATGTTCGCGGCCGGGGAGCCGGTGGCGGCCCGCGACCTGGCGCAGGAGGTCGTCGACCAGTACCGGGAGGTGCCGGGGGAGCGGCACCCGTACACCCTGGCCGCCCTCAACAACCTGGGCATCTACCAGTGGGGCTGCGGGGCGCCGGAGGACGCGGAGCAACTGCTCCGGGCCGCGCTCGGGGCCATGCGGGAGGTCCTCGGGGAACGGCACCCGCACGCCCTGTTCTGCACGGTGAACCTCGCCAACGCCAAGGCCGACCTGGGCGAACTGGAGGAGGCCCTGGCCATCGAGCAGCGCACCGTGCGGGCGCTGCGCGACGTCCTGGGCGGCCACCACCCGGAGGTGCTGGGCGTCGCCTCCAACCTGGCGGTCACCCTCGGCGCGCTGGGCCGCAAGGACGAGGCGGCACAGCTGCGGACGGAGACCGCCGACGAACTGGCCCGGCAGCTGGGCGACGACCACGCGCTCACCCGCCTGGCCCGGGACGAGCGCCGGGTGCACCGGGACCTGGAGCCGCTGGCCGTCTAGTCCGGGCCCGGTTCGTCTCCGGGGCGCGGTTCACCCGCCCGCGTCCAGCAGCCAGGTCAGGACGCGGGGCAGGGCGTGCAGGGCGTCGAAGTGCGCGGCGGCCGGTTCCAGGACGGCCGTCGCGCCCGGAATGCGTTCGGCGAGCCAGCGCGAGTGGCCGACCGGCGAGAACACGTCCTGCTCACCGTGCCAGAGCAGCACCTCGCCCGGGATGTCGGCCGGGTCGAACCCCCACGGGCCGCAGAACGCCAGCGCGTCGTCGATCCAGCCGTACGCGGAGGTGCGCAGCGCCTCCTGGTAGTTGCGCAGCAGCATCGACCGTACGCCCGCGTCCGAGACGACCATCCGGTCGGATGCGGTCAGCTCCCCCCGCAGGTCGTCCAGGAGCCGGACCGGGTCCTGGCGGATCGCGTCGGCGCGGGGCGTGAGCCGGGCCGCGACGCCCTCGGGGTCGAGGGTCGCGTGGGTGTACTCCGTGACGTTCGAGGCGGCCATGCCCTCGAACCAGTCCAGCCCGTCCGCGTCCCGGGGCGCCAGCGTCACCAGCGCGGCGGTACGCGTCACCCGGTGCGGCAGCAGGGCCGCGCAGGCCAGCGCGTGCGGGGCGCCGCCGGAACGGCCCACCACCGCGAACCGCTCCAGGCCGAGCGCGTCCGCGATGTCCGCCACGTCCGAGGCCACGTCGGCGACGCTGCGCCCCGCCAGCCGGTCCGAACCGCCGTAGCCGGGACGGTCGTACGCGATCAGTTGCATGCCGCGCTGGTAGAGCACCATGCCCCGCGGTGCCGGTCCCAGTCTGCTGCCCGGCGTGCCGTGCAGCAGGAAGACCGGACGGCCCTGCGGGTCCCCCAGGCGTTCCACCATCAGATGCCGGCCGTCCGCCGCGCGCACCCGACGTCGCAAACCCCCCGCCTCCTTCACCGTGTCCGTCGACGACTACCCCTCAGGGTGCCCGCGCCCGGTGTCTTTGTCGCCGGTGGGAACACGGTGGGTGTTCGCAAACGGAACCGGCGGGGGCGCCGGGAGCAGTGGGAGCGACGGGGGCGCGCAGTGAAGGTCATGTGCGCGTCCGCAGGCCGACCTTGTGTGCTACCGGTCGGTATCGGGATGGTGGGCCGACCATCCTCCGTGTCGGGGCACCCCGCGTACCCGGACACGGCCCCCCACAGGAGGTCGACGTTTTGCAGCACCGACGCATACCCAGGAGGCGTACGGCGATCGCCGGCGGAGCCGTGGTCGCTCTGCTCGGAGCCGGAGTCACCTTCCAGACTGCGAACGCCGGCGAGGACGTTCCCCGGGCCACCGTGAAGACCCTGTCGGCGCCCGCGGCGGCGGCTCTCGCCGCGACGCTCGACACGTCGCTCGGCGGCGGCGCGGCCGGCGCGTACTACGACGCGAAGGCCAGGAACCTCGTGGTCAACGTGGTCGACGAAGCGGCCGCCGACTCCGTGCGCGAGGCGGGCGGCAGGGCCAGACTCGTCGAGCACACGCCGGCCGAGCTGACGGGCGCCCGCCAGACGCTGAAGAGCCGCGCGACGATACCCGGCACGTCCTGGGCCGTCGACCCGGTGAGCAACAAGGTCGTCGTCACGGCCGACCGCACGGTCAGGGGCGCGGACCGGGAGAGGCTCGGCCAGGTCGTCGAGGGCCTCGGCTCCAAGGCCGAACTGAAGCGCACGACCGGCGAGTTCAAGCCGTTCATCGCGGGTGGCGACGCCATCCACTCCGGCGGCGGACGCTGCTCGCTCGGGTTCAACGTGGTCAAGGACGGAGCGCCGCACTTCATCACGGCCGGCCACTGCGGCGAGTCGGGCAGCGAGTGGTCGGACTCCCCGGGCGGGGCGGCGATCGGCACCATGGTCGACTCGCGGTTCCCCGGCACCGACTTCGCGCTGGTCAAGTACGACGGCGACACCCCGCACCCGAGCGAGGTCGACCTCCACGACGGCAGCAGCCAGGCGATCACCAAGGCGGCCGAGGCGACCGTCGGGATGAAGGTGACCCGCAGCGGCTCGACCACCCAGGTCCACGAGGGCGAGGTCACCGGTCTCGACGCCACCGTGAACTACGGCGGCGGGCAGGTCGTCGAGGGACTCGTCCAGACCGATGTCTGCGCCGAGCCCGGCGACAGCGGCGGCTCGCTCTTCTCGGGCGACGCGGCGGTCGGTCTCACCTCGGGCGGCAGCGGTGACTGCTCCGCGGGCGGTGAGACGTTCTTCCAGCCGGTCACGGAGGCGCTCGGCGTCCTCGGCGCGCGGATCGGCTGACGCACCCGCAAGCGCCGCCCCCGGCGTCGACGTCACCGGGCCCCGGGCCGCCGATCCGCCGGCGGCCCGGAGCCTTGTCCGTGTCCGGTCGCCGTACGACGCCACCGGGGGCGGGTGGGGCGGGGTCCGCCCGGCGGGCCCGCTAGGAGGGGTCCGCGCCGGCGGCCCCGCCGTCCTCCCGGTCGGCCCGTCGGCGGACCGCGGACATCACCAGGGTGAGCACGGCGCCGACGACGGCCCAGACGGCCAGGACCTGCATCGCCCCGGAGAGCGCGTTGCCCTTGAAGTACGCGATCGAGCGGGCCGCCCAGGTGCCCGCGCCCGGCGGCAGGGCGGGGCCGATCGCCCGCCAGAAGTCCGGCAGCATCGGGGCGGGGAAGGCGCCGCCCGCGCTCGGGTTGCCCGCGATCACGATCAGCAGGACCGCCAGGCCGATGCCGACGATCCCGGTGAGCGCCTGGAGCGCGAGCGTGACCGCGCCGACCGAGAAGACCACCAGGGCGCCCAGCCCCCACAGGGCGGCGACGCTGCCGGGCAGGGCGCCCAGGACCGGGCCGACGATCACCGCACCGCCGAGGCCGCCGAGGAGCGCGGAGAGCGCCAGGACGACGAGCCGGATGACGGCGCGCTGCGGGTTGGCGGGCCGGGAGCCCGCGCTGATCGCCAGGATCGAGGCGAGCAGGTAGCCGCCCACGCACCACCCCACCACCAGGTAGAACGCGGACAGGCCGTCGAAGTCGCGGGGGGAGGCGGGTGCCACGTCCACGGTCCGCACCGTACGGCGCTGCGGCTTCTCGACCTCGGTGGTGATCGCGTCCAGGGCGTTGGCGAGGACGGTGCCGCCGCCGGAGGCGACCAGCAGGGTGTCGGTCGTACCCCTCGGGTCGATGATCAGGGCGCCGTCGATCTCCCGGTCCAGGATCTGCCGCCGGGCCTCCTCCCGGTCGGCGAGCACCCGGGGGTCGAGCGGGTCGCCGGGCAGGTCCGCGAGCCGGCCGGCGGCCCGGTCGGCGGCCGCCCCCGGTGCCACCACGCCGAAGGGCACGTCACTCGGCTTCGGGTCGTGGAGCGCGCCCACGTAGGAGGCGATGAACAGCAGCTGGAGGGCGAGGACGCCGACGACCAACAGCGCGGCGCGGGGGGAGACGGCGTTCCTGACTTCGGCGGCGAGCTTCATGTCCCCACGCTCCGGGGCGCGCCCCGTTCACGCAGGTGGGACGGGCCGAATGGCGGACGGGATTCGTGTCGTACGAATGTTCGAAACTGGTCTATGGTGGAAGTGGGGGAGGTGAGACGGGATCGATCCAGGAGGTGCGGGTGCCAGGGTTCACGCATCTGCGCACCGTTTCGGGCTTCTCCCTGCGTTATGGGGCCTCGCACCCGGAGCGGCTGGCGGCACGCGCCGCCGAGCGCGGCATGGGCGCCCTCGCCCTGACCGACCGCGACACCGTCGCGGGCGCGGTCCGCTTCGCCGCTGCCTGCGCCAAGGAGGGCGTCCGCCCCGTCTTCGGCGCCGACCTCGCGACCGCCGGACCGGCCCGGGACGCGGGCCCCGGGACCGGCTGGGACCACCGGCCCGGCGACGGTACGGGCTACGGCGGCGGACACGGCTCCGGTGGCTTCGGCAGCGGCTCCGGCGGCGGCCTCCCCGGGACCGCCGGGCGGCGCCGCACCCCCGTGCGCGGCGGCGCCTTCGTCGACGAGTCCGCGCCCCGCGCGGTCTACCTCGCCCGCTCCCGCCAGGGCTGGGCCACCCTGTGCCGGCTGATCACCGCCGCGCACACGGCGGAGGGCTCCCCCCTGCTCCCCTGGGCGGAGAACCACGGGGACGGCGTGACCGTGCTCCTCGGGCCCGACTCCGGGATCGGCCGCGCCCTCGCCGCCGGCCGCCCCGACCACGCCGCCCGGCTCCTCGGCCTCTGGCGCGACGCCCACGGTGACGCCCTGCGGCTGGAGGTCGTCCACCACGGGCGCACCGGCACCGGGCCCGGCTCGCTGCGGCACGCCGCCCGCACCCTGGGCTTCGCCGCCGAGCAGGGCGTACGCGCCGTGCTCACCAACGCCGTGCGGTACGCCGACCCCGGCCAGGGGCCGGTCGCCGACGTCCTCGACGCGGCCCGCCGCCTGGTGCCCATCGACCCCCGCAAGGGGCTCGACAGCGGGGAGCGCTGGCTCAAGGACCCCGCCGCGATGACGGCCACCGCCGAGCGCGTCGCCGAGGCCGCCGGGCTGGGCCGCGACACCGCGCGCCGGCTCCTCGCCATGACCGAGGAGACCGCCGCCGCCTGCCTGGTCGACCCCGGGGACGACCTGGGCATCGGCTCCGTCCACTTCCCCGAGGCGCACCTGGTCGGCGCCGGCCGGCGCACCGCCGAGCGGGTGCTGCGCTCGCGCTGCGCCGCCGGGATGGTGCTGCGCGGCCACGACCGCAAGCGGGCGTACTGGGACCGGCTGGAGGACGAGCTGCGCACCGTCGAGCGGCTCGGCTTCGCCTCGTACTTCCTCACCGTCGCCCAGGTCGTCGACGACACCCGGCAGATGGGCATCCGCGTCGCCGCCCGGGGCTCCGGCGCCGGCTCCCTGGTCAACCACCTCCTCGGCATCGCGCACGCCGACCCGGTCGAGCAGGGCCTGCTCATGGAGCGCTTCCTGTCGGTGCGGCGGCCCGTGCTGCCCGACATCGACATCGACGTGGAGTCCGCCCGCCGCCTGGAGGTCTACCGCGCCATCCTCGACCGCTTCGGTCCCGAGCGCGTGGCCGCCGTCGCCATGCCCGAGACGTACCGGGTGCGCCACGCCGTACGTGACGTGGGCGCCGCCCTCTCGATGGACCCGGCCGAGATCGACCGGATCGCCAAGGCGTTCCCGCACGTCCGCGCCCGGGACGCCCGCGCCGCACTCGACGAGCTGCCCGAGCTGCGCGACCTCGCCGGGCGGAGGGACCGGTACGGCAGGCTGTGGGAGCTGGTCGAGGCGCTGGACGCGCTGCCGCGCGGCGTCGCCATGCACCCGTGCGGAGTGCTGCTCTCGGACTCCTCGCTGCGCTCCCGTACCCCGGTGGTGCCGACCAGCGGAGAGAGCTTCCCCATGTCCCAGTTCGACAAGGACGACGTGGAGGAGCTGGGGCTGCTCAAGCTCGACGTGCTCGGGGTGCGGATGCAGTCCGCGATGGCGCACGCGGTCGCCGAGATCGAGCGGGCCACCGGCGAGGTCGTCGACATCGACGACCCGGAGCAGGTCCGGCCCGGCGACCCCGCCACGTACCGGATGATCAAGTCCGCCGAGACGCTCGGCTGCTTCCAGATCGAGTCGCCGGGCCAGCGCGACCTGGTCGGGCGGCTCCAGCCGTCCACCTTCCACGACCTGGTCGTGGACATCTCCCTCTTCCGTCCCGGTCCGGTCGCGGCCGACATGGTGCGGCCGTTCATCGAGGCCCGGCACGGCCGCGCGCCGGCCCGCTACCCGCACCCCGACCTGGAGGACGCGCTGAGGGAGACGTACGGGGTCGTCGTGTTCCACGAGCAGATCATCAAGATCCTCCACATCATGACCGGCTGCGGGATGGAGGAGGCCGACGCGGTACGGCGCGGCCTGTCCGACCCCGAGTCGCAGGGGCGGATCAAGGTCTGGTTCGCGCGGCACGCGAAGGCGAAGGGGTACGCGGACGACGTGGTCGCCCGGACCTGGGAGATCGTCGAGGCGTTCGGGTCGTACGGCTTCTGCAAGGCGCACGCGGTGGCGTTCGCCGTACCGACGTACCAGTCCGCCTGGCTGAAGGCGCATCACCCGGCCGCCTTCTACGCCGGGTTGCTCACCCACGACCCCGGGATGTACCCCAAGCGGCTGCTGCTGGCCGACGCGCGGCGGCGGGGGGTGCCGGTGCTGCCGGTGGACGTGAACCGGTCGGCGGCCGCACACACGATCGAACTGGTGTCCGGTTCGCTGGGGAAGTGGGGCCTGCGGCTGGCCCTCTCCGACGTCCACGGCATGAGCGAGGCGGAGGCGGCCCGGATCGAGGCCGGCCGGCCGTACGCCTCACTGCTGGACTTCTGGGAACGGGCCAGGCCCAGCCGCCCCGTCGCCGAACGGCTCGCCCAGGTCGGCGCGCTCGACGCGTTCGGCGGCAACCGGCGCGACCTGCTGCTGCACCTCTCCGAACTCCACCGCCTCCAGCGGGGGTCCGGCTCCTACGGCGACCAGCTCCCGCTCGCGGGCGGCCGCAAGTCCGCGCCCATCGGTCTGCCGGACCTCGACGACGCCGAACGGCTCAGTGCCGAGCTGGGCGTGCTGTCCATGGACGCCTCGCGCAACCTGATGACCGACCACCACGCCTTCCTGGCCGAGCTCGGCGTGGTCTCCGCGCAAGCGCTGCGGGCGGCGCCGCACGGCCAGACCGTGCTGGTCGCGGGCTCCAAGGCGGCCACCCAGACCCCGCCGATCCGGTCCGGCAGGCGCGTCATCTTCACCACCCTCGACGACGGGACGGGCCTGGTCGACCTGGCCTTCTTCGACGACAGCCACGAGCGGTGCGCGCACACCGTCTTCCACTCCTGGCTGCTGCTGGTGCGCGGTGTGGTGCAGCGGCGCGGCCCGCGCAGCTACAGCGTCGTCGCCTCGGCCGCCTGGAACCTCGCCGAGCTGGTGGAACTGCGGCGCGAGGGCGGCCTGGACGCGGTGGCGGCGCGGCTGGCGGAACCGGCGCCCTCCCCGTCCGGCTCCCCCTCCGACAGCGGGCGGCGCATCACGATGCCCACCGGATTCGAGATGAACCCCTGGGCCGACCTGCGCCCGGCGGGCGACGGGGCGGCGAAGGTCCCGAGGAAGCTGTGGCACCAGAGTCAGGGGAGCGCGGGATGATCCTGTACGTACGATTCCGGCTGGAGCCGACGGACGAGTCGCTCCTGCCGCACCTGGTCGCGCTGCTGGGCGAGTTCACCCCCGTCGTCGAGGCGGCCCCGCCCGACGCCGCGCTCGCCGACGTACGCGGCGCCGTACGGTACTTCGGGCGCGGCCCCGCCGAACTGGCCGCCGTGATCCGGGTCAGGGCACTCGCCCGGTACGGCGTGGACTGCGTCATCGGTGCCGGGCCGAACCCGATGCTGGCCCGCATGGCGGCGCGGGACGCGGTGCCCGGCACGACCCTGGTCGTCGACGACCCGGAGACCTTCCTGCGCGACAAGCCGGTCGCCGCCCTGTACGGGGTCGGCCCGGCCACCGCCCGGACGCTCTGCGCCTACGGACTCGACTCCATCGGGCGCGTCGCCGCCGCGCCGCTCGCCGTCCTCCAGCGGATCGTGGGCGCGCGGGCCGGGCGCGAGCTGTGGGAGCGGGCGCGGGGCACCGACCGCACGGCCGTGGTCCCCAACGCCGCGTCCCGGTCGGTCGCCGCCGAACGGGCCTTCGACCGCGACGAGCTGGACCAGGACCGGCACCGGCGCGCCCTGCTGTCCCTCGCCGGGGAGCTGGGCGCGCGGATGCGCGGCGAGGAGCAGGTGTGCCGCTCGCTCACCCTGACCGTGCGGTACGCCGACCGGTCGGCGACCACCCGGACCCGCACCCTGCGCGAGCCGACCGCCCACACGGCCGCGCTGACCGACGCCGCGTACGCGATGCACGAGGCGCTCGGGCTCCAGCGCGCCCGGGTGCGCTCCGTCGGCCTGCGCGCCGAGGGCCTGATGCCCGCCGAGAGGGCCGCGCACCAGCTCTCCCTCGACCCGGCGGACGACAGGGCGCGGCGGATCGAGGCGGTGGCGGACAGGGCCCGTGCCAGGTTCGGCCCGGGCGCGATCGTCCCGGGTTCGCTGGCGGCCTGACGGGCGGGCCGCCGGGCCAGCGGGGTCCCGGGAAGTTCTTCGGTCCAGCTGGCGCTGCCACCCACTCGGGCAGCCTGCGCCGCGACTTTGCGACCTCAGGTACTCGACCGACCGCGAGCCCGGTCTTAGAGCGGGGAGTCGAACCGTCTTGTTCAAGGCGCTCCTCGGTCGCGCCCAGCGCCACCATCGCCAATCGAGGCCGCCCGCACAGAAGCCCCGCCAGGACGCACCTGACGGGGCTTCACCTTGTGATCGCGACTTACACACTTGCCGGTTCCAGGGCTACAGCGTCAGGCCCCCGGAGAATCTCGTAAAGAGATCACGGTCGCGCCAGGAATCGGAGAAGGCGTCCAGCATGGCCTCGTGAAGCCGAATGCTGCTGACGTCCCCTCGAGGGTGCGTGATCCTGTCTTCGACCACCTCTCGGACAGTCTCCCAGCGCAGCACATGCATCAGGAAAGAAACCATTTCAACGGCACCCTCCTGCGGGTCATCGATCAGAGCAATCAAGCAGCCCTCGAATTGCTCTTTCGAATCCGGGTTTTCCTGAATAATTGCGAGAGCCTCCTCCAGTCCTGGCTCGAGTTCTTCTGTGCCGCAGGTATCCTGGGCGGTAGCTAGAACCCCTTGGACGACCTGCGCGAACTCTGTGACCGAGTCAGCAGCTGGGTCGCCACGCCTCGATGTACTTTCCATCAGCATCAAGTCCATTCTTATTGAAGGCATCCACTGCCGCCTTCTGGGCGTGTGCACCGTAAGGCCGATAATGGCCAGACTTGTTGTCGAGGTATACGACTTTGCCGCCCTTGGTTTTGAATTCTCCGGCAGCCAGCACGTCTCTCCCTCGGGCGATGCTCACATGGCCCGCCGTTCGTTTCCCGATGACCAGCTCGCCATCGCCGGTCACCACGTAAGCATAATTACCCGAACGAAGGAGGACGGTGCCAGGGGAAATTGGTTTGAACCATTCCGGAGTATCCTCTGCGGTCGGTACTCGTCGAACTCCGCGTCACCGGCTGATGGCGCCGACCGCAGTCACCGCCCGCCCTATAGCAAGGAAGATTCCCACCGTGCTTCGTACACGCACGCGCCCCGTCGTGATCGCCATGGCCCTGGCCGCCGCCGGGGGTTCGACCATGCTCACCGGTACCCCTGCCCTGGCCGCCACGGGTGCTGACGCCCCCCTCGGCGCCCAGGCGTCCGTCGCCCGTCTCCACATCGGCGACGGTGATGCCGCCCGCTCCTGCTCCGGCACCCTGGTCGACGGTCAGTGGGTTCTGACCGCCGC
>NZ_JBWKJV010000028.1:0-80300 GCF_056432045.1 Streptomyces sp. NPDC045701 | reverse complement strand
TACTGCAGGGGGGACCCTGTGGGAGAGTAGGACGCCGCCGAACAAGTTTTATGGGAGAGCCCCGCACCTTTTGGTGCGGGGCTTTTCCGCGTTCCCGGGCGTTTCCGAAAAAAGTTTGACGCTCGCTGACGGGCAGCGGTCGGATGGCGGGCATGGACTTCGACGAACAACTCGTGCGCCGGCTCGTCGCGGCCCAGTTCCCGGAATGGGCGGGGCTGGCGGTGGAGCGCTTTCCGTCCGGTGGGACGGTGAACGACGTGTACCGGCTCGGTGAGGACATGGTCGTCAGGCTGCCGCTCACCGAGGGCGGGGCGGCCGACGTGGTGATGGAGCGGGTGTGGCTGCCCCGCCTGGCTCACCGGGTGCCGGCGGCCATACCCGAGGTACTGGGAGCGGGGGAGCCCGGCGAGGGGTATCCATGGCCGTGGTCGGTGTACCGGTGGCTGGAGGGCGAACGCCCGGAGGCGGGGGCGGTCGTGGCGGCCGAGTCGCTGGCCGAGGACCTCGCGGGGTTCGTGCGCGCGATGCGGGGCCTCGCCCTGCCGGGGGCGCCGGCCGCCTACCGCGGTGGGCCGCTGCGGTCGCTCGACGCGGGGACCCGTGCGGCGATCGAGACGCTGCGGGGCGTACCGGAGGAGGACGTGGACTGCGATGGCGCTCTGGCCGCGTGGGAGACCGCGCTGCGGGCGCCGGAATGGGACGGACCACCGGTGTGGCTGCACGCCGACCTGATGCCCGGCAACCTGCTCGTCGGCCGGGGGAGGCTCACCTCGGTGATCGATTTCGGGTGCATGGGCGTCGGCGACCCGGCCTGCGACCTCTTCCCGGCGTGGAACCTGCTGCCGGCCGGAGCGAGGGAGGTGTTCCGCGAGAGGCTCGGGGTCGACGACGCGACGTGGATCCGCGGGCGGGCGCGGACGCTCTCGCAGGCGCTCATCGCGCTGCCGTACCACCGGTTGGCGAACCCGGTGATGGCGGCCAACGCCCGGTATGTGATCGGGGCGGTGCTCGGCGCGGGCTGATGCCGACGCCGAGGGCGAAATGCGTTGCCGGCAAGGAGCGGTGCGGCCAGGATCGGGGGATGGAACACCGCATACGCACGGTCCGCGCCGACGAGTGGCCCAAGGCCCGGGACATCCGCCTCGACGCCCTCCGGGACCCGTTGGCGCCGCTCGCCTTCCTCGACACGTACGAGGCGGCCTCCGACCGCGGCGACGAGCACTGGGAGCAGTGGGCCGGCCGTGCGGCGGAAGGCAGCGGCACGGCCCGGCAGTTCGTGGCCGAGGCGCCGGACGGGTCGTGGGACGGCACGGTGACCGTGCTGGTGGAACGGGCCGGCGAGGAGACTCCGTTCGGCGGGGTGCCGGAGGCCGACCAGACGCATGTGGTGGGCGTCTACGTCCGCCCCGGGGCGCGGGGCAAGGGCGTGGCGGAGGCGTTGTTCCGGGCGGCGCTGGACTGGTCGTGGTCGCTGGGCGAGGGGTCCGTGCGGCGAGTACGGCTCCATGTGCACGAGCGGAACGGGCGGGCGGAGTCCTTCTACCAGAAGGTCGGCTTCGTGCCGACCGGGGAGGCCCTGCCCGTGAAGGGGGATGCCAGCGGGGCGCGTGAGGTGGAGTACGAGATCCGGCGGCCCGTCAGGGAGTGAGGGGCCGGTCCGGCCAGCGGGCGCGGCCCTGTTCGGCCGAGCGGAGCAGGGCGTGGGTGGGAAGCCCGAGGTCCTGGCCGGCGGTCAGCAGGGCGGGCAGCTCCGGGAGGGGTGCCACGGCGGCGACGTCGTCGAGGACGAGCGTGAGTGGTGGGTCGAGCCGACCGGCGGATGACCGTGCGGCCATGCGGCGGCCGTGCTCGACCACGTCTGAGGCGAGCGCGGTCAGCAGGGGCATCGCGCCCGGGTGGGTCCTCGGGTCCTCGATTGGTTCACCCACCACATAAAGGGTGCCCCCTTCGGCGATGAATGATTCCAGCGCCAGCGAGTCAGTTCGATTCGGTGTGCACGCCTCGCGGATGTGGACCGAGGAGAGCGACGAGAGGGCCCGTACGGCCAACTCCTGGGCGACCTCGCGCCGTTCGGGGTACGCCGTGAGGGCCGATTCGAGCAGGCCGGCGTGGCTGTTCGTGGCCTTGGGGTGCGTACGGAGAACGCGTACGGGTTCGTGGGCGCCGTTGTTCTGTGCCCAGCGCTGGACCTGTTTGAAGGGGCGTCCGTCCACGGCGGCGGCGTGCAGCCAGCAACGGAGGAGCGTTTCCGCGGTGTCGGCGACGGCGGCGTCCACCCGGGCCCGGGGGCGTACCGGCGCGAGCAGGGCGGCCGCGCGCGCGGCGGCGGTAGCGGTGTCCTCGCAGCCGTGGGTGGGCGACCAGTGCAGCCGGGCGGGGGTGTCGCACCGGTGGCAGGGGTCGTAGACGAGCACGGGGCCGAGCTTGGCGCGAGCGTCCTTGGTGTCGGCCCACAGGGCCGGGTCGGACGTGATGACCAACGCCGGTCCGTCGGCGTCCTCCACGGCCCGGCGGGCCGCGGGGCGGCGGGTGGCGGCGTCGCCGTAGAGGAGGCGGGGTGCGGCGGCCGCCCCCGGTGCCTCCGGCGCCGGTACGGGTGTGGCCGCGGGTGCGGTTGTGGGGGCGGCAGCCGCGACGGGAACGGGCGCGGCGACGGGTGCGGGTGCGGGTGCGGCGTCCGGGGCGGGTGTCATGCCGTACGCCGCCTTGGGGGCGGCGGGGGGCGGCGCCTGCTGCCGTACCGCTTCGGGCGCCGGAGCGGGGGCCGCGTCGTACGCCTGTTCGCTCGTCGGTGGTTGGGCCGGTACGCGCGCCGGGCCCCGTCGTACCGCCGCCGATCCGGTGCGTGCCGCTCCCGCCGCCCGTACCGCACGCCACCGGGCGAACGTCCCGAGGACGAAGACGGCGAGCACCACCAGCACCATCAGCTCGCCGATGAACAGGCCCCAGAACAGCCCGTACCCCGAGAGCTGCCCCGCGGGGGTGGCGGGCCACGCCCCGGCCAGGTCGTGGGGCTGCGAGGCCAGGCTCCGTATCGCGAGGGGCGTCCGGGCGAACGTCACCTCGTCGGGCCACGCCCCGTGCGCGAACAGCCCCGACAGCCCGGTCGCCGTCCACGCCAGCAGCGTCACGCCCAGCAGGAATCCCAGCAGCCCCACCAGGAGGCCGTCGGGGATGCCGCGCTCCTCCGCCTTGCGCTCCATGTCACGCCACCGTCGACTGGGACGACTCGTTCATCTGCTGCTCGATGAGGGTCGCGCGCTGCTCCGCCTCCCATTCGGCGGCCTGCATGTCCTCCGGCAGGGAGGACGACGACTCCGTCATCGCCCGGTCCGTGTACACCAGTGGCCGTTCCGTCTCCGTGACCAGGTGCTTGACCACCTGCACATTGCCGTTGACGTCCCACACCGCGATACCGGGCGTCAGGGTCGGGATGATCTCCACCGCCCACCGGGGCAGGCCGAGGACCCGTCCGGTGGCCCGCGCCTCGTCGGCCTTCTGCGCGTAGATGGTCCGGGTGGACGCCATCTTGAGGATGGCCGCCGCCTCGCGTGCCGCCGCGCCGTCCACCACGTCGCTGAGGTGGTGGACCACCGCCACGAAGGACAGGCCGAGCCGTCGGCCGAACTTCAGCAGCCGCTGGAACAGCTGTGCCACGAAGGGGCTGTTGATGATGTGCCACGCCTCCTCCACCAGGAAGATGCGCTTCTTGCGGTCGGGCCGGATCCAGGTGTGCTCCAGCCACACCCCCACGATGGCCATGAGGATCGGCATGGCGATCGAGTTGCGGTCGATGTGGGAGAGGTCGAAGACGATGAGCGGGGCGTCGAGGTCGATGCCGACCGTCGTCGGACCGTCGAACATGCCCCGCAGGTCACCGTCGACGAGCCGGTCGAGGACGAGGGCGACGTCCAGGCCCCATGCCCGTACGTCGTCGATGTCGACGTTCATCGCCGCCGCCGACTCCGGCTCCGGGTGGCGCAGCTGCTCGACGATGTCGGTGAGGACGGGCTGGCGGTCGGTGATGGTCTGGTGCACGAACGCGTGCGCGACCTTGAGGGCGAAGCCGGACCGCTCGTCCAGGCCGTGCCCCATCGCCACCTCGATGATCGTCCGGAGCAGCGCCAGCTGACCGGTGGTGGTGATCGACGGGTCGAGGGGGTTGAGCCGGATGCCGTCGTTGAGGGCGGCGGCCGGGTCGAGGCGGATGGGAGTTATCCCCAGCTCCTGCGCGATGAGGTTCCATTCGCCGACGCCGTCCTCGCCCTGGGCGTCGAGGACGACGACCTGGCGGTCGCGGAACCGGAGCTGGCGCAGCACGTACGTCTTCTCCAGCGCCGACTTGCCGTTGCCGGACTCGCCCAGCACCAGCCAGTGCGGGGCGGGGAGCTGCTGGCCGTACAGCTGGAACGGGTCGTAGATGTACCCCTTGCCGCTGTACACCTCGCGTCCGATGATCACGCCGGAGTCGCCGAGGCCGGGCGCGGCGGTCGGCAGGTAGACGGCCTGGGCCTGGCCCGTCGACGTACGGACGGGAAGCCGGGTCGTCTCGACCTTCCCGAAGAGGAAGGCGGTGAAGGCCTCGGTGAGGACTGACAGCGGATCTCGCATCAGGATCAGGCGCCCCTATCGGCGGATGCCGGTCGCGAACGGCAAGGTGTTCACAAAGGCCCGGTGGTGCTCGCGGTCGCACCACTCCAGCTTCAGATACGACTTGCCGGCCGAGGCCCTGATCGTCCGCTTGTCCCTGGCCAGGGCCTCGGGCGTACGAGACGACACAGTGATGTACCCGACGAGGTTGACTCCCGCCGCGCCGCTGGCGAGATCTTCACCCCGCTGGTCGAGCCGGCCGTGGGCGGCGATGTCGCGCGGGTCGACGGTGCGGTTCATCTTGGCGGCGCGGCTGGCCTCCGCCTCGTCGTTGGTCTTCTCGGTCAGCATGCGTTCGATGGCGACCTCGGTGGGTTCGAGGTCCATGCAGACGGCGACGGTGCGGATGACGTCGGGGGTGTGGACGAGGAGCGGCGCGAGGAAGTTCACCCCGACGGGCGTCATCGGCCACTCCTTGACCCATGCGGTGGCGTGGCACCAGGGGGCGCGGGTCGACGACTCGCGGGTCTTCGCCTGGAGGTACGTCGGCTCGACGGCGTCGAGTTCGGCGGGCCAGGCGTTTCGCTTCGTCATGGCCTGGATGTGGTCGATGGGGTGGTCCGGGTCGTACATGGAGTGCACGAGGGACGCGAGCCGGGACTGGCCGAGGGGCTGGCGCACGCGGATGTCGGCCTCGGCGAGGCGGGCGCAGATGTCGGTCAGCTCGCGGGCCATGACGACCGCCAGGCCGGCGTCCTTGTCGAGCTTGCGGGCGCCGGTGGCCTGGCGGGCGGCGCGGGCCATGGTGTGCGCCTCGGCGGCCAGTTCGCGGGAGTAGTGCATGCAGGCGACGAGGTACGCGCGGTGCTGCTCGCTGGACGTCGACACCATGGACTGGAGCTGGTCGTAGGAGTCGCGGAGCCAGCCGGGGGCCCTCGGGTCGCCGCGCTGGGCGACGTCCTTGGCGTGGGCGTCGGGGTCGGCGGGGAGGGTGCGGGCGAGCATCTGGAGGCGGGTGACGAAGCCGTCGCCGTTGGCTACGTGCTTGAGGAGGGTACCGAAACGGTCCACCAGGGCTTCCTGGTCCTCGCTGTCGCGCAGGCCGACGCCCGGGCCCTCGATCTCGATGGCGGCGGTGACGGTGCGGCGGTCGGCGTGGAGGAGGACGGCGATCTCGTCGGGCCCGAAGGGGGCGGAGAGCCAGTTGATGCGGCCGATGCCGGGCGGCGGGCCGACCTCGATCTCCCGGCCGTCGAGCCGGGTGCCCGCCTCCATGGCGGTGGAGCGGTAGGCGGTGCCCCGGCGGAGGGTGCGCTTGTAGCTGCGGTTGATCTCGAACCACTTGTAGAACGTGCGGCCCTTGTACGGCACGTACACGGCGGCGAGCGCGAGCATGGGGAAGCCCATGAGCGTCACGATCCGCAGGGACAGGACGGGGACCAGCAGCCCGCTCATCATGCCGAGGAACGCGCCGGCGATGATCAGCGCGATCTCGCCGGTCTCGCGGTTCTTGCCGACGATCGCGTTCGGCCGGGCCCGGCCGATCAGATACGTGCGGCGGGGCGTGATCGTCTGGGACTGGGTCGTCAACGCCCTCCACCTCCTGTGCTTCCTGTGCTGCTGCCTGTGCCGGTGTTGCTCTTACGGTGGGTGTGCGGCGTACCGCTGGTGCCCGGGCTGCGGGGCGGGGGTGCGGCGGAGGGGACGGATCCGCCGCCGGACGCGCCGCTGCCGCCGCTCCCGGCGCCGGACGACTGGTTGCGGGAGCTGTGGGCGGCGACGCCCCCGGACACGGCGCTCGCCTGCTGGGCGTTGCCGCCGCCACCGCCGCCGCGCTGGTGGCTGCGGCTGCTGTGGGTCTTGATGCCCTGGGAGACGAGCGCGGCGGGCGAGGAGATCACGGCTGCGGCCTGGGAGCCGTCGGTGGCCTGCTTGCGGTTCGTACGGGCGGAGGCGATCTCGTCGCCGAAGCCGGGGACGAAGCGGTAGATCATCGCCGAGGCGAAGATCGCCAGCAGGATGATGGCGAGGCCGGAGACGACGGCCGAGAACGCGTCGGGGCCGTCGTCGGAGGACAGGGCCCCGGCGAGGCCGAGGACGATGACGATGACCGGCTTCACCAGGACCACCGCGATCATGATCCCGGCCCAGCGGCGTACGTGCCCCCACATGTTCTTGTCGACCAGCCCGGCGTACACCACGGTGCCGAGCAGCGCGCCGACGTAGAGCAGGGCGGCACGGATGACGAGCTCGAGCCAGAGGATGCCGGCCGCGAGGATCGACACGAGGGACACGACGATCAGCATGATCGGCCCGCCGCCGATGCCCTCGCCCTTCTTGAGCGCCTCGGCGAACGTCCCGAAGAACGCGTCCGTCTGCCCGCCGCTGCCGGCGGCGATCACCTCGGTGACGCCGTCGGTCGCCGAGACGACGGTGTAGAGGATGAGCGGGGTGAACGCGGACGCCAGCACGGTGAGCCACAGGAACCCGATGGCCTCGGACATCGCGGTCGCCAGGGGCACGCCCCGGATGGCGCGCTTGGCGACGGCGAGGAGCCACAGGACGAGGGTGAGGACGGTGGAGGCGGCGAAGACGACGGCGTACTGCTGGAGGAACTTGGGGTTGGTGAAGTCCACCTCGGCGGTGCTCTTCACGG
Source organism: Streptomyces sp. NPDC045701 (assembly GCF_056432045.1). Classification (NCBI taxonomy): domain Bacteria; kingdom Bacillati; phylum Actinomycetota; class Actinomycetes; order Kitasatosporales; family Streptomycetaceae; genus Streptomyces; species Streptomyces sp. NPDC045701. Next base: position 73,054 of record NZ_JBWKJV010000028.1, on the reverse strand, counting down.
CCTCGCTGAGCTTGCCCACGATCCACGCGGCGGCGTCGGCGCAGCCCCGCGCGAGGGACGCGAGCGGGTCGAGAGCGGTGGTGGGGTCGGCGGGGTTGGAGGGGACGGAGCGGGCGCCGTTGGCGGCCTTCTCTCCGTCCTCGCAGTAGTCCCTCGCCAGGCCGACCACCAGGTCGCAGGGGTTGTTGGTGGTGCTCGGCGAGGGGGCGGGCGGGGTGGGCGTCGGTGCGGCCGCCGCGCGGGCCGCGAACAGGAAGAGCGTCGTCTGTACGGCCGCGAATGCTGCGGCGGCAGAGCGGGCGTGACGGCTACCGCGCATAGGTGAAGCCTCCGTACCCGGCCACTGCACCGGCGATCTCGTCTGCGGTGGAGGCGCGGTTGTCGCCGGTGACCGGCGTCGGGCCCTCCTTCTGGCTGGATGACTCGATCTTCCAGTCGTTACCGCTCCACTTGAGCTTCTCGGTGATCGTGAACCACGTTTCCGTCACCGGCTTGGTGGAGCCTTCGCCGGCGAGGCCCACGAGGCCGGTGCACCAGACCTCGATGGTCGCTGAGTCACCACTGGCGTCGATCACCTTGGTGCCGACCGGGATCGTGCGGGACACGAACGTCAGTCCCTCAGGTACCGAGCCGTCCTCATTCAGGCCGACGTTCTTGAGGAACGCGGCCGAGTAGGCGGTGTCCAGTCTCCCCAGCAGGCTGTCCACGACAGCGGGGTCGTGCACGGTACGCACGATCTCGTGCCGCGTGGCCTGCCGGAACATCCCGTCGGACCCCAGCGCCACCGCGTAGTTCGCCGCCGCGCTCTGGGCGCCCTGCTCGTCGTGGGCGTAGCCCGACGGGATCGTGCCGTTCCTGCCCGACACCGGCCTGACGCCCGTCGCGGCCGTCGGGGCGGCGTCGCGCTTGGCCGGGGCGTCCGATGAGGTGTCGCCGCCGCGACCGCCGCGGTTCGCGAAGGCGATGGCGGCGATCAGCAGGACCACCACGCCCACCACCGTGATCAGCGACCGCGAGTTGCGGGCCGGGCGGCGGGCGCCGCCGTAGACGCCGCCGTAGACGTCACCGGCGCCGCTGTCGGGCAGGCGGGTACGGGTCTGTCCCGTACCACCGCCTCCCGTGCTGCTGGCGCCGTCGTGCTCGTCGCCGAGGCTCATGACGGGTACGCCCCCTCAACCGTTTGCTGATACGTATGGTGACTGGACATCAGGTGGCGCGCCTCTGGGCCGAGAGCCGGGGGTGGGGCCGGCGAAGGGTCAGACGGCCATTCCGTACACGATGGTGAACAGCGTTCCCAGGGATCCGATGATGAAGACCCCGGTGAGGCCGGCCACGATCAGCCCCTTGCCCTGTTCGGCGCTGAACGTGTCCCGGAGCGCGGTCGCGCCGATGCGCTGCTTGGCCGCACCCCAGATCGCGATGCCGAGGCACAGCAGGATGGCCACGGCCATCACCACCTCGATCATCACGCGGGCCTCGTTCCCCAGGCTCCCGAAGGGCCCCCAGTTGGGGGCGATTCCGCCAATGATGGTGGTGATGTCGCCTTTTTCGGCCGCCAGGTACATGTAACTCACCGCCCCTGTTGGGTAGTTCGACGCCCCTGCCTCATGGCACGGGTCACCGCACTATCTTCGCTGATGAAACCGCCCATGTGCGCCGACTTGGCTGGTCTCTTTACCCGATCCCCGCACCTTTGACCGGTCCGGGTGCCCTGACCTGCGAAGGCGGCCGACCGGACGGGTGCGTGTGCGCGTATCGTCACTCTGTGTATCACGGGGGGTGACTCCGGGCAATGACTGTCGTTACGGCACTCTTGGGGCCGTTGCGGCGGTGCTCAGCGGTACGTGGCCACCAGGCGCGCCAGCTGGCGGCCGGCCTGGAGCAGCGGCTCCTCGCTGCGGGTGACCTGGGCGGTCACCTCGGCGCCCTCCAGGGTGCTGATGACCGTGCCGGCCAGTTCGCGGGCGTCGGGCCGCGGGAGGCCGGCCCTCAGGAGCCTGTCGGCGACCAGGTCCTGCCAGCCGCGCAGCGCGTCGGCGCAGGCTCGCTGGATCTCCGAGTCGGTGCCGAGGGTCTCCAGGGCGGCGGCGGTGACGGGGCAGCCGTCGGTCCAGCCCGATGCGCGCAGGGCCGTGGCGAGGGAGCGGGCGCAGGCCTCGACGGCGGCGGCCGGGTCCTCCTCGCCGTCCAGCGCCTCGCGCAGGAGCGCCGCGAACTCCTCGTCGCCGTGCTTGATCGCCGCGACGGCGACGGCCTCCTTCCCGCCGGGGAAGAAGTGGTAGACGGAGCCCAGGGTGGCGTCCGCCTCCTTGGCGATCTGCTTGATGCCCGTGCCGACGTATCCCTGCCGCTGTACGAGGCGGGCGGCGGCGAGGACGATCCGGTCGCGGGTGCTGGTCTGCATGGACCGATGGTACCGAGCCACTGAGTAGAGCGTTCGTTCTAGGGCTGTGCTACGGTCGCTCCGTGCTCTGGATAGAGCGTTCGTTCTAGTCATCAGGAGTTCCCGTGTCCAGCACCACGCCCGCTCCCGTCACCGTCATCGGCCTCGGCCCCATGGGCCGGGCCATGGCCGGCACGTACCTCGACCGGGGCCACCGCGTCACCGTCTTCAACCGGACCCCCTCCCGCGCCGACGCCCTCGTCGCGCGGGGCGCCCGCCGCGCCGGCACCGTCGAGGAGGCCCTCACCGCCTCCGAGTTGGTGGTGCTGAGCCTCACCGACTACGAGGCCGTGTACGCCGTACTGGGCGGCGCCGACCCCGCCGCGTTCGCCGGCCGGGTCCTCGTCAACCTCACCTCCGACACCCCCGGCAAGGCGCGCGAGGCCGCCGCCTGGGCCGCCGCGCGGGGCGCCACGCAGCTCACCGGCGGTGTGCTGACCCCTCCTCAGGGCATCGGCGACCCCGGCTCGTCCACCTTCTACAGCGGCCCCCGCGAGGTGTTCGACGCCCACCGGGGCACCCTGGAGGTCCTGACCGCCGCCGACCACCGCGGCGAGGACCCGGGTCTCGCCGCGCTCCTCTACCAGCTCAACATGACGATGTTCTGGTCCGCGCTGACGAGCTACTGGCAGGCCGTCGCCATGGCCGACGCCCACGGGCTGAAGGCGGCCGACGTCCTGCCCTTCGCCGTCGACGCGCTGAACCTCACCCGGTTCCTGGAGTTCTACACGCCCCGGGTCGACGCCGGCGACCACACCGGGGACGTCGACCGGCTCGCCATGGGCGCCGCCAGCGTCGAGCACGTCCTGCACACGGCAGCGGACTCCGGCGCCGACACCACCCTCCCCGCCGCGCTCCTCGACGTCTTCCGGCGTGGCGTGGCCGCCGGGCACGGCGCGGACAGCGCCTCCAGCCTGGTGGAGATCCTGAAGCGGCCGCCGGTGCCGGTACGTTGACCCGCCCCCGGTGCCGTGACCGGCACCGGACAGCGCGCACGGGGGGTCGGCCGCACGCCAGGGCGTCCGGACCACCCCCCGAAAGGGGGACCCGCCGCCTACACTGGCGCTCGGTGGACGGCCATGTCGTGAGGGGTGGTTGACGGTGCGTAAGGCGTGGCTGGTCGCCGGGGTGTCCGTCGGGGCGTGCCTGAGCTTCGTCGCGCTGCTGGTAGTCGGGACGTACTCGGCCGCCGCCGGGCTGCTCGGCGGGGCCGGAGGAGCCCTCAACGGGGCCGTCGGGCTGGCGAAGGGCGCCGTGCCCGCCGCGTACCAGCCGCTGGTGCAGCGGTGGGGCAACCTCTGCCCCGCCATCAACCCGGCCCTCCTCGCCGCGCAGCTCTACCAGGAGAGCGGCTGGAACCCCAGGGCGGTGAGCCACGCCGATGCCCGGGGCATCGCCCAGTTCATCCCCGGGACGTGGGCCTCGCACGGCATCGACGGCGACAAGGACGGCGACCGGGACGTGTGGGACCCGGCTGACGCCATCCCCTCGGCCGCCTCGTACGACTGCGAGCTCGCCGGGTACGTCAAGAACGTGCCCGGCGACCGGACGAACAACATGCTCGCCGCCTACAACGCCGGTGCGTACCGGGTGATAAAGGCCGGCGGGGTGCCGGGCATCAGCGAGACGCAGAACTACGTGCGGATCATCCGCTCGCTGGAGAAGAGCTTCGCGCGGCCCGTCGGCCGGGTCGAGCCGTCGCGGCAGGCGGCCGGGGCGATCTACTTCGCCCAGAAGAAGCTGGGCACGCCCTACCTCTGGGGCGGCAACGGAACGCCCGAGCAGCAGGGGCGGTTCGACTGCTCGGGGCTGACGCAGGCCGCGTACCGGACGGTGGGCATCGAGCTGCCGCGCGTCGCCAACGACCAGTACAACGCCGGGCCGCACCCCTCGCGCGACGAGCTCCTGCCGGGCGATCTCGTTTTCTTCTCGGATGACTTGAACAATTCGCGCGCCATCCGGCACGTGGGGCTCTACGTGGGCGGCGGATACATGATCAACGCCCCGTACACCGGGGCTGTCATCCGGTTCGACAAGATCGACACGCCCGACTACTTCGGAGCCACGCGCGTGACCGAGGATGGCGCGAAAGCGCTCCCCACGGCGCGGCCCTGAGCTGCGCGTACGTATCACTCTTCGATAACGTCATCGTGATCGTTCCGTGGAGAGTGGAACGTACCCCTCCTGCGGGTCGTTCCCTGGACCGACGATGGCGACACTGACCGGGTGACACAAGGCAAGGGGCCGCAGCAGATGGCTGGACTCGCATCGGACGGTTCGAACCCCGATGTCGGCCTGCTCTACGACATCAACGGCCTGGCGAAGGACGCCCCTTCGTGGTTCGACCGCGTCATGGAGTTCACCGGCGAGTACGGGATCATGCTGGCGATGGTGCTGGTCGTGCTCTGGTGCTGGTGGAGCGTACGCCGACGCGGCGGGCCGGAGGACTCCGTCGCCGCCGTCGCGGGCCTGGTCTGGGCCCCCCTCGCCGCCGGGGTCGCCCTCCTCGTCAACATCCCCATCCGCGGGTTCGTGGAACGGCCGCGGCCCTTCAAGGACCACCAGGGGCTCGAGGTGCTGGTGGACGGGAAGACCGACTTCTCGTTCGTGAGCGACCACGCCACCATGGCGATGGCCATCGGGGTCGGGGTGTTCGTCGCCAACCGCCGCTTCGGCCTCGCCGCCATCGGCCTCGCCCTCGTCGAGGGCTTCTGCCGCGTCTACATGGGCGTGCACTACCCCACCGACGTCGTCGGAGGCTTCGCCCTCGGTACGGCGGTGGCGCTGCTCCTCGCCCCCGTCGCCCTCGCGCTGCTGACCCCCCTGGTGCGGGCCGTGGCGCGCTCCGGAAGGGCCGGCCGGCTCGTACGGTCGCGCCGGGCGCCCGCGTGGGAGCGCCACGAGACGCTGGACATCGCCGACCCCCGGCTCGGTTCCGGCTCGGCGTCCGGCGCCGACGAGAACGACCTGGCGGCCTAGGGAGCGGCCTTGTCGATCAGGCCGCCCGCCTTGATCGGCAAGGAACCCCCACCAGGCCCCCCCCACCCCTCCCGGCCGGCGATCAGGCACCGGCCGGCGGCGGCCCGGTGTGCTCCGCGGCGTCCAGGCGCGCGCGGTCCCTGGACCGTCTCGCGGGCCCGGCCCAGCCGCAGGTGCAGCGGGCGACGGCGAACGAACCACGCTCGGTGGTCGTGGTGTTGTGGAGGTCCGGGGCGGCGGGCGTCTGGTCATGCGCGTGCACGGCTCCACGGTACCGGCGTGACGGCGCGCCCGGGCGTTCGTTAGGTGGATGGGGTCTCCTCAGCTCCCCAGGGCCCGGGGGAGGGCGGGGCCCCGGCAGCCGGCGGCACAGTGTTGGGGGTTGGCAGGCGATGGTGGTGCAGCAGAGGCGCAGGGGCGGCACGTTCGCCGTCGCGGTCGCCGTGGTGGGTGCGGTCGTCAGCGGGTGCTCGGCGGCGGCCGACGCCTCGCCCGGCGCGGACCCGGGCGACGTGGTGCGCGGGGTCCCCGACGTCCTGACGCGGGCGGGCACCGCCAAGGCGCGTACGTCCATGGAGATGGCGACCGGCGGGACGCGGGTCACCATCCGGGGCGAGGGCGTGTACGACTTCGTCCGGCGGCACGGCCGGCTCAGGGTCGTCCTGCCCGAGGACCCTTCCGGGGTGGACGGACACCGCCCGATCACCGAGCTCCTCGCCCCCGGCGCGCTCTACATGAAGAACCGCGGCGCCGGTGTCCCCGCCGACAAGTGGGTCCGCGTCGACACCACCACCCTGGAGGACGGCAACCTCGTCACCGGCGGGGCGACCGATCCGGCCGCCGCGGCCGAGCTGCTGCGCGGCGCGCGGGACGTGAGCTACGTCGGCGAGGAGGAGCTCGCGGGCGTGCGGGTGGTCCACTACCGCGGGGTCAGCGACCTGGGCCGGGCGGCGCGGGCGGCCTCGCCGCAGGTGCGGGGGGCGCTCCAGGCGGCGGCGAAAGGGTTCGCCAGGGACGCGGTGCCGTTCGACGCGTACCTGGACGGCGAGGGGCGGCTGCGCAAGGTGCGCCACCGGTTCAGCTTCGCCAACCAGGGGCGTACGGTCGCGGTCGCCTCGACGACGCTGCTGTACGAGTTCGGCGCCCCCGTCTCCGTACGGCTGCCGGCCCACCGGGACATCTACTCCGGGAAGGTCCGGGCCTGACCATCGTGAGAATGGTCCGGACGTGCCATGCGCGGTGCGTGTCGCGCTCCCTACGCTAGGAAGTCGACACCGGCAGGAAGAGGTGATGCGCGTGGCCCCGCCCACTCCGACGACAGTCCAGGACCACGTGGCCCTCGCCGAGATCGAGCTGTGCGGTGAGTTGATGATCGCGGCGGCCGCCGCGGACGGCGAGCGGCTCAGCGCGGACCTCATCGACGAGGTGCTGAACGTGATACCCGAGGGGCGCGGCGGTGCTGCCGCGCCCCGCTGAACACCTTCGCGTCAGGTCCGCATCATGCGGGCGATGGCCTTCGTCGCCTCCTCGACCTTCGCGTCGATCTCGTCCCCGCCCTTGACGGCGGCGTCGGCGACGCAGTGCCGCAGGTGTTCCTCCAGGAGCTGCAGGGCGAAGGACTGGAGGGCCTTGGTGGACGCGGAGACCTGGGTGAGTATGTCGATGCAGTAGACGTCCTCGTCGACCATGCGCTGGAGGCCCCGGATCTGGCCCTCGATGCGCCGCAGGCGCTTGAGGTGCTCGGTCTTCTGCTGGTGATAGCCGTGCACACCGTGGTCGTGGTCCGTCACCACGGTGTCCTGTTCCGTGACCGGAAGGCCGGCCGCCTCGGTGGTCGTCATCGCGTCCTCCCGTTGTCCCTGGGGGAAGTTGATACCCCTCGTGGGTATATGGTACCGATCCTTTGCCGCAGCGGACGGGGGCCGGTTCTGTTCACTGTGCCCGATGGGCGACACTGAAGAACGCCGGTTAGCCGTGGCCGGATGATGCGCCTAGCATCAGCCTGACCGAAACCCATGCACCTAGAGGACCCCACGTGCGCTTTCGTCTGACCCCCAGGGAGACGAGCTTCTACGACATGTTCTCCGCGTCCGCGGACAACATCGTCACGGGCTCCAAGCTCCTGATGGAACTGCTCGGAGCGGATTCATCCGCACGGGCCGAGATCGCGGAGCGGATGCGGGCAGCGGAGCACGCGGGCGACGACGCGACCCACGCGATCTTCCACCAGCTGAACTCCTCCTTCATCACGCCGTTCGACCGCGAGGACATCTACAACCTCGCGTCGTCGCTCGACGACATCATGGACTTCATGGAGGAGGCCGTCGACCTCGTCGTCCTCTACAACGTCGAGGAACTGCCGAAGGGCGTCGAGCAGCAGATCGAGGTCCTGGCCCGCGCCGCCGAGCTGACCGCCGAGGCCATGCCGCACCTGCGGACGATGACCAACCTCACCGAGTACTGGATCGAGGTCAACCGGCTGGAGAACCAGGCGGACCAGATCCACCGCAAGCTGCTCGCCCACCTCTTCAACGGCAAGTACGACGCCATCGAGGTGCTCAAGCTGAAGCAGATCGTGGACGTGCTGGAAGAGGCCGCCGACGCGTTCGAACACGTGGCCAACACGGTGGAGACCATCGCGGTCAAGGAGTCCTGAGCTTCGTGGACACCTTCGCACTGGTCGTGACCATCGGTGTCGCGCTCGGCTTCACGTATACGAACGGCTTCCACGACTCGGCGAACGCCATCGCCACGTCGGTCTCCACCCGGGCGCTGACCCCGCGCGCGGCGCTCGCCATGGCCGCGGTGATGAACCTCGCCGGCGCCTTCATGGGCAGCGGCGTGGCCAAGACGGTGAGCGAGGGCCTGATCCAGACGCCCGAGGGCCAGCGCGGCATGGGCATCCTGTTCGCGGCGCTGGTCGGCGCGATCGTCTGGAACCTGATCACCTGGTATTTCGGGCTGCCCTCGTCGTCCTCGCACGCGCTGTTCGGCGGCATGGTCGGCGCGGCGCTGGCGGGCGGCACGACCGTCTACTGGGGTGGCGTCGTCGACAAGATCGTCATTCCGATGTTCGTGTCGCCGGTGGTCGGCCTGGTGGTCGGCTACCTGGTGATGTGCGTCATCCTGTGGCTCTTCCGCAAGGCCAATCCGCACAAGGCCAAGCGGGGCTTCCGCATTGCCCAGACCGTCTCGGCGGCGGGCATGGCCCTCGGCCACGGCCTCCAGGACGCCCAGAAGACGATGGGCATCGTGGTCATGGCGCTCGTCATCGCCGACGTGCAGGACGCGGGCGACGCGATCCCGATCTGGGTCAAGGTCGCGTGTGCCGTGATGCTGTCGCTGGGTACGTACGCGGGCGGCTGGCGCATCATGCGCACGCTGGGCCGCAAGATCATCGAGCTGGACCCGCCGCAGGGCTTCGCCGCGGAGACCACGGGCGCGTCGATCATGTTCGGTTCGGCGTTCCTCTTCCACGCGCCGATCTCGACGACGCACGTGATCACCTCGGCGATCATGGGCGTGGGCGCGACGAAGCGGGTGAACGCGGTGCGCTGGGGCGTCGCGAAGAACATCATCCTCGGCTGGTTCATCACCATGCCGGCGGCGGCGCTGGTCGCGGCGGTGAGCTTCTTCGTGGTCCAGCTGTTCTTCGGCTGACGGCTCCCGCGAAGCGGTACGTGAGAGGGCCCGCCCCTGGGACAAGGGGCGGGCCCTTCGCCTTGCGGTGGCACCGCCATGCAGCACCGCAGGACGTCCATCCCGGGACCTCCCGGCCCCGGCGCCCGGGGCGCGGTGCCTGGCGGACGCGACCGGACCCACCACCCCGGGCACGTCGATCAGCCGAAGCGGCCGGAGATGTAGTCCTCCGTCGCCTGGACCGACGGGTTGGAGAAGATGCGCTCCGTCTCGTCGATCTCGACCAGCTTGCCCGGCTGGCCGACCGCGGCCAGGTTGAAGAAGGCCGTACGGTCGGAGACCCGGGCGGCCTGCTGCATGTTGTGGGTCACGATGACGATCGTGAACCGCTCCTTCAGCTCGCTGATCAGGTCCTCGATCGCGAGCGTGGAGATCGGGTCGAGTGCCGAGCAGGGCTCGTCCATCAGCAGCACGTCCGGCTCGACCGCGATCGCGCGGGCGATGCACAGGCGCTGCTGCTGGCCGCCCGAGAGGCCGGAGCCGGGCTTGTTGAGGCGGTCCTTGACCTCGTTCCACAGGTTGGCGCCCTTGAGGGAGCGCTCGACCACCTCGGCGAGCTCGCCCTTCCGGTACGAGCCGTTCAGGCGCAGCCCCGCCGCCACGTTGTCGAAGATCGACATCGTCGGGAAGGGGTTCGGGCGCTGGAAGACCATGCCGACCGTGCGGCGCACGGTGACGGGGTCCACGTCCTTGCCGTACAGGTTGTCGTCGTCCAGCAGCACCTTGCCCTCGACGCGGCCACCGGGGGTGACCTCGTGCATCCGGTTCAGGGTGCGCAGGAAGGTGGACTTGCCGCAGCCGGACGGGCCGATGAAGGCCGTCACGGAGCGGGGCTCGACGGTCATCGAGATGTCGTCGATCGCCTTGTGGGAGCCGTAATAGGCGGTGAGGCCGCTGACGTCGATTCGCTTGGCCATTTCACTCACTTCCGGGTGGCCTCAGCGGCCGGTCTTCGGGGCCTTCCAGCGGGCGATGCCGCGGGCGACCAGGTTGAGGATCATGACGAAGGCGATCAGCACCAGAGCGGCGGCCCAGGCGCGGTCGTACGACGCCTCGCTGCCGACCCGGTACTGCTCCCAGATGTAGAAGGGGAGCGAGGACTGGGCACCTTCGAAGGGGTTGGTGTTGATCAGCTGGCTGCCGAAGACCAGCAGCATGACGGGGGCGGTCTCACCGGCGATGCGGGCGATCGCGAGCATCACACCCGTGGTGATGCCGCCGATCGCGGTCGGGATGACGACCTTCAGGATGACGCGCCACTTCGGTACGCCGAGGGCGAGCGCGGCCTCGCGCAGCTCGTTGGGGACGAGCTTGAGCATCTCCTCGGTGGAGCGGACCACGACCGGGATCATCAGGATCGCCAGCGCCAGGGCGCCCATGAGGCCGGACGGCGCCAGGCCCGCGATCAGCATGATCGAGAGGATGAAGAGGCCCGCGACGATCGACGGGATGCCGGTCATGACGTCGACGAAGAACGTGACGGCCTTGGCGAGCGCGCCCTTGCCGTACTCGACGAGGTAGACGGCCGTGAGCAGGCCGATCGGGGCGGAGACGAGGGTGGCGAGGCCGACCTGCTCCAGCGTGCCGATCAGCGCGTGGTAGACACCGCCGCCGGTCTCGAAGCCGGGGACGCCGGCCATGGAGTGGGTGAGGAAGTAGCCGTCGAAGACCTTGATGCCACGGCCGACCGTCGTCCAGATCAGGGACAGCAGCGGCACGACGGCGAGGAGGAAGCACACCCAGACGACGCTGGTGGCGAGCCGGTCCTTGGCCTGGCGGCGGTTCTCGACGGCCGAGGTCACCGCGTACGAGATGACGACGAACAGGCCGGCGGCGAGCAGGCCCCACTGGATGCGGCTGTGCAGACCGGCGCCCGCGCCGACGGCGATGCCGAGGGCGATCGACACGGCGGCGAACCCGGCCGGTGCCCAGCGCGGCAGCCGGCGCTGGCTGAGGGTGCCCTTGCGCGGGCCGGTGACGGCCTGGGCGGGGGTCGTGTCCTGGATCACGTTGCTCATCAGGCGTTCGCCCCCGAGTACTCCTTGCGGCGCGCGATGATCAGGCGGGCCGCGCCGTTGACAAGCAGGGTGAGGACGAAGAGCACCAGGCCGGAGGCGATCAGGGCGTCCCGCCCGAGCTCGTTGGCCTCGTCGAACTTCGCGGCGATGTTCTGGGCGAACGTACCGCCGCCCGGGTTGAGCAGGTGCAGCGAGATCACGAAGCTCGGGGAGAGGACCGTGGCGACGGCCATCGTCTCGCCGAGCGCGCGGCCGAGGCCCAGCATCGAGGCGGAGATCACGCCGGAGCGGCCGAACGGCAGCACGGACAGGCGGATGACCTCCCAGCGGGTGGCGCCGAGGGCCAGGGCGGCCTCCTCGTTCATGCGCGGTACCTGGAGGAAGACCTCGCGGCTGACGCTGGTCACGATCGGCAGGATCATGATCGCGAGCAGGATGCCCACGGTGAACAGCGAGCGGGCGACGCCGACCTCGGTCTTCTCGAACAGGTACGTCCAGCCCAGGAACTGGTCCAGCCAGAGGTTCAGGCCCTCCAGGTACGGGACGAGGAACAGGGCGCCCCAGATGCCGTAGATGATCGACGGTACGGCGGCCAGCAGATCGACGACGTACGCGAGCGGCGCGGCCATCCTGCGGGGCGCGTAGTGCGAGATGAACAGCGCGATGCCGACCGCGATCGGGACGGCGATCACCATCGCGACGACCGAACTCACGATCGTGCCGAAGAGCAGGACCGCGATGCCGAAGACCGGCGGGTCGCCGGCCGGGTTCCAGTCGAAGGTGGTGAGGAAGTTCCCGTCGTTCTCGGCCAGGGCGAGCGAGGCGCGGTACGTGAGGAACACGGCGATCGACGCCATGATCACCAGGAGCAGGATGCCGGAGCCCTGGGAGAGGCCCAGGAAGATCTTGTCGCCCGCGCGGCCTGTCGAGGTGGGGCCCGGCTTTCCGGCGACCGGCGGGGCCGGCGCGTTGTCAGTCGTTATAGCCATGGTCTTTCCGGTCTGTGTGGGGGAAGTCCGCCGTGGCGGCTCCCCTGGCGGCGGTGCACCGGATGGGGTGGGGGCCGGCCCGGCGAGCGGCCGGGCCGGCCCTCGGTCAGGACAGGCCCTTGACGGTCTCGCGGACCTTCACGTTGATCTCGGCCGGGATCGGGGCGTAGCCGGCCTCGGACAGGACCTTCTGGCCCTCCTCGGAGGAGGTGTAGGTCAGGAAGGACTTGACGGTGCCGAGCGTCTCGGCCTTGTTGCCGGTGTCGCAGACGACCTCGTACGTCACCAGGACGATCGGGTACGCGCCCTCGGCCTTGGTGGCGTAGTCCAGGTCGAGCGCCAGGTCCTTGCCGGTGCCCTTGACCTTGGCGGCGGCGATGGCCTTGGAGGCGTTCTCCGAGGTGGCCGCGACCGGGGCGGAGGCGCCGGTGTCGATCCGGACGGTCGGGATGTTCTGCGAGGTGGCGTAGCTCAGCTCGAAGTAGCCGATGGCGCCCTCGGCCTGCTTCACCTGGGCGGCGACGCCGGAGGAGCCGGACGCGGCCTGGCCGCCGGGGGCGGGCCACTTCTTCTCGGCCTCGTAGGACCAGTCCGCCTTGGCGGCCTTGCCGAGGTACTTGCCGAGGTTCTGCGTGGTGCCGGAGTCCTCCGAGCGGTGGAACGCCTGGATCGGCGTGCTCGGGAGCTTGGCGTTCGGGTTGAGCTTGGCGATCGCCGCGTCGTCCCACTTCTTGATCTTGTCGTTGAAGATCTTGGCGATCGTGGGGGCGTCGAGGACCAGGTCCTTCACGCCGGGCAGGTTGTAGCCGATCGCGATCGGGCCGCCGACCATCGGGAGGTTGATGCCCTGGCCGCCCTTGCAGATCTTCTTGGACTCGGTGACCTCGTCCGGCTTCAGCGCGGAGTCCGAGCCGGCGAACCCGACGGTGCCCTGGTTGAAGGCGACGATGCCCTCGCCGGAGGAGGACGACTTGTAGTTGACCTCGACGCCCGTGCAGGCGGCCATGTAGTTCTTGACCCACAGGTCCATCGCGTTCTTCTGCGCGGACGAGCCGGAGGCCAGGAGCTGGCCCTTGGCGCCCTCGCACGCGATGTTCGACGCGGCCCCGGTCTTCTTGCCGCCGGCGGATGCCCCGGTGTTGTCGTCCGAACCACACGCCGTGAGGACCAGGGCGCCGGAGACGGCGAGGGCGCCGAGCGCGGTGGCGCGAAGCCCGTTCTTGCGCTGAAGCTTCACTTTCGGGTGTTCCTTCCAGAAGCCGCCGGTCCGCCGTACATGCGAGTACGTCGTGGGCGGCGTGTGTCGGGGAGTGAATGGCGGGCGACGCGTCCCGGGCGGGCGACGCGTTCACCGTGCAAGGCCGAAATTAGGCAGAACAGGTGAAGTGGCCGACGGAGGAGAGTGAACGGCAGGTGAACCGTGACGGAAGCCGTGGTGAGGCATCGTGCGGGTCATTTTCCCCGGGCGCGGCGCCGCCCGGCGGTGCCCCTTGTGCGGGGCGTGACCGTGTGCTGCGGGCCGCGCGGGGCGGCGGCGGGGCGCGGGGGTGGGGGCGTGCGCCGGTGCGTGCGGTACGCGGGGCGGAGCCCCGACCACCCGGGAGGGGGGCGCGCCCCGGGGACGGGGGTAACCCGGGGGTGTGAGCCGGGCGCGTGGCCCAGGGGCGGGTGGCGTTGCCGCGCAGCCGGCCCCTCCTCGCCGTACAGGACACAACCCCCGCACCGGCTCACGCCGAACCGCCCGCGAGACGGCGGACGACCGGGTTGTGGCACCACCCACCGACCCGGCAGCCGGGAGACGGACCCGGGGCGGGGCCGTGCAGGGTCGCCCCGCAGAGGTCGGCGGCGACGGAAGGGCGCCGGCTTGGAGGACCCAGGGCCGCCGGCCCCGAGGAGGTGAGCCCGGAGGGGCCCCACCCCACCACCCGCCGACAGGCACCGCACGACGGGTGCGCCGCGCAAGGGGGCCACGCACGGCGCACGCGGCCCCGCAGGCACCCGCACCCGCGCCCGAACCCCCACCGCAGGCACCGCGCCCGCAACCCCACCGCAGGCACCGCGCCCGCAACCGCAACCCCACCCCAGCCACCGCGCCCGCAACCCCACCGCAGCCACCGCGCCCGCAACCCACCGCAGCCACCGCGCCCGAACCCCCACCGCAGCCACCGCGCCCGAACCCCCACCGCAGCCACCGCGCCCGCAACCGCACCGGCGCGGCGCCCGGACGTCAGGCGGGGCGTGCCGTGGCCAGGAACGCGGAGACGAGGTCCTTGTCCTTGGCGTACGTCAGGCGGGCCAGGGCGGCGTCCGGGGTGAGCCAGAGCAGTTCGTCGACCTCCCGGTTGGGGCGGAAGCTACCGCCCGTGGCCTCGGCCGCCCAGTAGCGGACCTCCTTGGCGCGGCCCGCGACCTCGTACCGGGCGGTCGGCAGTTCCGCGCCGGGGGCGCAGGTCATGCCGGTCTCCTCCAGCACCTCGCGGACCGCCGCGTGACGCGACCGCTCACCGGGCTCCAGCTTGCCCTTCGGCAGCGACCAGTCCGCGTGCTTGGGGCGGTGGATGACCGCCAGCTCGATCCCGTCGCCCGAGGGCGAACGGCGCCACAGCACGCAGCCCGCCGCCCGGATCACGTCGTCACCGCCGTACGCTGCCAGGCCCGCCGGAAGGCGTGCCGCGCGGCCTCCACGTCGTGCCGCTGGTCGGCGTGGAGCACCCCGAGGGCGTACGCCGTCGCGGGGGCGATGCGCGGGGTACGCGCGGCGGTCGCGGCGGCGGCGGCGGCCTCCGCGGCGTCCCGGTGGCGGTCCAGCGCCCGGCCCGCCTCGTAGAGCCGTGGCTCCGCGCCCCGCGCCTCGCCGGCGTACCGGTGCAGCCGCAGCAGGAGCCGTACCTGGTGCCACGGCCCGTCGAGCTGCTCGCCGCCCACGGCGGGTGCCATGGGCAGGGCGGCCACCGCGTCCAGCAGGCGCCGCTCGACGGCCTCCGCCGGCGGGCCGAGGACCTCGCGGGCCGGCGCGGCGGCGGCGGGGCCCAGCGGCACCTCCGAGGCCAGCAGTGCCACCGCGTCGGCGACCGCGTGGAACCGGGACGAGCCCAGCGCCTGGAGCGCGGCGGAGTGGGCGCGGGTCCTGGCCAGGGTGAGCTGCCGCTCCAGCAGCGCGCCCGCCCGGGCGGCGCCCACGGCCAGGGCCTGGGCACCGGATCCGCCGCTCCTGGGGGCCGGGACCGTGGCCGTACCGCCCGACAGCCGGCCCAGGGCGTCGACGAGCCGGACGAGCCGTGACGTACAGGCGTGTTCGGCGGCCAGTGTGCCGGAGAGCCAGGCGAGTTCGGCGCGCAGCTGGTCGGCCCAGTCGGCGTCGAGCAGGGGCCGGAAGGTGTGCAGGGTGCCGCTGATGCGGCGGGCGGCGGAGCGCAGTCCCCGGGTGGCCTCCTCGGCGCCCGCCGTGTCCGCGCCGCACTCGCCGTGGTGGCGCAGGCTGCGGAGGAAGTCCGCCGCCCGGGCGTGGAGGTAGGGCGACAGGACCTCGCCCGCGGAACCGGGCCTGATGTGGTCAGGGTTGAGCACGTCGGCGCCTCCGCGCGTCGATCAGCATCTCCTGGACGTGCCGCAGCGGCCGGCCGTCTTGGTCGGTCGCGTGCCGCGTCCATTCCCCGTCCGGTCCGAGGTGCCAGGAGGAGGTGGTGTCGGCCATGCCGGTGTCGAGCAGCCGGTCGAGGGCGGCTCGGTGGGCCGGGTCGGAGACCCGTACCAGTGCCTCTATGCGGCGGTCGAGGTTGCGGTGCATCATGTCGGCGCTGCCGAACCAGACTTCGGGCTCGCCGCCGTTGCCGAAGGCGAACACGCGGGAGTGTTCCAGGAAGCGGCCGAGGACGGACCGGACGCGGATGTTCTCCGACAGGCCGGCCACCCCCGGCCGTACGGCGCAGATGCCGCGCACCCAGATGTCCACCGGTACGCCGGCCTGCGAGGCCCGGTAGCAGGCGTCGATGACGGCCTCGTCGACCATCGAGTTGACCTTGATGCGGACGTGCGCGGGCCGCCCGGCGCGGTGGTGGACGATCTCCTTGTTGATGCGGGAGACCAGCCCGTCGCGCAGCGACTTGGGCGCGACGAGGAGCCGGCGGTAGGTCTCGCGGCGCGAGTAGCCCGACAGCCGGTTGAAGAGGTCGGACAGGTCAGCGCCGACCTGCGGGTCGGCGGTCAGCAGGCCCAGGTCCTCGTACAGGCGGGCCGTCTTGGGGTGGTAGTTGCCGGTGCCGACGTGGCTGTAGCGGCGCAGGGTGTCGCCCTCCTGGCGGACGACGAGCGACAGCTTGCAGTGGGTCTTCAGGCCGACGAGGCCGTACACGACGTGGCAGCCGGCCTCCTCCAGTTTGCGGGCCCACTTGATGTTGGCCTGCTCGTCGAAGCGGGCCTTGATCTCGACGAGGACGAGGACCTGCTTGCCCGACTCGGCCGCGTCGATGAGGGCGTCGACTATGGGGGAGTCGCCGGAGGTGCGGTACAGCGTCTGCTTGATGGCCAGGACGTCCGGGTCGCCGGCCGCCTGCTCCAGGAAGGCCTGGACGGAGGTGGAGAAGGAGTCGTACGGGTGGTGGAGCAGCACGTCGCGCTCGCGCACGGCGGCGAAGATGTCGGGCGCGGACGCCGACTCGACCTCCGCCAGGTCGCGGTGGGTGCCGGCGACGAACTTGGGGTACTTCAGCTCGGGCCGGTCGAGGGCGGAGATCCCGAAGAGGCCGGTCAGGTCGAGCGGTCCGGGCAGCGGGTAGACCTCGGCGTCGGAGACCTTCAGCTCGCGTACGAGGAGGTCGAGGACGTACGGGTCGATCGACTCCTCGACCTCCAGGCGCACCGGCGGCCCGAAGCGGCGCCGCATGAGTTCCTTCTCCAGGGCCTGGAGCAGGTTCTCGGCGTCGTCCTCCTCGACCTCCAGGTCCTCGTTGCGGGTCACGCGGAACATGTGGTGCGCCAGCACCTCCATGCCCGGGAACAGCTCCTCCAGGTGTGCGGCGATGACGTCCTCGAGCGGGACGTAGCGCTGCGGGGAGGCTTCGAGGAAGCGGGAGAGCAGCGGCGGGACCTTGACGCGGGCGAAGTGCCGGTGCCCGCTGACGGGGTTGCGCACCACGACGGCCAGGTTGAGGGAGAGGCCGGAGATGTACGGGAAGGGGTGCGCCGGGTCGACGGCGAGCGGCGTCAGGACCGGGAAGATCTGCTGGCGGAACAGGGTGAAGAGCCGCGCCTGCTCCTTCTCGGTCAGCTCGGGCCAGCGGATGAGGTGGATGCCCTCGTCGGCCAGGGCGGGGGAGATGTCCTGCTGGAAGCAGGCCGCGTGCCGGGCCATGAGCTCCCGCGACCGGGTCCAGATCAGGTCGAGCACCTCGCGGGGCTGGAGCCCGGACGCGGAGCGGGTGGCCACGCCGGTGGCGATGCGGCGCTTGAGGCCGGCCACGCGGACCATGAAGAACTCGTCCAGGTTCGAGGCGAAGATCGCGAGGAAGTTCGCCCGTTCGAGGAGGGGTGTCGCCGGGTCCTCGGCGAGTTCCAGCACCCGTTCGTTGAACGCCAGCCAGCTGCGTTCGCGGTCCAGGAAGCGGCCGGCCGGCAGCTCGGCGCCGGTGGCGTCGTCCTCGTAGGAGTCGAGGTCGGCGTCGAGATCGCGCGCCAGGTCGGACACGGGCGCGTGGGCCACGGTGTGCGGCCGGTGCGCGGCTATGGAGCCGACGGACGGCTGGGACTGCGGGACCTGGACCTCGGCGGGCTGCTGGCTCATGGCACCATTCTTCCGCGCGATGGGCTGGTCAAGCGCGTCGGAACGGGCCGGGGGCACGGCGGGCTTCATTGAGCGAGCTTCGCAAGCGTGTCTGAATGGCCGGTAACGTTGACGTGACGTGCTGGGGGCGGACGGCCGGACCCCCCGTCCCGGCCGTCCGCCCAGGTGGCGCGGTTACGCGTGGTGGCGGCGCAGCACCCGGAAGGCCAGGGCGGTGGCCAGGGCCGCGAGGACGAGGAGGATGCCGGTCTCGACGAGCTGGAGGGGCCAGAAGTGCGAGGCGGGGTGGTACACGGCGTACCACTGCTTCGCGGAGCGCGCCTCGTAGCACCCGGGTGGCGCCACGGTGTGCAGGCACTCCTGGATGCGCTGCCCCGTCGGCGTGATCACACCCATGTCGAGCTGCCAGGCGCCGCCTCCGACCTCGCCGCGGGAGTTCTTCCACACCACCTCGGCGGGAGACCACAGCCCGGACCGCCACCGCTCGAAGAGGACCATCAGCAGGCCGGTGGCGGCGAGCGCGATGCCCCCGGCGGGCAGCGCGCGCCGAACCAGCAGGCCCGAGAGCGCGCCGAGGGCCAGGGCCAGCAGGCCGTACGCGGGGAGCGCCGGGCCCATCGCCACGAAGACGTCCGGGTGGTACCACACGTCGGCGAGCGCACCGGGGGCGGAGCGGCGCACCCACCGGTACAGCAGCGAGAGCGTCAGGAGACCGGTGGTGGTCGCGAGCGCCGGCAGGGCGAGCTTGGTGAGGAGCCAGCGGGCCGGGGTCACCCCCTGCGTCCAGGCGAGGTGGGCCGTGCCGCGCTGGAGCTCCGCCCCGATCAGCACCGCGCCGGCGTAGAACGCCAGGACGAGCGGGGACCAGGCCAGCACGGTGGAGGCGAGGCTCATGTTCCCCGAGTGGGCGAACGACGGCATCACGTCGTGCTCCACGCAGGGCGGCAGCCCGGTGCCGGGCGAGCCGCACGGTCCGGCCCGCCCGGCGAGCTCGGTACCCGCCGCGTGCAGTGCGACCAGGGCGGCGGCGCCGAGCACCAGGAACCCGCCGAAGAGCAGCAGCGCCCTGCGGTGCAGGGTGAGCACCGTCCAGGTGAGCCCGCGCGGGGCGAGCGCGCTCACGCCGCCACCGTCCCGTCCTCCGTGCCGACGGACGCGCTCGGGGTGAGGAGCGGTGGGGCCTCGGGGGCGCGGAGATGGGCGAGCAACAGGTCCTCCAGGGTCGGTTCCGTGGTGCGCCAGGACGCGGGGTCGACCGGGCCGTCGTGGCGGACCAGCGCGGTGAGCTGGCGGCCGGTGACGCGGGACTCCACGACCGTGTGCGGGGCCGGGTCGCCGACCGGGCCGGTGATCAGGGTGTGGGCGGCGAGCAGGTCGTCGATGCCGCCGCCGAGGCGGATCCGGCCGCCGGTGACGAGCAGCAGGTGGTCGCAGACGCCCTCCAGTTCGCCCAGGATGTGCGACGACATCACGATGCTCGTGCCGTGTTCGGCCGCGTCCGCCATGAGCGTGCCCATCAGCTGGTGGCGGGCGAGCGGGTCGAGGTCGGCCATCGGCTCGTCGAGCAGGAGCAGTTCGGGTCGTTTGCCGAGCGCGAGGGCGAGGGCGACGCGGGTGCGCTGACCGCCCGACAGGGTGCGGACGCGGGCTGTGGGGTCGAGCGTGCCGACGACGCGGCCGGCCGTTTCGGCGTCCCAGCGGCGGGGGTTGAGCTCGGCGCCCATGCGCAGCGTCTCGGCGACCGTGAGCTGCGGGTACAGCGGCTTGTCCTGGGCGACGTACCCCACGCGGTCGCGGGCGGACACCGGGTCGGTGCCGAGGACCCGGACCGTGCCGGCGGTCGGCCGCGCCAGCCCGGCGGCCAGCGCGAGGAGCGTGGACTTGCCCGCGCCGTTGGGGCCGACGAGCGCGCAGACGCGGCCGGCGGGGACCCGGAAGCCGCAGTCGGACAGGGCGGGGTCGCCCCGCCGTCCGTACCGTTTGGTGAGGCCGTGGGCCTCCAGGGCGCTGGTCATGAGTCGTCCCCCTCGTAGAGCTGTTCCAGTACGGAGGCGAAGAGCGCGGTCATGTCGTCCCGCTCCAGCCCGGCCGCGCGGGCGCGGGCGGCCCAGTCGGCGAGTTCGCCGCGCAGCGGGGAGTCGGCCGGGGCGCTGCCCAGGGTCCTCCGTACGAAGGTGCCGAGGCCCCGGCGGGCCTCCACCAGGCCCTCCCGCTCCAGTTCGCGGTAGGCCTTGAGCACCGTGTTCGGGTTGATGGCGGTGGCCTGGACGACCTCGCGGGCGGTGGGCAGCCGGTCGCCGGGTTCCAGCAGGCCCAGGCGGAGGGCCTGTTTGGTCTGCTGGACGATCTGGAGGTAGGTGGCGACGCCACTGCGCCGGTCGATGCGGTACTCGACCACGTCTGCACCACCCTTTCACTAATCAAGTAGTGAAAGGGTGGTGCAGAAGAGGGCGGGGTGTCAACACCCCGCCCTCTCGGACTTCCGGCGTCACGTCTCCGAGCGGTACATCAGGTCCACCTCGTGCGTGGTGAACCCCATCCCCTCGTACACCCGCACCGCCGCCGTGTTGTCGGCGTCCACGTACAGCATCGCCGTCGGTACGCCCTCCGCCGCCAGGTGCCGCAGCCCGACCGAGGTCAGCGCCTTGCCGAGGCCGCCGCCCTGCGCGTCGGGGCTGACGCCGACGACGTACACCTCGCCAAGCTGCTCCTCGGCGTGCACCTTCGTGCAGTGGAAGCCCACGACCGCGCCGTCCGACTCCCGTACGGCGAGGAAGAAGCCCTTGGGGTCGAACCACGGCTCGGCCTTGCGGTCGTCCAGGTCCCGCTGGGTCAGCGCGCCCTGCTCGGGGTGGTGCGCGAACGCGGCGGCGTTGACCGCCAGCCAGGCGGCGTCGTCCTGACCGGGAACGAAGGTGCGCACGGTCACGCCGGGCGGGAAGGCCGGCTCGGGTACGTCCGACAGGTCGGTCAGCGGCCGGCGCATCTGCCGCAGCTCCCGGAACAGGGTCAGCCCCAGCACCTGGGACAGGTGGCGGGCGGCGGACTTGCCGCCGTGCGCCCACACCCGCAGCCGCTTGCCGGAGGCCGCCAGCAGCGCGGAGCCCAGCGCCCGGCCGTGCCCCCGGCCGCGGTGCGAGGGGTGGACGACCAGCTCCGCCGCCGGCGCCTCGACCGGGTCGGTGTCCTCCAGCTGGGCGTAGCCCACGAGGTCGCCCCGGACGGTGAGCAGCAGGTGGGACACCCCCGCGCGGCGCCCGCCGCGCAGCTGGAGGCGGCCCTGTTCGGAGACCGCCTGCATGCCGTCGGCGCGAGCGGCGTCGGCGAGGAGGGCGAGGACGTCCTGGGCCTGCTCGTGGGTGAGCTCGTCGAAGGTGTCGATGCGGCGGCCGGGTTCGAGGGCCGGTACGGGGGCGTCAGTCGTCATGCGTACGAGCCTACGACCGGGTGCCGGTGGTCGATGGCAACCGGCTTGTAACCCGCCAACCCCTGTTGCGCTACGCGCGTTGACTCTAGGCTGCGCTGGGCCCTACCGAACTTGTTGACCACGAGGGGACAGATGTCAGCGACACCGCACAAGAACCGGGCGGCGCGGCGGATACTCGCCACCGCCGCCGGACTGGCCACCGTCGGCGCGATGGTCGCCGCCCTGCCCGCCGGCGCCGACGACCGGGGCCGGCCGGCCGGCCACCACCCGGGCCGCACCGTCGACGTGCAACTGCTCTCCTTCAACGACCTGCACGGCAACCTGGAGCCGCCGGCCGGTTCGTCCGGGCAGGTCACCCGGACCAAGCCGGACGGCACGACCGAGAAGGTCGACGCGGGCGGTGTCGAGTACCTCGCCACCCACCTGCGCACCGCGCGCCAGGGCAACCCGTACTCCGTCACCGCCGCCGCCGGTGACATGATCGGCGCCTCGCCGCTGATGTCGGGCCTCTTCCACGACGAGCCGACCGTCGAGGCGCTGAACAAGCTGAAGCTCGACGTCTCGTCGGTGGGCAACCACGAGTTCGACGAGGGCGCCAGGGAGCTGGCCCGCATACAGAACGGCGGCTGCCACCCGACCGGGGGCTGCTTCGAGGAGGGCAAGACCTTCGGCGGCGCCGCCTTCCCGTACCTCGCGGCCAACGTGACGGACGAGAAGACCGGCAAGCCGATCCTGGACCCGTACTTCGTCTGGGAGCGCAAGGGCGTCAAGATCGGTTTCATCGGGGTGACCCTGGAGGGCACGCCGAACATCGTCACCGCCGAGGGCGTCAAGGGCCTGAAGTTCGGCGACGAGGTCGAGACGATCGACAAGTACACCAAGGTCCTGGAGCGCAAGGGCGTCAAGTCGATCGTCGCCCTGATCCACGAGGGCGGCGCTCCGGCCTCGTCCTCGTACAACTACGACTGTGACAGCCCGGGGGCTGGCGACGGCATCTCCGGCCCGGTCGTCGACATCGCGAAGAAGCTGAACCCGCAGGTCGACGCGCTGGTCACCGGTCACACCCACCAGGCGTACGTGTGCACCGTGCCGGACCCGTCCGGCAAGCCGCGCATGGTCACCTCGGCGGCCTCGTACGGCAAGCTCTACACCGACACGACGCTGACGTACGACCGCCGGACCAAGGACATCGTGCGCACGTCGGTGGAGTCGGCGAACCACGTGGTCTCGCGCGACGTGCCGAGGGCCGCCGACATGACCTCGCTGATCCAGCGGTGGAACGCGCTGGCCGCGCCGATCGCGAACCGGCCGCAGGGCTTCATCTCCGCCGACATCAACGGCCGCGGGTCCTCGGAGTACGAGAAGCCGCTCGGCGACCTGATCGCCGACGCGCAGCTCGCCGGGCTCGCCCCCGCCGACAAGGGCGGGGCGCAGATCGCGCTGATGAACCCGGGCGGCATCCGCTCGGACCTGGTGTACAAGGCGTCCGGCGGCGAGGGCGACGGGGTGGTGACGTACGGCGAGGCGTTCACCGTGCAGCCGTTCACCAACATGATGAACGTGGTCGACCTGACCGGTGCTCAGCTCATCGCGGGTCTCCAGCAGCAGGTCAGCGGCTCGAACCAGGCCTCCCCCAAGATCCTCCAGGTCTCGAAGGGCTTCACCTACACGCTCGACATGACCAGGGCGGGCGCGGCGCGTGTGGTGGTCGACTCGGTGAAGCTGAACGGTGAGCCGATCGACCCGGCGAAGTCCTACCGCGTCGCGATGAACGAGTTCCTCGCGGGCGGCGGCGACGGCTTCCCGGCCCTCGCCCAGGGCAGGAACAAGCTGGTCGGCGCGTCCGACCTGGACGTCTTCAACGCCTACCTGGCGGCCAACTCGTCGGCGTCCGCGCCGATCGCGCCGCCGAAGGCCGACCGGATCACGGTCGTCAAGTAACAGCACGCGGTACGGGCGCGGGGCGGCGAGCCGGTGAAACGGTTCCGCCGCCCCGCGCACACGTCTGTCCCTAGTGACGTGTACGCGTCATACTCCGCGCATGGACCTCGACCTGGACCTGAGCCGGCGGAGCTTCCTCGCGGCCACCGCCGCCGTATCCGCCACCGCCCTGCTGGGCACCCCCGCCCGCGCCCGTACCCGGGTGCAGGCCACGCAGGACTGGATGGCCCGCATCCCAGGCGACACCCCGCTGCGGGCGCTCACCATCCCCGGTACGCACAACTCCGCCGCCCCGGCCGGCGGGCTGTGGGTCGCCTGCCAGAACACGAGCGTCGCCCAGCAACTCGCGAGCGGTATCCGCTTCCTGGACATCCGGTGCCGGGTCACCGGCGACGCCTTCGCCATCCACCACGGGGCGTACTACCAGAACCAGATGTTCGGCGACGTCCTCATCGCCTGCCGCGACTTCCTCGCCGCGCACCCGTCCGAGACGGTGCTGATGCGCCTCAAACAGGAGTACTCCGAGGACTCCGACGCCACCTTCCGGCGGATCTTCGACCTCTACCTGGACGCCAAGGGCTGGCGCCCCCTGTTCCGCATCGGCGACGGCCTCCCCGCGCTCGGCGAGGCGCGCGGCAGGGTCGTGCTGCTCGCCGACAACGGTGGCCTGCCCGGCGTGCGGTACGGGGACGGCGCGCTGTTCGACGTCCAGGACGACTACATGGCCGAGCCGTCCGCCAAATACCCGAAGGTCGAGGCCCACTTCCGCAAGGCCGCCGCCCAGCCCGGCAAGCTGTACGTCAATCACGTCTCCACCGCCGCGCTGCTCCCGCCCCGCTGGAACGCCGACCGGCTCAACCCGCGTGTCCACGGCTTCCTCGACGGGGCGGAGGCGGCCGGCTGGCGGGGCCTCGGCATCGTCCCGATGGACTTCCCCAACACCCGTGCGGGACTCGTCGAGTCCCTGATCCGCCACAACGCCTGAGCCGGCGCACGGGTTTTCCGGGCCCGGGGTTCCCCCGGCGGGCGGTGAAAAACGTCATGGCGTACCTGGGCCCGTTCCGTTTGCGCCACGAGATCCCGGCCGGATAGCTATGTATGCGCACGTCCGGCCGGGGCCGAGGGGGAACCGGCCCCGGCCGGACGTCCCGGTCCGCTTCCGGCGCGGACCGCTCCGTTCCCGGTACGGACCAGGCCGTTCCCGGTACGGACCAGGCCGTTCCCGGTACGGATCAGGCCGCTCCCGGCGTGGACGGCGGCGGCGTCGGCGCACCCGGCAGCCGGATCACCGCGCGCGTACCACCGCCCGCCGCCGCCGTCAGCTCCACCGCACCGCCCGCCTGCCGCACCGTCCGCGCCACGATCGACAGGCCCAGCCCCGACCCGGGCAGGCCGCGCGCCGACGGCGAGCGCCAGAACCGCTCGAAGACGTGCGGCAGCTCGTCCGGCGGGATGCCCGGCCCGTGGTCCCGCACGGTCAGTTCCCCGGCCACCAGCGCCACCTCCACCGTCCCGCCCGGCGGCGAGAACTTCACCGCGTTGTCCAGGACGTTCACCAGCGCGCGTTCGAGCCCCGCCGGCTCCGCCCGCACGTACCAGGGCCGCACGTCCTCCGCCGAGAAGGTCAGCTCCGGGCCCCGCAGCCGCGCCCGGTCCAGCGCCGTACCGAGGAGGTCGTGCAGTGCGACCACCTCCAGCCGGCCGGGGGCCGCCGCGTCCGGCCGGGACAGCTCCTGGAGGTCACCGATGAGCGCCGCCAGTTCCGTCATCTGCGCCTTCACGGACGTTATCAGGGCCCGCCGGTCCCCGGGCGGGATCGCCCGTCCCGTCTCTTCGCTGCGGACCAGCAGCTCGATGTTGGTCCGCAGCGAGGTCAGCGGCGTACGCAGCTCGTGCCCCGCGTCGGCGATCAGCCGCGCCTGCCGGTCGCGGGAGGAGGCGAGGGCCGCGGTCATGGCGTTGAACGACCGCGACAGGCGGGCGATCTCGTCCTCGCCGTCGGCGGGGATCCGCACGGTGAGGTCCTCCGTCCGCGCCACGTGCTCCACCGCCCCGGTCAGCCGGTCCACCGGTTTCAGTCCGGTCCGCGCCACCCACAGCCCCGCGGCACCCGCGCCGACGACCCCGACGCCGGCGACGAGGCCCAGCACGAGGGTGAGCGTGTTCAGCGCGTCGTCCACCTCGTTCAGCGGCCGGGCGACGGACACCGCGCCGGACCAGCCCGGCAGCGGATAGGTGAGCACCCGGTAGTCCGAGCCGTCGGACGCCCGGGCGTCGTGCGCCGCCTCGGCCGCCCGCCCGCCGGCGACCGCGAGGTCGTCGGCGGTCACGGTGACCGACTGCCGGCCGACCACCACGCAGCTGACGCCCTTGGCGTCGACCACCTGGATGGTCTGCTGGAACAGGTCCTGGTTGGGGCGGTCCGGCGGGGCCGACCCCGGAGCGCGGCAGCCCCCCGACCGGAACACGGCGAGGACGTCCGCCGGGGCCACCCGGTTCTCCCGCAGCGCGTCGTCCAGCGACCCCACCAGCGCGTTGCGCACCATGAACCAGCAGGTCACCGCCACCGCCGCCACCGCGACAGCCACCGCCGTCGCGGTCAGCAGCGCGAGGCGGGAGCGCAGCGGCAGCGCGCGGAAGCGGCGGAGCGGTCCGGTCACTCGGCGGCCCCGCCGCGCAGCACGTACCCCACGCCCCGCACGGTGTGCACCAGACGCGGCTCACCGGCCGCCTCGGTCTTGCGCCGCAGGTACATCACGTACACGTCCAGGGAGTTGGAGCTGGGTTCGAAGTCGAAGCCCCACACCGACTTGAGGATCTGCTCCCGCGTCAGCACCTGCCGGGGATGCGACAGGAACATCTCCAGCAGCGTGAACTCCGTACGGGTCAGCTCCACCGGCCGGCCGCCGCGCGTCACCTCGCGCGTCGCCAGGTCCATCCGGAGGTCCGCGAAGGCCAGGGCGTCGCCCTCCGGCTCCGGGCCGCCGGAGGCCGTCGCGTACGAGCTGCGCCGCAGGAGCGCGCGGATGCGGGCGAACAGCTCGTCGAGCTCGAACGGTTTGACCAGGTAGTCGTCCGCGCCCGCGTCGAGACCGGTCACGCGGTCGCCGACCGTGTCGCGGGCGGTGAGCATCAGGATGGGCACGGTCGAGCCGGCCGCGCGGATGCGGCGCGCGGCGGTCAGGCCGTCCATGCGGGGCATCTGCACGTCGAGGACGACGAGATCGGGGGCGTACGCGTCCATCCTGGCGAGCGCGTCGGCGCCGTCGACGGCGACGTCCGTCCCGTACCCCTCGAAGGCGAGGCTGCGCCGCAGCGCCTCGCGCACGGCGGGCTCGTCGTCCACGATCAGGATGCGGTCGGCGTCAGTGTTCATGGGGCCAGCGTCGCACGCGTCAGGAACCGGCCCGGAGGTCGTCCAGGTCGGCCTTGACGGTGTCGATGGGGATGGCGAAGCCGAGGCCGACGCTGCCGGCCGTGGACCCGGTGGCAGAGCTCGGCGCGTACATGGCGGAGTTGATGCCGATGATCCGGCCGTTCATGTCGATCAGCGCGCCGCCGGAGTTGCCGGGGTTGAGCGAGGCGTCGGTCTGGATCGCCTTGTACGTCGTCTTCGTGTCGCCCGTGTCGCCGTTGAACCGCTGCCCGCCGAACTCGAACGGCCACCCCTGGCCCTGATTCGGGTCCTGCTGCTGTGGCCGTCCGCGGTCCTCGTCCTTCGCCACGGTGACGTCGCGGTCCAGGGCGGAGACGATGCCGCTGGTGACGGTCCCGGTCAGGCCCTCCGGAGACCCGATGGCGACGACCTCGTCGCCGACCCGGACCGTGCCCGAGTCACCGAGCGTGGCGGCCCTGAGCCCCGACGCCCCCCGGAGCTCGATCAGCGCCAGGTCCTTGTCGGGGTCGGTGCCGACGACCTCGGCGGTGTGGGTCCTGCCGTCGCTGAGCCGGACGCTGACCCGGGAGGCGCCGGCGACCACGTGGTTGTTGGTGACGACCTCGCCGCCGGCGGTGATGATCACTCCGGAGCCGGTGGACTCGCCGGATCCGGTCGTCGCGGTGATCTCCACGATGCTCGGGGAAACGGCCCGGGCGACTCCGGCGACGGTGCCCTCGCTGGTCCGCGACACGCTCGTGCCGGCCACCGTGCCGCCGCCGGCCGGCGCCGTGGCGTCGCCGGTGAGCTCCCGCACCAGCGCGGAGGCGCCACCGCCGACGAGGGCGGCGGCGATGGCGACGGCGGTGATCAGCGCCACGGGCCTGGCGCGCCGGCGGGTGGTGGGCGGGTGGGGCGGGGGCGGCGGATACGCGAAGGCCGCCCCGGGCTCACTGGGGAAGTGGTCCGTCATGGTCACGACTCTCGGCGCCGTACATGAGAACCGTCTGAGGACGTCCTGAGAGTCCGGGAAGAGTCTCGTATGCCCGATGTGAGGAAGCGCCGGGCAGGGCGGCCGGGCGCGGTGCCGCCCGGCCGGGGCTACTGGCCGTCGCAGCCGCAGGACCGGCGCACCACCAGGGCGGACGGGAACTGCTTGACCCGTTCCCGGCGCGAACCCGCCACCCGCAGCCCGTCGTCGAGCACCAGGTCCACCGCCGCGCGGGCCATCGCCGGGCGGTCGGAGGAGATCGTCGTCAGCGGCGGGTCCGTCAGCGCGGCCTCCTTGACGTCGTCGAAGCCCGCGACCGCCAGGTCGCCCGGCACGTCCAGGCGCAGCTCGCGTGCCGCGCGGAGCACGC
Source organism: Streptomyces sp. NPDC045701 (assembly GCF_056432045.1). Lineage (NCBI taxonomy): Bacteria > Bacillati > Actinomycetota > Actinomycetes > Kitasatosporales > Streptomycetaceae > Streptomyces > Streptomyces sp. NPDC045701. The sequence continues at coordinate 45,042 of NZ_JBWKJV010000028.1, read as the reverse complement.
CGATGGCCTGGTCGTCCGTGGAGCAGAAGATGGCCGGCGGCCGGTCCGGGCCCGCCAGGAGTTTCAGCGCCACCTGGTAGGCGTCGTAGCGGTTGTACGGGGCCTGGAACAGCCGGCCCTCCACCGAGCGGCCGGACTCCAGCATCGCGCGGCGCCAGCCCTCCTCGTGGTCGGCGACCGGGTCGCCGACGGCGGGGGTGTTCTCCACGCCGCCGAGGCAGGCGACGTAGTCGTGGCCGTGCTCCAGGAGGTGCCGGGTGGCGAGCTGGGCGCCGCCGATGTCGTCGGTGACGACCGCGACGTCGTCGAGCGCCTCGGGCCGCTCGTGGAGCAGCACCACGCGCGCGTCCCACGCCTCGATCTCCTGGGCGGCGCGCTCGCTCATGCCCTGGCTGACGAGGATCAGTCCGGCGACCCGCATGCCGAGGAAGGCGCGCAGGTAGTGGATCTCGCGCTCGTCGCGGTAGTCGGAGTTGCCGACCAGGACCATCTTGCCGCGGTCGGCGGCCGCCCTCTCGACCGCGTGCGCCATCTCGGCGAAGAACGGCTGCCGGGCGTCGGGGACGATCATGCCTATGAGGTCGGTGCGCCGCGAGGCCATGGCCTGCGCGACGCGGTCGGGCCGGTAGCCCAGCTGCTTGATCGCCGCGAGTACGCGCTCGCGCGTGGCCGGGGCGACCGGCCGGGGTCCGTTGTTGATGACATAGCTCACGACCGCGGTGGAAGTCCCCGCCAGTCGCGCCACATCGTCCCGCGTCACCTTGGCCACGCGCGGCAGTCTACGCGGGGTGACCTACCTCTGGGCAGGTCGTACTGCGGCTTCCTCCGCCTCTTCGGTGTCCTCCGCACGGGTGACCACCGCCGCCTTGACCGCCTTCGACTCCTTCGTCCGCGCCTCCTCGGCCGCGCGCTCCACCTTCTCGGGCGTCACGAAGCGGTAGCCGACGTTGCGCACGGTGCCGATGAGGGACTCGTGCTCGGGGCCCAGTTTGGCGCGCAGCCGCCGTACGTGGACGTCGACCGTGCGCGTACCGCCGAAGTAGTCGTAGCCCCACACCTCCTGGAGGAGCTGCGCGCGGGTGAACACCCGGCCCGGGTGCTGCGCCAGGTACTTCAGCAGTTCGAACTCCTTGAAGGTCAGGTCCAGGACCCGGCCCTTGAGCTTGGCGCTGTACGTCGCCTCGTCGACCGACAGGTCGCCGTTGCGGATCTCCATGGGGGAGTCGTCCGCGGTGATCTGCTGGCGGCCCGTGGCGAGCCGCAGCCGCGCCTCCACCTCGGCCGGACCGGCCGTGTCCAGGAGGACGTCGTCGATGCCCCAGTCGGCGGTGACGGCCGCGAGGCCGCCCTCCGTGACGACCAGGATCAGCGGGCAGCCCGGCCCGGTGGAGCGCAACAGCTGGCACAGCGACCGCACCTGCGGCAGGTCGCGGCGGCCGTCGACGAGGATCACGTCCGCGCCGGGGGTGTCCACGAGCGCCGGTCCCTCGGCGGGGGCCACGCGCACGTTGTGCAGCAGCAGTCCGAGAGCGGGGAGCACCTCCGTCGACGGCTGGAGGGCATTGGTCAGGAGCAGCAGAGAACTCATCGTTCCCCCCCTGCCCGGGTCGTCCTGTGGTCGTGCACGGTTCGCCGGCCCATACGTCGGTTCCTCCTCGGTCCCTGCGAGGACGTTGCGGCACTGCTTCGTACGAGGCTCCTCGCGCCCTGAGAGCCCTTGTTCACCTGTCTGTAACAACGGACGGAAAACACAAAAGGATCCGGGGGCTGCGTCGCCCGGATCCTCTGCCCAGGAGAATAGCCCACATGACTTCCGAGGAAGAGGGCGCATTTCACATCGTGGATGTTCCTTCGCTCACGTCCGGCCCCCTGCGCGCCATGCTGCGTACATCCGACGGGGTCCGGATCGAAGCGGTCCACACGCCGTTCGCGGCACCGCGTACCGCCAGTGTCACGGACACGGCCGTCGTTGTCGCCCACGGGTTCACGGGCTCGGTCGACCGGCCCGCGGTGCGGCGGGCGGCGCGGGCGTTCGCCCGGCGCGCCGGGGTCGTCACGTTCTCCTTCCGGGGGCACGGCCGGTCGGGTGGCCGGTCCACGGTCGGCGACCGCGAGGTGCTGGACCTGGCGGCGGCGGTGCGCTGGGCGCGTGAGCTGGGGTACGCACGCGTGGTGACGGTCGGGTTCTCGATGGGCGGGTCGGTGGTGCTGCGGCACGCGGCGCTGTTCAAGGACGCGGAGGCGCGGGCGGACGCCGTGGTCGCGGTGAGCGCCCCCGCGCGCTGGTACTACCGGGGTACGGCTCCGATGCGGCGGGTGCACTGGGTGATCACCCGGCCCGCCGGCCGGCTGGTGGGCCGCTACGGGCTGGGCACCCGCATCCACGACCGGGACTGGGACCCGGTGCCGATGTCGCCGGTCGAGGCGGTGCCGCTGATCGCCCCGACGCCGCTGCTGATCGTGCACGGCGACCGCGACCCGTACTTCCCGGTCGACCACCCGAGGTCGCTGGCGGCCGCGGGACCGGCCGAGCTGTGGCTGGAGGAGGGCATGGGGCACGCCGAGAACGCGGCCGGCGACGCCCTGCTCGCCCGCATCGCGGACTGGCTGTCCGCGCCATAGCTCATGATGGATGCCGACGAGGCCGACGAAAGGAGTGCCGCTATGGCAGCGGGGACCATCCGCTACTGGGCCGCGGCCAAGGCCGCCGCCGGGACCGCCGAGGAGCGGTACGCCGCGGAGAACCTGGCCGAGGCGCTGGACGCGGTGCGCGAGCGGCACCCCGGGGAGCTGACGCGGGTGCTCCAGCGGTGTTCGTTCCTGGTCGACGGTGATCCCGTCGGCACCCGGAGCCATGAGACCGTACGGCTTGCCGAGGGCGGCACGGTCGAGGTGCTCCCGCCGTTCGCAGGAGGGTGAACCCCACAGCATGAGCAGCGATCAGCAGTACCCGTACGGACACGGGTACCAGGACCCGGACGTCGCGCAGACGTGGGAGGGCCAGACCTGGGACACCCAGTACCAGCCGGCCGTCCCCTCCGCGCCGCACCCGCAGCCGGCCCAGCAGCCGTACGCGGTGGACACCGCCCACCCGCCGGTGCAGGGCGCCGGCGAGGGTTCGGGTTCGTACCCGCTGCCCCCGGAGGTTTCGTACGGCGCCCAGTCTCCGTACGACCCGGCGGCCCCGTACGACCCGGCGGCCCCGTACGACGCCAAGGTCCCGTACGGCGCCTCCGTGCCGCAGGACCCGTCGGCCCGGTACGGCACCCCGTCCCCGTACCACCCGTCGGACTCGTACGGGCCCCAGGCCCCGTACGACCCGCCGACCACGCACCTGCGGCCGGTCGCCGCCGACGACGCGCCCGCGCGCGCCGAGGAGCCCGCCGCGCCCGCGGGCCCGGGGTACGGCACGCCCACCACCTCGGGGCACGTGCGGCTGACCGACGCCCAGCGGGCCCGCGCCGAGGGCCGCTCGCCGATCATCGACCCGGGCATGCAGCCCGCCGTGCTGACCGCCGCGCTCGGCGGCCTCCTCGCGGCCGGAGCCGCCCTCGGGACGTACGGACTGCTGGTCCCGCTGGTCCTGCTCCAGGCCGTCACCGCCGCCGGCTGGTTCCGGCTGAACGGCATGTGGCCCGCCCGCCAGGGCATCGCGCTCGCCTTCGCGGGCGGCCTCACCGCGGACGTGGCGCTGCTCACCGCCGGCCGGGAGCACGCGCCCGCCGCGCTGCTCGGCACGCTCGGGGTGTGGGTACTCCTGGTGATCGTCCTCCAGCTGCGCAGCCACGCGGGCTCCGACGAGCGCCAGTACGGCCTGATGGCCACCGTCGCCTCGGCGGCGCTCGCGGTCGTCGCGGCCGGGCACCTGGCCGCCGCGTCCGACGCGGTCGTCGTGGGCGGCCTCGCGGTCGCCGTCACGATCGTGGCCCGCGCCCTGCCCCTGCCGGGCCCCGTGACGCTCGTGGCGGCGCTGCTCGCCGCCGCCGGTGCCGGGGCCGCCGCCGGCGGGCTGACCGGCATGGGGGCGCAGGGAGCGCTGCTGGGCCTGGGGGCCGGGGTGTGCGCCCTGGCCGGGCACCGGGTGGCCGCCTACGACTACCCCTCCCGCTTCGTCCACATGACGGCCGGGGTGGCGCTGCCGCTCGCCCTCGCGGCACCCGCCGTGTACGTGCTGGGACGTGCCCTGGCCTGAGCGGCCGGCACGGGGGCAGGGAACCAACGCGTGGTCCCGAACGTCGATCATGACGTCACGGGGGCGGTCGCCGACAGGGTGGGGGAACACCGAGCAATGCGAGCACTGCGAATACTGCTGATCACCGCTGTGGTCCTCGGTGGCCTCTTCGTCATCGCCGACCGCCTGGCGGTGAACTACGCCGAGTCCGAGGCGGCCGAGCGAATACGGGCCGCCCAGGCGCAGGCCGGCTCCGCCGACGTCTCGATCCACGGCTTCCCCTTCCTGACCCAGGTCCTGGGCAAGGAGCTGGACCGGGTCGACGTCACGCTCACGGGCGTGGAGGCGACGGCCGGCGGCCGCCGGGTCCGCGTCACCGAGATGAAGGCCGCCCTGCACGACGTACGGCTGGAGAACAACTTCTCGCGGGCCGTCGCCGCCTCCGCCGACGGCACGGCGCGCATCTCCTACGCCGACCTGGGCGCGGCGTCCAGCGAGGACGTCACCGTCGGCTACGGCGGCAACGGCAAGGTCAAGGTCACCGGCTCGGTCGAGATTCCGGTGCTGGGCAGGGTCACGCGCAGCGTGCTGTCCTCGGTCAGCCTCGCCGGGGACGACACCATCCGGGTGCGCGCCGACAAGGTCCCCGGTGAGGGTCTCCCGGGCGTCGAGGAGCGGGTGCGCGAGCGCACCGACTTCGACCGCCAGGTCGGCGGGCTGCCGGCCGGTCTGAAGCTGCGGAAGGTCGAGGCGACGCCGGAGGGCGTCGTGGTCACCGTCACCGGCGAGAACGTCGTGCTGGCCGGCTGAAACACCGCCTTCCGGCCACATCGTGAGACGGGGCCGTCCGGTCCGCAGATGGCGAGGGGCGAAGCCCGGCGCGACGGTCGGCCGGCACCCTCCCGGCGGACCCTGCGTCCCACATCATGGATGATCGTGTCTCACGATGCGACACGCCGGTGACACGGCCGCCCGTCCGTCCCTACGATCGACGTCATGAAGCGACAGGCGGACCTCACGAAGCGGCGGGCAGTAGACCTGTGCCGCGTCGCCGCCATGCTCTGTCGCTCCGTCTGAGCGGGAGCCCGACCTCCCGTATCCCAGGGCCCGTCACCCATCCCGAGGCCCGTCCCCGTGCCGAATCCGCCGCGTGGACCCGTACCCCGTACGAGCGAGCGCGCAGAGGCGAAGAGCACCCGGCACCACCCCGCCACACCCCGCCGCACACTGCCCCGGAGGAGAAACAGCATGAGCCGCAGCGACGTCCTGGTAGACGCCGACTGGGTCGAGGCCCACATCGACGACCCGAAGGTCGTCATCGTCGAGGTCGACGAGGACACGTCGGCGTACGACAAGAACCACATCAAGAACGCCGTCCGGATCGACTGGAAGCAGGACCTCCAGGACCCGGTCCGCCGCGACTTCGTCGACCAGGAGGGCTTCGAGAAGCTCCTCTCCGCGAAGGGCATCGCCAACGACGACACCGTCGTCCTCTACGGCGGCAACAACAACTGGTTCGCCTCGTACGCCTACTGGTACTTCAAGCTGTACGGCCACGAGAGCGTCAAGCTCCTCGACGGCGGCCGCAAGAAGTGGGAGCTCGACTCCCGCGACCTGGTCGACGGCTCCGAGGTCCCCAACCGCCCGGCCACCGAGTACAAGGCCAAGGCCCAGGACACCTCCATCCGCGCCTTCCGCGACGACGTCGTGGCCGCGATCGGCACCCTCAACCTGGTCGACGTGCGCTCCCCCGACGAGTTCAGCGGCAAGCTGCTCGCCCCGGCGCACCTCCCGCAGGAGCAGTCGCAGCGTCCCGGCCACGTGCCGAGCGCCCGCAACATCCCGTGGTCGAAGAACGCCAACGACGACGGCACCTTCAAGTCCGACGAGGAGCTCAAGGCGCTGTACGCCGGCGAGCAGGTCGACCTGGCGAAGGACACCATCGCCTACTGCCGCATCGGTGAGCGCTCGGCCCTGACCTGGTTCGTGCTGCACGAGCTGCTCGGCCAGGAGAACGTCAAGAACTACGACGGCTCGTGGACCGAGTACGGCTCCCTCGTCGGCGTGCCGATCGAGCTCGGCGCCAACAAGTAACCCCGGACCTCCCGTCCCCCTCGACCCCTCAGGAGTTACCCATGTGTGGAGCACAGGCCGGCGGCCCGGACGCTTCGACGATCAAGCCCGGTGAGACCACGATCCAGGGCCAGGTGACCAAGGACGGCGAGCCCGTCGTCGGTTACGTGCGGCTCCTGGACTCGACCGGCGAGTTCACCGCCGAGGTCCCGACCTCCGCGACCGGTCAGTTCCGCTTCTACGCGGCCGAGGGCACGTGGACCGTCCGCGCCCTCGTCCCGGGCGGCACGGCCGACCGCACGGTGGTCGCCCAGCAGGGCGGCCTGGCCGAGGTCGCCATCGCCGTCTGACGGCACCGCTGTACTGGCCGAAGGGCCGCGCCTCCTGGGGGTTGGACGCTTACCGGGACCGAGGTGCGGCCCTTCGGTCGTTCCCGTCCTACGCTGGACGTATGTACGCCCGGCGTCGGCACGTGTACTTCGTGATGATGACGGCCTGCCTGGTGCTGTTCGTGGGCGCCTGGGCCGTCGTACGCCTGTGGTCCACGCCCGCCGCGGTCGCCATGTGCTTCGTCGCCATGGTCATCCCGCCGGTCGCCGCGATGGTCGCCAACCGGCGGGGGCCGGAGGACCGCTGGTGGGACGACCCTTCCGGAGACCCGGAGTCCGACGAGTGGTGGGACGAGCTCGACGGCCGGAAGAAGCACCAGTAGGCCGCCTCCGCGACCGCGGCGGCGCCGGGGGAGCGGGCGCGGGTCAGTAGACCAGGGCCTGCGCGTCGTCGGCCATCGCCTCGCTCACGAAGACCTGCGCCCCCGCGATCCGTACGCCCTCCAGCACGTCCTTCTCGGTGATCCCGCGCCGCGCCGCGCACTGGGTGCACAGCGTGATCCGCCCGGCCGCCAGGACCGAGTCGATCAGGTCCGGCAGCGGCGCCGCGTGCGGCAGCTCGAACTCCGCCGCCCGGCCCGGCAGCGCGAACCACGAGGACTCGCCGGTCAGCCAGAGCGAGACCTCCACCCCGCTGGCCACGGCGACCGCCGCCACCGTGAAGGCCTGCGAGCAGCGCTCGGGGGCGTCGGCCCCTGCGGTCACCTTGATCACGAGCTTCTTCGCCATACGCCGCACTGTAGTGCGCGGCGGGGAACCTCACACGGAGGGCCGCGCCCCCACCCATTACGCTGGGACCCGGCCCCTTCTTCGCCCACCCGCTCACCGAGGAGCACCCCGTGCTTGAGGCTTTCTTCTCCGCCCTGCTGATCCTGGTCTGCGTCGGCGTGCTCGGCTTCGCCGTCCTGACCGTGAAGAAGCTGTACCAGGGCCAGCGCTGACCACTCCTACAGATCGACTGAGCTGCTCATGATCGAGATTCCGTCCGACCTGAACCCGGACCTCGTCCCCCTCGCGTTCCTCCTGGGCACGTGGGAGGGCGCGGGCGTCTCCGACTTCCCCGGCGCCGAGAAGTGCAACTTCGGCCAGTCCGTGACCTTCAGCCACGACGGCCGGGACTTCATCGAGTACACCTCCCGCACCTGGGTGCTGGACGCCGAGGGCAACAAGGTCAAGCCCCTGGAGTCCGAGAGCGGCTACTGGCGCATCGACAAGGAGCGCAAGGTCGAGATCGTGATGGTGCGCGACCAGGGCATCGTCGAGGTCTGGTACGGCGAGCTCGCCGACCAGAAGCCGCAGATCGACCTGGTCACCGACGCCGTCGCGCGGACCGCCGCCTCCGGGCCCTACAGCGGCGGCAAGCGGCTGTACGGCTACGTGAAGGGCGACCTGATGTGGGTCGGCGAGAAGTCGACGCCCGACGTGCCGCTGCGCCCCTACATGTCGGCCCACCTGAAGAAGGTCGTCACGCCCGAGCAGGTCGAGGCCTGGGCCAAGGACCTCGGCGACCTGCCGGACGACGGCATCGCGTTCTTCAAGTAGCCCGCAAGAAAGCCGTTCGGCAGCCCTCGGTCTTCGCGGTCGGTGCTCCTACACTGGAGCGGTGGTGAGCACCGACTGGAAGAGCGACCTGCGGCAGCGCGGCTACCGGCTGACTCCCCAGCGCCAGCTTGTCCTGGAGGCGGTGGACGTCCTGGGGCACGCGACGCCCGACGACATCCTCGGCGAGGTCCGCAAGACGGCCTCCGGCGTGAACATCTCCACCGTCTACCGGACGCTGGAGCTGCTGGAGGAGCTGGGCCTGGTCAGTCACGCCCACCTCGGCCACGGCGCCCCCACCTACCACCTCGCCGACCGGCACCACCATCTCCACCTGGTGTGCCGCGACTGCACCGACGTCATCGAGGCGGACGTGGAGGTGGCCGCGGAATTCACCGCGAAGCTCCGCCGCACCTTCGGTTTCGACACCGACATGAAGCACTTCGCCATCTTCGGGCTGTGCGGGAACTGCGCGAAGAAGGCCCAGGGGGCGGAAGAGGCCGAGGAGGCCGGCGCCCCGTCCGGCGGCGAGTCGTAGGCTGATCACATGCTGCGACATTCACCGACCAGCCCCCTCCTGTCCCTGCCCGGCGCCGTGCCCGCCGAGGGGCGCGACGAAGGTGTCGCCGCGCACTACGGCGACCTGTTCCGCGAACAGCGCGCCCTCGCCGCCGGCGCCGGCCTGGTCGACCTGAGCCACCGCGGGGTCGTCACCGTCACCGGCGACGACCGGCTCGGCTGGCTGCACCTGCTGCTCACGCAAGCCGTCAGCGAGCTCCCCGCCGGCCAGGCCACCGAGGCGCTGATCCTCTCCGCCAACGGCCACATCGAGCACGCGCTGTACCTCGTCGACGACGGCGAGACGGTCTGGGCGCACGTCGAGCCCGGCACCCAGGAGGCGCTGATCGCCTACCTGGAGTCGATGAAGTTCTTCTACCGGGTCGAGGTCGCCGACCGGACGGACGACATCGCCGTCGTCCACCTGCCGGCCGGTTCGATCGCCGACGTCCCGGACGGCGTCGCCGTACGGGAGACGCCGTACGGCCGGGACGTGTTCCTTCCGCGCGGCGACCTGGCGGCCTACGCGGAGGGCCACGGGCCGCTCGCCGGGATATGGGCGTACGAGGCGCTGCGCGTCGAGGCGCACCGCCCCCGGCTCGGGTTCGAGACCGACCACCGCACGATCCCGCACGAGATCGGCCTGATCGGCAGCGCCGTCCACCTCCAGAAGGGCTGCTACCGGGGCCAGGAGACCGTGGCGCGCGTCCACAACCTGGGGAAGCCGCCGCGCCGGATGGTCTTCCTGCACCTCGACGGCAGCGACGTGCACCTGCCCCCGCACGGCACGCCGATCCGGCTCAAGGCGGACGGCGAGGAGGGCCGGCAGCTCGGGTTCGTCACCACCGCCGTACGCCACCACGAGCTCGGCCCGATCGCGCTCGCCCTGGTCAAGCGCAACGTCCCGGTGGACGCGGAGCTGCTCGCGGGCGGTACGGCCGCCGCCCAGGAGGTCGTGGTCGAGGCGTAGGCCCCACCGGGAGCCGGGAGCCGGGAGCCGGGAGCCGGGACGGCGGGACGCGGGCACCCGGCGCTGACACCCGGCCCCGGCACCCGGGACCCGGCCCGGGCGCCCGGCTCCTCGGCGCCTCAGACGTCGATGACCAGGGTGAACGGGCCGTGGTTGGTGAGCGAGACCCGCATGTCCGCCCCGAACCGGCCCGTCGCCACCGTCGCCCCGAGCTCTCGCAGCCGCGCCACCACCTCGTCCACCAGCGGCTCGGCGACCTCGCCGGGCGCCGCGGCGTTCCAGGTGGGGCGGCGGCCCTTGCGGGCGTCCCCGTAGAGAGTGAACTGCGAGATCACCAGCAAGGGCGCGCCGACGTCCGAGCAGGACTTCTCGCCCTCCAGGATCCGCACCGACCACAGCTTCCGCGCGAGCTGCGCCGCCTTGTCGGGCGTGTCCTCGTGGGTCACACCCACCAGGACGCACAGCCCCTCGCCCACGATCTCGCCGACCGTCTCGCCGGCCACGACGACCGCGGCCCCGTCGACCCTCTGTACCACTGCACGCATACAGACCAACCTATCCGCGTCCGAACGGGTGCAGGCGACTGCATCGGCACCGGCACAAATGGCACCATGCCTCTCAGGCGGTGCTTCCCCTCGGCCCTTCGGGCCCGGGGAGACCTCAAGCACCGGTCGAGGGGACGGATTCCTATGAGTACACCTGGCGCCGGGCAGACGCCGCTGCCCGTACCGATGACATGTGCCGGTGGCAGGGGGCCGCTGCGGCCTCCCGCCCAGCGGACCGGTGACGCCGTCCTGCCGGAGGCGCGGCAGCACGACCTGAAGACCATGCGGCTGCCGGAGCTGCGGGCCCTGCGCCGTGACTCGCACGGCGACGAGGCGGACCTGAGTTACGTACGGAGGCTGCTCCAGGGGCGGATCGACATCCTGCGCGCCGAGCTGGCCCGCCGGGGCGGGACGGAGGTGCCGGTGGTCGACCGGCTGTCGGAGATCCTCGCGGACACCCCGTCGCGGCACCGGTCGTCGGCCCGCCACGTGACGGTGGGCACGCCGCGGGGTGAGGAGTACCGGCGGCTGGCCGCCGAGATGCTGGCGGAGGTCGAGCTGTCGGACCTGACCGCCCGAACGGACGAAGAGCTGCACGCCGCGATGGGACGGCTGGCGGGCTACGAACAGCAGGTCTCCCGGCGCCGCCAGCAGCTCCAGCGCACGGCCGACGACTGCAGCGCCGAGATCGCCCGCAGGTACCGTGAAGGCGAAGCACAAGTGGACGACCTGCTCCGCTGAGTACGCCGAGGGGCAGGTCACCGTTCCGGAAGGAAGGCCCACACCATGACCTCCTCCGCCAACGCGATCATCCCCCCGGTTCTCGCCGAGGTCGTCCGCTCCGGGTTCGTCGAGGGGCACCACCGGGGGTCCCTGGTCGTGCTCGCCGCGGACGGCACCGTCGAGATGTCGGCCGGCGACCCGGCGGCTCCGGTGTTCCCCCGCTCGTCCAACAAGCCCATGCAGGCCGCGGCGGTGCTGCGGGCCGGTGTGGACCTGTCGGGCGAGCGGCTGGCGCTGGCCGCCGCAAGCCACTCGGGCGAGCCGTTCCACCTCGACCTCGCCCGGAAGATGCTCGCCGAGCACGGCTTCACCGAGTCCGACCTGCTGACCCCGCCGGGCCTGCCGCTCGACCCGGTGGAGGCCGAGGCGCACCTGGCCGCCGGCGGTGTCCGGGAGCGGATCGCCATGAACTGCTCGGGCAAGCACGCGGCGATGCTGGCCGCCTGCGCCGTGAACGGCTGGGACCCGGCCGGGTACGTGGACCCTGCGCACCCGTTGCAGCGGCTCGTCCGCGACGAGATCGAGGCGGCGACCGGCGAGACGGTGCCGGTGACCGGTACGGACGGGTGCGGCGCGCCGCTGATGGCGACCAGCCTGGTGGGCCTCGCGCGGGCGTTCCGCTCGTACGTGCTCGCCGAGCCGGGGACCCCGCAGCGGCGGGTCGCCGACGCGATGCGCGCGCACCCCGAGTACGTGGCGGGGACCCGGAGGCCCGACACCTGGCTGATGCGGGAGGTGCCGGGGGCGCTGTCCAAGATGGGCGCCGAGGCCGTCCAGGCGGTCGCCCTCGCGGACGGCCGGGCGTTCGCCTTCAAGATCGACGACGGCTCGGGGCGGGCGCTCGGCCCGGTCCTGGCGCGGGCGCTGGGGATCCTCGGTGTCGACGGCCCGGTCATCGGCCGCATCGCCGACGCCCCGCTGCTGGGCGGCGGCCGGCGGGTCGGGGCGATCCGGGCGGCCTTCTGAGCGGGCGCGGGAAGTCCGGGCGCCGAGGGGCGGAGGCCGGGGCGACCGGGCGTACCGGGCGCCGGAAATCCGGGTGCGGCCCGCGGGCCGTGCCGCCTAGCGTGGCGCGCATGAGCCTCGACGTGCGTGCGGTCACCGAGTCCGAGTTCCGCGACTGGCTGCGCGCCCGCCGCACCGGGTTCATGCAGCCGCCGACCGTCCCGGAGGAGGAGGTCGCGCAGCGGCTGCCGTACGTGGACCTGGCCCGCACCCAGGGGGCGTTCGACGCCGGGCGGTGCGTCGCCACCTTCCGCTCGTTCGCGCAGGAGCTCTCCGTGCCCGGCGGCGCCCGGATCGGCGCGAGCGCGGTGACCAACGTGGCCGTCTCGCCGACGCACCGGCGGCGCGGACTGCTGAGCCGCATGATGGCGGTGGACCTGGCGGCGGCCAAGGAGCGCGGGGAGGCCGTCTCGACGCTGGTCGCCGCCGAGTACCCGATCTACGGGCGGTACGGGTACGGCCCGGCCACCTGGATCACCGAGTGGACCGTCGACGTGCGGCGGGCCGGGCTGGACCCGCGCTGGTCGGGACCGGAGGACGGCGGCCGTGTCGACCTGGTCGAGGCGCGGGACATCCGTGCGGCCGGCCCCGCCCTCCACGACCGGCTCGGAGCCGTCCGGCACGGCGTGGTCAGCCGGAACCGGCGTGCCTGGGACGTCGGCACGGGTGCCGCGCTCCTGCCCGGCCTGCCGTGGCGGGAGCCCTTCTACGCGACGTACCGCTCGGCGGCGGGGGAGCTGGAAGGGTACGTCTCCTACACCACGGACGACACCTGGCAGGACAAGCAGCCGCTGTGCGGCGCGACCGTGCGCGACCTGATCGCCGTGACCCCCGCCGCCGAGCGGGCCCTGTGGCACTTCGTCTGCTCGATCGACTGGATGACCACGGTCAGGTCCGGCTACCGCGCCCCCGACGACCTGCTGCCCCTGCTGCTGCCCGACCCCCGGGCGGCGCGGATCACCACGCACGCCGACCTGATGTGGCTGCGGGTCCTCGACGCCGTACGGGCCCTGGAGGCGCGGACGTACGGCGGGACCGGCTCGCTGGTGCTGGAGCTGGTGGACCCGGCGGGCCTCGCGGGCGGCCGGTTCCGGCTGGACGCCTCGCCGCAGGGCGCGTCGTGCGCGTCCACCACCGCGTCCCCGGACCTCACGATGGACGTGGCGGAGCTGGGGACGCTGTATCTGGGCGACGAGTCCGCGGTGCGGCTCGCGGCCCTCGGGCGGGTGGAGGAGTCGAGGCCGGGGGCGGCTGCGCTGGCCGACGCGCTGCTGCGCACCCCGCGCCGCCCGTGGTGCCCGGACGTGTTCTAGGTGTATTGATCACGAGCGTTGTTGACACTCGGCGGTCTTGATCGTGGCGAAGACCTCCGGTGTGGTGGAGGTGTCTAGGACTACACCGCACGGAGGTCTTCGTGTCCCACCGTAATGCCCGGCTGACCGTTCACGGCAGGCGGATCCTGGTCGAACGTGTCCTGGCGGGCCGTCCCGTCGCGCACGTGGCTGCGGAGATGGGGATCTCCCGGCCCACGGCCCACAAATGGGTCCGTCGCTGGCGGACCGAGGGCGACGCGGGCCTGCACGACCGTTCCAGCCGGCCCCGCACGACACCGCACCGGACTCCCGCCGCGGTCGAGGCCCGGGTCTGCCGCCTGCGGACCGACCGCAAGCTCGGCCCGGCACGGATCGGCCCGATCCTGGGCCTTCCCGCCTCGACCGTGCACCGCATCCTTCTCCGGCGCGGCCTGAACCGTCTGGCCTGGCTCGACCGGCCCACCGGCGAGCCGATCCGACGCTACGAACGGGCCAGGCCGGGAGAACTGGTCCACGTCGACATCAAGAAACTCGGCAACATCCCCGACGGCGGCGGCTGGCGAACCGTCGGCAGGACCGCCGGCGACCGTAATCGCCAGGCCACCACCACCGAGCGCAAGAGCTGCACTCCGGTGATCGGCTACAGCTACATCCACTCGGCCGTCGACGACCACTCCCGCCTGGCCTACAGCGAGGTCCTGCCCGACGAACGCCAGCACACCGCCATCGCCTTCTGGCAGCGCGCGAACGCGTTCTTCACCGCCCACGGGATCACCGTCGAACGCGTCCTGACCGACAACGGCTCCTGCTACAAGTCCAAGCTCTTCACCCAGGGCCTGGTCACGGCCGGCATTGCCCACAAGAAGATCCGCCCCTACCGTCCGCAGACGAACGGCAAGGTCGAACGCTTCAACCGCACTCTCCTCGACGAATGGGCCTACCTACGGCCCTACACCTCAAACCACGAGCGGACAGCGGCCCTGGCAAACTTCCTCCACATCTACAACCATCACCGCTGCCACACCGCACTCGATGGACACCCGCCCATCAGCCGTGTCAACAACGCTGCGGGTCAATACATCTAGGCCGTGTCCGGACCGCGGACGTCTTCCGGGGCCTGTCCGGACCCGCCCCGATCTGACACCCTCGTCCTACCCTTGGTCCCCGACCCCCTGGCGGCAGCTGTGTACGACGACCTCATCGACGTCATCGGCGGCACCGAGCACGTCCTGTTCGGCTTCGACGGCCCGCTGTGCCGCCCCCGCGCCGCGGCGGCGTGGCCCACGCCGTACGCCGACCCCCTGGTGCGCACCCTCGCCGCGGTCGGCACGGGCCTCGCGGTCGTCGGCGGTGCCTCGCCGGCCGCGGTGCGGGCCTACCTCGCCGGCCGCGGCCTGACCGGCTGCTTCGGTACGCACGTGTACGGCGACGTCGCGGGCGCCCTGGCCTCGCTGGGGGCGCGGCCGGCCGCGTCCCTGATGGTCGGCGCCACTCCCGGGGACCTGACGGCCGCGTGGGAGGCGGGCGTGCCGTTCCTCGGGCACGGCCCGGACGAGCGGGGCGTCGAACTGCTGCGCCGGGCCGGGGCGCGGTGGGTGGTGCCGTCGCTGGAGCCGGTGCTCCTCGCCGTGCGCGCGGCGGCGCGGCGCTCGGCGGGTACGTACACCGAACAGCGCACCTGACGGGCCGGCCGGGCCGCACCGCGTACCGGACGGCATCCGGGCGCCGGGTCACACCGTGAGCACCACCTTGCCCAGCAGGCTCCGGTCCTCGATCGCCGCGTGCGCCTCGGCCGCCCGCTCCAGCGGGAACCGCCCGCCGACCACCGGGCGCAGCCGGCCGGCCGCCGCCTCCGTGAACACCCGCCCCAGCAGCCGGGCGTGCTCCCGCGCCGACAGCTGGACGTCCCCGATGCCCAGCAGCCGTACCCCGCGCCGCTCCGCCGCGGCCGGGTCGACGGCGGCGAACCCGCCGGTCGGCGCCCCGTGCGCGGAGAACCGTCCGCCGTCCGCGACGAGCCCGAACGCCGCCGCGCCCACCTCGCCGCCGACGCCGTCCAGCACGACGTCCGCCCCGGCGGGGCCGAGCGCCCCGCGCGCCCGCTCGACCCAGCCGGGGGCGCCCGGGTCGACCACCGCGCCGGCCCCCAGCTCCCGTACGAGCGCGGTCTTGCGCGCACCCCGCGCGGTGCCGACGACGCGCGCGCCCGCCGCCTTCGCCAGCTGGACCAGCAGCGTGCCCATCCCGCCGGACGCGCCGACCACCAGGACCGTCTCGCCGGGCTTCGGCTCCGTCGCGTCCAGCAGGGCGGCCGCCGTGACACCGTCGTGGACGAGGGCCACCGCGTCGGTGAACGCCAGCCCGTCGGGGACCGGCGCCAGCGACTCGACACCGGCGACGGCCCGCTCGGCGTACCCGCCGGTGACGCCCAGTGAGGCGGCCACCCGGCGGCCCCGCCACTCCGCCTCGTCGACGCCCGCCCCGACGGCCCGGACCGTGCCGGCGATGCCGCCACCGGGCACGTACGGCGGTTCGAGTGCGAAGAACTCGCCGCCCCAGCCCGACCGCAGCTGGGTCTCCAGGTAGAGGGTGTCGACGGCGGCGACGTCCACCAGCACCTGACCCGGCCCCGGGACCGGATCCGGTACCTCGGTCGCCACCAGGACCTCCGGTCCGCCGAACCCCATCGCCCGCGCCACGCGCATCGCGCTCACACCCCTCCCGTTCGCCGGCGTGCCCCGGTCCGTCCGGCGCCGGCGGGACGAGTCTGGAACGTCAAGTCCGGTTGAGGTCAACGGGTGCGTAGGCTCGGCGGCATGAGCGGTGACATGGGGCTGCGTGAGCGCAAGAAGCAGCGGACGTACCGGACGATCTCCGAGACGGCGATCGCCCTCTTCCTGGAGAGGGGCTTCGACCGGGTCCCGGTCGCCGAGGTCGCGGCGGCGGCCGAGGTCTCCAAGCCGACGCTGTTCCGGTACTTCCCGGCCAAGGAGGACCTGGTCCTGCACCGGTTCGCCGACCACCGCGAGGAGGCGGCGCGGGTGGTCGCGGGGCGCCCCGACGGCGTCGGCCCGCTGGAGGCGCTGCACCGCCACCTCGTCGAGGGGCTCGCGCGCCGCGACCCGGTGACCGGGCTGAACGACGACCCGGACGTGCTCGCCTTCCACCGGCTGCTGTACGGCACGCCCAGCCTGGTGGCACGGCTGTACGCGTACCAGGGCGCGTCCGAGGCGGCGCTCGCGGACGCGATGGGCGGAGGCGGGCTGCGGGACCGTCTCGCGGCGGGCCAGATCGTCGCCGTGCAGCGGATCCTGGCGGAGGAGAACTGGCGGCGCATCGAGGCGGGTGAGACCGCCGACGCGGTGGAGGCGGACGCGGTGGCCGCCGCCGGCCTGGCCTTCCGGCAGCTGGCGGAGGGGCTGCGGCTCTGAGACGCGGACCCGGCCGCCGCCCCCCGAAGGAAGAGCGGCGGCCGCACCGCTGCGCAGGGAGCACCCTGGCGACGACGCCGCCAGGTTAGGTCCGGGGCACGGAGAGTGTCGACGAGGGCCTGTTCGTTACTCACGCGTGCCTCGGGATCACGGTGTGTTCCGAGCCCCTTGCCCCTTTGGGAACCGAGTAATAAAAGTGACTGAGTTGCATTATTCTGGCCGTCATGACGTCACTCGACCGTGAGCTGAGCAAGGAACGGACCCACCACGACACCTGCCGCGCCGCCCTGAACCGCATGGTCGAGGGCGCCGCCCACCACGTCGTCACCGGCGAGGACGTCTCCGCGTCGGGCGCCGACGCGGAGATCCTCGGCCACCACCTGCGCAGCCGTGCCAAGGCGCTGCGCGAGGAGCGGCCCGGCCCGCTGTTCTTCGGCCGCGTCGACCGCGAGGACGGTGAGTGCCACCACATCGGCCGCCGCCGCATCGGGGAACACCCGGCGGCCCCGCCGCTGGTGGTCGACTGGCGGGCGCCCGTCGCCCGCGCCTTCTACCAGGCGAGCGCCCGCGATCCGCAGGGCGTCCGGGTGCGCAGGCGGTTCGGCTGGGCCCCGTTCAGCGACGGCGACTCCGCGGACCTGACCGGGCTGGAGGACGAGCACCTGGCCGCCGGGGAGGCCGGACCGCCCAGCGCGATCCTCGCCGGGGAGCTCGAACGCCCCCGGGTCGGGCCCATGCGGGACATCGCCGCCACCATCCAGCCCGAGCAGGACGACCTGGTGCGGGCCGGCCTCACCGCGTCCCTCTGCGTCCAGGGCGCCCCCGGCACCGGGAAGACCGCCGTCGGGCTGCACCGGGCCGCGTACCTCCTCTACACCCACCCGCAGCGCATCCGGCGCGGTGGGCTGCTGATCCTCGGACCGAACCGCACGTTCCTGTCGTACGTCTCCGAAGTCCTGCCCGCGCTCGGCGAGTCGGACGTCCGGCAGTCGACCATCGAGGAGGAGGTCGACCGGGGCCACCCGGTGCGGGCGGTCGACCCGCCCGAGGCGGAGGTGGTCAAGCACGACGCCCGGATGGCCGGCGTCCTGAGGCGCGCCCTGTACGCACGGGTGGGCGCCCCCGCCGAACCGCTGACCGTCCCGGACGGCTCGTACCGGTGGCGGGTGCCGCTGGAGGCGCTGACCGCGATCGTCGAGGAGGTACGGGCGGAGGCCCCGCCCTACGCGGTGGGGCGGGAGCGGGTGCGCAGCCGGGTGGTGCGGGAGGTCCAGCTGCGGGCGGAGCGGCGGGCCGGGCCGAGGGGTATGGCGTGGACGCGGCGGATCGAGCGGTCCCGGGCGGTGACGGCCCTGGTGGACGCGTGCTGGCCGAGGGCCCTCCCCGAGGAGGTCCTCGCCGGAGTGCTGGCCGATCCGTCCGACCCGGCGCTCGCCGAGGCGGAGCGGGAGGCGATCCGGTGGCGGCGGCCGCCGCGCTCGTACCGGTCGGCGCGGTGGAGCGCGGCCGACCTGCTCCTGCTCGACGAGCTGGCCGGGCTGATCGAACGCCCCGCCGGGTACGGGCACATCGTGATCGACGAGGCCCAGGACCTCTCCCCGATGCAGTGCCGCGCGATCGCCCGCCGCGCCGGCTTCGGCACCCTGACCGTCCTCGGCGACCTGGCGCAGGGCACCACCCCGTGGGCGGCCCGCGACTGGCGGGAGCAACTCGCCCACCTGGGCCGGACGTCGGTGCCCGTGGTCGCCCTGACGACCGGCTTCCGCGTCCCGGCGGGTGTCGTCGCGCTCGCCAACCGGTTGCTCGACGCCCTCGACGTGGACGTACCGCCCGGCCGGTCGCTGCGCCGGGACGGCGAGGTGACGGTCCGCGAGGTGCCGGACGTGCGGGCGGCCGTGGTCGGTGCGGTGCGGGCGGCGCTGGGCCGCGAGGGCTCCGTCGGCGTGATCGCCGCGGACCGGTCGGCCGCCGGGCTGCGCGCCGCGCTGGACGGGGCGGGCCTGACCGGGCCCCGTGTCACGGTGCTGCCCGCCACGCTCGCGAAGGGCCTGGAGTACGACCATGTCGTCGTGGCCGAGCCCGCCGACGTCGTCGCGGCCGAACCGCGCGGGCTGAACCGCCTCTACGTGGTCCTCACCCGCGCGGTCTCCCGCCTCGACGTCCTGCACAGCGAGCCGCTGCCTGCGCCGCTGCGGCCGTCCTGAGCGCCTCGCCCGCCCGGGGCCCGGGGCCCGCGGCACGCCGCCCGCCCGGCGCGGCACGGTGGACGACTCTCGCGGATCCGGTGGGGTGCTACTTCTCCCGCCGGCGCGCCCGCCGGATCGGCCGGGGCCCCTCGACCGGTGTCGCCAGGTGCCCCTCGGCCAGCCGGTTCAGTGCCCGGAGGAGCGCCTCGCGGTCGCCCCGGGGGAGCGGGGCCAGGGCCTCCGTGTGGACCCGGTCGACGATCTCCTGGCTGCGCCGGGCGACCCGCGCCCCCTCCTCGGTGACCGCGATGATCCGGGCGCGCCGGTCGGTGCCGGAGGTCCGGCGCTCGGCGAACCCGGCCTTCTCCAGGGCGTCGACCGTCACCACCATCGTGGTCTTGTCCATGTCGCCGATCCCGGCGAGCTGGATCTGGGTCCGCTCCTCCTCCAGGGCGTGGACCAGGACGCAGTGCATGCGTGCCGTGAGGCCGAGCTCGGCGAGTGCGGCCGACATCCGTGTCCGGAGCACATGGCCGGTGCGGTCGAGGAGGAAGGAGAGGTCGGCCTGGGTGCGGGCGGGCGACATGGCGGTCATTCCGCCAGCGTAGGAGTCGATCCGTAACGGATTGTTGGCAAGCGGACGGTGCGCCACGTAACACTTTTGCAAGCACTCGCTTGCAAAAGTTAGCAAGCCGGTGCACCATCGAGGCATGGCATCGCTCAACGTCGGCAATCTCGGTGAGTACCTGCGCGAACAGCGGCGTAGCGCCCAGCTGTCGCTGCGTCAGCTCGCCGACGCCGCCGGGGTGTCCAATCCGTATCTGAGCCAGATCGAGCGCGGGCTGCGCAAGCCGAGCGCGGAGGTGCTCCAGCAGGTCGCCAAGGCGCTGCGGATCTCCGCCGAGACGCTGTACGTGCGGGCCGGGATCCTGGACGAGCGGGAGCGCGAGGAGCTGGAGACGCGTGCCGTCATCCTCGCCGATCCGTCGATCAACGAGCGGCAGAAGCAGGTGCTGCTCCAGATCTACGACTCGTTCCGCAAGGAGAACGGACTCGTTACGGAGACGAAGACGGGTGCCGGCCACACCACCGAGGACGGCACCTCACCCGAAAACTGACTCCGCTATCCGGGAGGACCACAGTCGTGGCCATCATCGAAGAACTCCGCACGCCCCTCTACTTCGCCGCCGGTACGGCCGACCTCGCCGTGCAGCAGGCCAGGAAGGTGCCCGGCCTGATCGAGCAGATCGCCGCGGAGGCGCCCGCCCGCATCGACGCGGTGCGCAACACCGACCCCAAGGCCGTGCAGGAGAAGGTGAGCGCCCAGGCCAAGGAGGCCCAGGCCAAGGTCACCGAGGTGCTCGGTTCGCTGGACACGGACCTGAAGAAGCTCGGCGAGAACGCCCAGCACCTGGCGCTGCGCGGTGTCGGCGTGGCGGCCGAGTACGCGGTCAGGGCCCGGGAGGCCTACGAGAAGGTCGCCGAGCACGGCGAGCAGGCCGTGAGGCAGTGGCGCGGCGAGGCGGCCGAGGAGATCACCGAGATCGCCATCGCCGTCGAGCCGGACCCGGAGCCGAAGGCCGCCCAGCCGGAGCCCGAGGCGCCCGCCGTGAAGAAGACCCCCACCGCGAAGAAGGCGCCGGCGCCGCGCAAGCCCGCCGCGAAGAAGACGACGGCCTCCGAGTCCTGACGGGCCGCCGCGCCGGCGCGCGGCGCCCAGGCGTCCGCCCCCGCCGGGGCGCGGTCGCCGTCCGGGCGTCCGTCCGCTGTCCGCCCCGCCGGGGCGGGCCGCGCCGGCGCGCGGCGCCCCGGACGAAACCGCCCGCCGACAGGCCGTCCGCGGGCCGCCCGATGCCCGCCCCGGCGGCGCGCGGCCCGGCCGGGCACCTTCGGGATGGCCGGGGCGTTGTACGGGTACCTTGGCCGCGAGGTGTCCCACCCACTCACTAGGCGGTGCTCAGCATGTTGCTCGCTGGATTCAGCACGTTCCTCTTCCTGCTCAACCTGGCGATGCTCCTGATCGCCGTGGTCGCCCTGTTCATCGCGGTCACGGCCCGCGAGGACGCCTACCGCGCCGCCGACAAGCAGACCAAGATGTTCTGGCTGGTCATCCTCGGCGTCACGGTCGCGGTGAACCTGCTCGTGCCGATGCTGTTCCTGCAGATCGCCGGGCTCGTCGCCTCGATCGTGTTCATGGTCGACGTCCGCCCGGCCCTCCAGCAGGTCTCCGGTGGCCGCGGCGGCCGTCGCGGAGGGTCCAGCAGTGACGGGCCGTACGGCCCCTACAACGGCGGCCGCTGAGTCGGGTCCGCCCACGCGCGGGACGCCTGGGCGCCCATCCCCTCCCGCCGGCGGCCCCGGGCTCAGCGGCGCCGGCGCGCCCTGCGGCCCGTCGCCGGGTCCGGGCGCGCCGCCCGGTCGGTCGCCTTCTCGCGGGCGAGCAGCAGCACCGCCACGTCGTCCGTCAGCTCCCCGCCGTTCAGCCGCCGCACCTCCGCCACCGCGGCCTCCAGCAGCTCCTCACCGCCCAGGCCCTGCGCCAGCTGGCGGTTGATCATCTCGACCATGCCTTCCTGGCCCAGCCGGGGCGTGCCGGGCCCCGCCGAGCGGCCCTCGATCAGACCGTCCGTGTACATCAGCAGGCTCCACGCGCCGCCCAGCTCCACCTGGCGCCGGGGCCAGCGGGCGCGCGGCAGCACCCCCAGCGCGGGCCCGCCGTCCTCGTACGGCAGGAGCCGCGCCGTGCTGCCGTGCCGGGCGATCAGCGGCGAGGGGTGGCCCGCCAGGCACAGCCCCGCGCGGCGCCCGTCGGGCGCGATGTCCACCGTGCAGAGCGTCGCGAAGATCTCCTCGTTGTCCCGCTCGTGCTCCAGCACCTGCTGGAGCGTCGAGAGGAGTTCGTCGCCGCACAGGCCCGCCAGCGTCAGCGCCCGCCACGCGATCCGCAGCTCCACGCCGAGCGCGGCCTCGTCCGGCCCGTGCCCGCACACATCGCCGATCATGGCGTGCACGGTCCCGTCCGGCGTGCGGACGGTGTCGTAGAAGTCGCCCCCCAGCAGCGCGCGCGAGCGCCCCGGCCGGTACCGGGCCGCGAAGCGCAGGTCGGAGCCCTGGAGCAGGGGCGTCGGCAGCAGGCCCCGCTCCAGGCGGGCGTTCTCCTGCGCGCGCAGCCGGGACTCGGCCAGCTTGACCTGGACCGAGTCGGCCCGCTTGCGCTCCACGGCGTACCGGATGGCCCGGCTGAGCAGCGGTCCGTCCAGCTCCTCGCGGCAGAGGTGGTCCTGCGCCCCCGCGCGTACCGCCTCGGCCGCCAGCGCGGCGTCGCCGGACGGGGTCAGCGCCAGGACGGCGTGGCGCGGCGCGAGGCGCAGCACGTGGTGCAGCGGGGCGAGCCGGTCGTCGTCGTCCGTCCGGCAGGAGGCCAGCGCGAGGTCGACGAGTACGCAGTGCACGTCGTCGGTGAGCAGCCGCTCGGCCTCGGTGAGGTTGCGGGCGGTACGGATGCGGACCCGGTTGCCGGACGCGTCGATCAGCTCGGGGACGGTGAACGTGCCCGCGGGGTCGTCCTCGATCACCAGGAGGACGAGGTCGGTGCCACCGGCCGCGGCCGGGGCGGCCGGTGCCTCACCCGGCGCACGTGCGCCGCCGGCGTCCGGTGTGCTCGGACTGCTCGGTGTGCTCACCCTCTGTAGCGGTACGGGTACGGGCATCGGTTCGGTTTCCTTCCCTCCCCCCGAGGGCACGGCGGTGCGCCGGTCGACACACCACCGACCGGGACCATAGCGGTCCGCGGCGGCCGAGCGGAATGGCGATCGGCGAAGAGCCGTTGGCATATGCCGCGCAGCGGGAGGTAGTTGGGCAGCCCGTCATGACGAACGTCACGCGCCGCGTGTCGGCCCGGTCACATCCCGGGAGGTATACGACACGCGTGGCGCACCCTCACCTGTCCGGCCGCACCACTCCGAGGATCGCCATCGAGCCCGCTCCCGCCACCGTCACGTTCCGTCCCGGCCGGGGGGCGTGGATGATCGACCCGTTCCCGATGTAGATGCCGACGTGACTGGCGTCCGCGTGGTAGATGATCAGGTCGCCCGGCCGCATGTCCTTGACGTCGATCCGGGGCAGCAGCCGCCACTGCTCCTGCGACGTGCGGGGGATGCCCGTGCCGGCCGCGGCCCACGCCTGTGACGTCAGCCCCGAGCAGTCGAAGGACCCCGGGCCCTCCGCGCCCCACACGTACGGTTTGCCGAGCTGGGCCGTCGCGTACGCGATCGCCTTCCTGCCCTGCGGGCCGGCGTCGCCGCCGACTCCCCGGAGCACGCCGGAACCGAGCCAGGCGGTCTGCGCCCGCGCCTGCTCCGCCCGCTCCAGCCGCAGGAGCCGCTCCCGCTCCTCGGCCTCCAGCCGGGACTCCAGCCCCTTCGCCGCCGCGATCTTGGTCTCGATCCGCTTCTTCGTCCTGGCCTGCTGGGCCCGGTTGGCCTCCAGCCTGGTCCAGTGGGCGCTGGCGTCCTTGGTGTACGCCTCCAGGTCCGCCTGCCGCTGCTTGAGCTCGGCGAGGAGGTCCTTGGTCGCCTTCTGTCCCTGCTGGAGGCGCCCGACGCCGTTGAGGAAGAGCTGCGGGTCGTCGGTGAGGACGAGCCGAGCCTCGTCGGGCATGCCGCCGTTGCGGTACTGGGCGCGGGCGGCGGCCCCCGCCCGGCTCTTCAAGTCCTCGATCCGCGCCTGGCCGTCCACGATCGCCTGCGCCAGCCGCACGATCTCGGCCGACTGCTCCTTCGCCCGCTCGTCGGCGAGGTTGTACGCGTCGGTGGCGGAGGCGGCCTGGCGGTACAGGGCGTCGATCTCCCTGCGTACCTCTTCGAGGCTCCTGCCCGGCGGCGAGGCGGGAGGCGGGACCACGGGGGAGGCGGGCGGCGGGGTGGGCGCCGCGTACGCCGCCCGGGCAGGCGCCGCCAGCACGGTCAGCGCGCAGACCACGGTGATCGCGGCGGTGGCGCAGCGGCGTCGGTTCACAGAGACCCCCATCTCCCCATCTGATTTACCGTCAGTAACTTAGGGTGCCGACCGAGATGGTGCCACGGCGGTGGCGAAAACGACAGAGTCACACCCACAGGGAGGGGACGAAGGTTCACCGCGAAGCGTTCCGTTCAGTACGCGCCCGGCGCCAGCGCCGGCCAGGCCACCGTCACCTCGCCCTGGCGCCACCGCCGCCGGCCGTCCTCCAGCGGCCAGTCCGCGGCCAGGTCCCGCGCCGTCCTGATCCACCGCTGCCGGGCGCCCAGCGAGGCGTACGGCGCGGCCGCCGCCCACGCCCGGTCGAAGTCCCGCAGGAACGCGTGCACCGGATCACCCGGCACGTTCCGGTGGATCAGCGCCTTCGGCAACCGCTCCGCCAGGTCCGAAGGCCGCTCCAGCGAACCGAGCCGGGTCGCGAACGTCACCGTCCGCGGACCCTCGGGCCCCAGCGCCACCCACACATGACGCCGCCCGATCTCGTCGCACGTCCCCTCCACCAGCAGTCCGCCGGGCGCGAGCCGCGCGCACAGCCGCGCCCACACCGAGGCGACCTCGTCCTCGTCGTACTGGCGCAGCACGTTCGCCGCCCGGATCAGTGCCGGGGAGCCGTCCACCGGCACCTCGAAGCCACCGTGCACGAAGGTCAGCCCGTCGCGCTCGTACGGCCGGGCGGCCTCCACCCGGGCCGGCTCGATCTCGACACCCACGACCCGGGTACGGGGATCGGCGTCGTCGCGGAGCCGGCGCAGCAGCTCCACCGCGGTCCAGGGGGCGGCACCGTACCCCAGGTCCACCGCCGTGGGCGCCCGCTCGCCGCGGCGCAGCTCCGCGCCGTGCACGGCGGCGATCCAGCGGTCCATGCGGCGCAGGCGGTTGGGGTTGGTGGTCCCGCGGGTCGGGGTACCGACGGGGCGGGTCCCGGCGGGGCGGGTGGTGCGCGGGGCCATGGGGACGAGGGTAAGCGGTGCTCGGCCGCCGCCCCTCACGCGCGGTGCGGGCGCCGCCCCACGCGCGCGTGCGGTCCCGTCGCTCTCCACGCGTGCGTGCGGTCGTCGCTTCCCGTTCCGCGCGTGCGCACGGACGCCGCTCCCCGCGCATGCGTGCGTACGGACGCCGCCCCCCGCGGCCGCATCCCGCCCGCGTGAGGAATTGGCTAATGAATTGGCAAAGCGGAAATGTGGCGGGCCGGTCCGCTGTTGTCGCTGACGGGAGGGCCGTACGCGCAGGTGCGGGCGTGTCCTCCGCTTGCCATGCCCGCACAGCGGAAGGACTGCCGACGTGAGCCAGTACGTGTCCCGGTTCGCCGGCACCCTGGCCGGACCGCACCGGCTGCCCGCGTCGCACCGGCTCCGGCTGCCCGGCAGGGCGCGGGTACCGCGCCGGGTCGCCATGCTCAGCGTGCACACCTCCCCGCTGCACCAGCCCGGCACGGGCGACGCCGGCGGCATGAACGTCTACATCGTCGAGCTGGCCAAGCGCCTCGCGGCGATCAACATCGAGGTCGAGATATTCACCCGGGCCACCAGCGGGGGGCTGCCGGCCGCCGTGGAGCTGGCTCCGGGCGTCCTCGTGCGGCACGTGGACGCCGGCCCCTACGAGGGGCTCGCCAAGGAGGAGCTGCCCGCCCAGCTGTGCGCCTTCACGCACGGCGTGATGCGGGCCTGGGCGGGGCACCGGCCCGGTCACTACGACCTGGTCCACTCCCACTACTGGCTCTCCGGCCACGTCGGCTGGCTGGCCGCCGAGCGGTGGGGCGTCCCGCTCGTGCACGCCATGCACACCATGGCCAAGGTCAAGAACGCGGCGCTCGCCGAGGGCGACACCCCCGAGCCCGCGGCCCGGGTCATCGGCGAGACCCAGATCGTGCGGGCCTCCGACCGGCTGATCGCCAACACCGCGGGGGAGGCGGACGAACTGGTCCGCTTCTACGAGGCCGAGCCGTCGAAGGTCGCCGTCGTGCACCCCGGCGTGAACCTCGACCGGTTCCGGCCGGCCGACGGACGGGCCGCCGCCCGCGCCCGGCTCGGGCTGCCCGCCGACGCGTTCATCCCCGTGTTCGCCGGGCGCATCCAGCCCCTGAAGGCCCCCGACATCCTGCTGCGCGCCGCCGCCAGGCTGCTGGACGAGGACCCGTCCCTGCGCTCCCGGATGCTCGTCCCCGTCGTCGGCGGACCCAGCGGCAGCGGCCTCGCCAAGCCCGAGGGCCTGCAGAAGCTCGCCGCGCGCCTGGGCATCGCCGACGTGGTGCGCTTCCACCCGCCCGTCGGCCAGGAGCGGCTCGCCGACTGGTTCCGGGCGGCGTCGGTGCTCGTCATGCCGTCGTACAGCGAGTCCTTCGGGCTCGTCGCCATCGAGGCGCAGGCGGCCGGCACCCCGGTCGTCGCCGCGTCGGTGGGCGGGCTGCCGGTGGCGGTGCGCGACGGCTCGACCGGCTACCTGGTGCGCGGCCACGACCCGGCGGACTACGCGGTCGCGCTGCGCCGCTTCGTCGACGATCCGTCGCTGGCCGACCGCCTGGGCGAGGCGGCGGCACGGCACGCCGGATCGTTCGGCTGGGACACGGCGGCGGCCGGGACGGCGGACGTGTACACCGCCGCCATGCAGGAACACCGCCGTGGCGTACGCTCGCGTCATGGCTGACGCCCGGAAGATCATCGAGTCCGCGCTGACCGACGCCGAGCTGACCTGGGAGTCCCCGGAGCCCGGCTCGTACGTCGTCACCCTTCCCGGTACGCGCAAGCTGTCCACCACGCTGTCGCTGCGCCTGGGCCGGCACTCGCTGTCCCTGAACGCGTTCGTGATCCGGCACCCCGACGAGAACGAGGCCGCCGTCCACCGCTGGCTGCTGGAGCGCAACCTGCGCCTGTACGGGGTGGCGTACGCGGTCGACGGCCTCGGCGACATCTACCTGACCGGCAGGCTGCCGCTCTCCGTGGTCACCCCGGAGGAGCTGGACCGCGTGCTCGGCTCGGTCCTGGAAGCGGCGGACGGGGCGTTCAACACGCTCCTGGAACTGGGCTTCGCGACGGCGATCCGCAAGGAGTACGCCTGGCGGGTCTCGCGCGGCGAGTCCACGCGCAACCTGGACGCGTTCAACCACCTCACCCGCCCGGAGAGGTGACTCCCGGCCGCTGACCCCCGGCCCCGACACCGGACTTCACCGGTACGCACCCCTCACGCGCGACCGGGGCCGTACGGCACCCCCGTGACCGTACGCCCCCGGAACCCTCGCGCCGCGGGGCGCGCCCGCTCAGGTGCCGACGGCCTCCCGGGGCGCGGGCGCCGGTACGGACGCGGTCGCGTCCGCCGGGGCCGCCTCCCGGCCTCTCTTCTCGTCCTCCGCCGGCAGGCCGCGCATCAGCAGCCAGTAGCCGAACCCGGCCACCGTCCCGAGGACCGCGCACGCCCCCCACAGCCACTCCGCGCCGAACCGGTCGATCGTCCACCCGGACATCAGCGGGGCGATCAGCGCCGCGACCGACCACGACATCGTGTACACGCCCTGGTAGCGGCCGCGCCCGTGGACCGGCGAGAGGCGCACCACCAAACCCGTCTGGGTCGGGGCGTTGACGATCTCGGCGAGCGTCCAGACGCAGACGGTCAGCGCGTACCCGGCCACCGATCCGGCGAAGGCGGTGAGCCCGAACCCGTACCCCGCGAGCAGCGACGAGACGATCAGCAGCCCGCGCGGGTCACGGTGCTCGATGTACCGGGTGACGGGGATCTGGAGCGCGACGATGAGGACGCCGTTCACCGCCATGGCCAGCCCGAAGTCCGCCGCGCCGAAGCCGTCCGCGCCCATGGCGACGGGCAGCCCGACGTAACCCTGCTGGAAAATCAGCGAGATGAGGAAGGACAGGCCCACCACGCCCATGAACCGCCCGTCGCGCAGCACCGTCCCCATGCCGGTCTCCGGCTCCAGGGCCTTCCCGCCGGTGGCCGGGGTCCGGGCGGGACGGGACTCCGGGATCCGGACGAAGACCAGCACCGCGCAGGTCAGGGTCAGCACGGCCTCGCCGAGGAAACCGGCGAGGTAGCTGTGCTCCGCGATGAACCCGGCGCCCGCCGCCGATATGGCGAAACCCAGGTTGATCGCCCAGTAGTTGAGCGAGAACGCCCGCACCCGGTCCTCGGGCCGGACGATGTCCGCCATCATCGCCTGCACGGCCGGCCGCGAGGCGTTCGAGGCGGCACCGACGACGAACGCGACCGCGGCGATGGCGACCGGGTGCTGCATGAAGCCGAGCACGGCGACCGAGACGGCCGTCGACACCTGCGCGATCAGCATCGTGGGGCGCCGGCCGAGCCGGTCGGTCATCACCCCCGCCCCGATCGACGACACCACGCCGCCGAGGCCGTGCAGTGAGGCGACGAGACCGGCGTACGAGGCCGAGTAGCCGCGGTCCAGGGTCAGGTACAGCGCCATGAAGGTCGCGACGAAGGCGCCGAGCCGGTTGATCAGGGTGCTCGCCCACAGCCACCAGAACGCCCGCGGCAGGCCCGCGACACTCTCCCTGGCCGCCCGTCTGAGCGCGGTGATGGACATGCGTGACCCCCCGTAAGTGGCTGACTCGGTGATCGAAAATTACGGGCCGCCGCCCTGGGGAGCCACCGGATTGACGGGAGCCGTCAAGTGTCATCGGCGTCCATTAATCTCGTACGCATGGCCGACGCACCGTACAAGTTGATCCTCCTCCGCCACGGCGAGAGCGAATGGAACGCGAAGAACCTGTTCACCGGCTGGGTGGACGTCAACCTCACCGAGAAGGGCGAGAAGGAGGCCGTCCGCGGCGGTGAGCTGCTCAAGGACGCCGGTCTGCTCCCCGACGTGCTGCACACCTCCCTCCAGAAGCGCGCCATCCGCACCGCGCAGCTCGCGCTGGAGGCCGCCGACCGCCACTGGATCCCGGTCCACCGCTCCTGGCGCCTGAACGAGCGGCACTACGGCGCGCTCCAGGGCAAGGACAAGGCGCAGACGCTCGCCGAGTTCGGCGAGGAGCAGTTCATGCTGTGGCGCCGCTCCTACGACACCCCGCCGCCGGTCCTCGCCGACGACAGCGAGTTCTCCCAGGCCGAGGACGCGCGGTACGCCACGATCCCGCCGGAGCTGCGCCCCCGCACCGAGTGCCTCAAGGACGTCGTCGTCCGCATGCTGCCGTACTGGTACGACGGCATCGTCCCGGACCTGCTGGCCGGCCGCACGGTCCTCGTCGCCGCCCACGGCAACAGCCTGCGCGCCCTGGTCAAGCACCTGGACGGGATCTCCGACGAGGACATCGCGGGCCTGAACATCCCGACCGGCATCCCGCTCGCCTACGAGCTGGACGCCGACTTCAAGCCGCTCGTCAAGGGCGGCACCTACCTGGACCCCGATGCGGCCAAGGCGGCCATCGAGGCGGTCAAGAACCAGGGCAAGAAGTAGCCCGTCACGCTCCGGCAGTGCCCCCCACTCGCGGCTCGCGGTGGGGGCATCGCCGTTCCCCGGCCAGGATGGGGTCCCGGCGCGGCTCGGGTGCCGGGCGACAACGACCGGGCCGGCCCGCGGCGGGCACGGTGCCGCGCGGGTCCGGCCGGCGGAACACCGAAGGCCCCGCCCACCGGGGTGGACGGGGCCCTCGTGCGGTACGCCCGGCCGGTCAGCCGCAGCAGCCGCCGCACTGGCACGGTGCGCCCGACTGGCAGCCGCAGCCGCAGCCGGAGCCGCAGCCACAAGCCCCCAGCACGGGCGGTCGGAGCACTTCGACGGGTACTTCCTGCGCGGGGTCG
Organism: Streptomyces sp. NPDC045701; assembly: GCF_056432045.1. Classification (NCBI taxonomy): domain Bacteria; kingdom Bacillati; phylum Actinomycetota; class Actinomycetes; order Kitasatosporales; family Streptomycetaceae; genus Streptomyces; species Streptomyces sp. NPDC045701. The sequence goes on along the minus strand of NZ_JBWKJV010000028.1, from coordinate 15,294 downwards.
GTCATGGGCGTATCTGCCATGGGTCCCTCCTCGAAGGCGTACGTTCCAAGGCGTACGTCGCCTCTCCCCATTGCATGCCCAGCCACCAGGGCGCATCAACGGCGCACGGAGGTGAGGCCGCCCTTCGGCGCCCCCTCGGCCGGGACCCCGCCGGGCGCCGCCTACGCGCCCTCCACCGGCGCCTCCGACTGCTGGAGCTCGTCGGCGTGCTCGCCCGTGACCAGGTAGACGACCCGCTTGGCCACCGACACCGCGTGGTCGGCGAAGCGCTCGTAGTAGCGGCCCAGCAGGGTGACGTCGACCGCCGTCTCGATGCCGTGCTTCCAGCGGTCGTCCATCAGGTGCTGGAACAGCGTCCGGTGCAGCCGGTCCATCTCGTCGTCGTCGTGCTCCAGCTGGAGCGCCAGGTCGACGTCCTTGGTGATGATGACCTCCGCCGCCTTCGCCATCAGGCGCTGCGCCAGCTGCCCCATCTCCAGGATCGTGGCGTGCAGGTCCCGCGGCACCGCCGCGGCCGGGAACCGCAGCCGGGCCAGCTTGGCGACGTGCTGCGCCAGGTCGCCGGAGCGCTCCAGGTCCGCGCTCATCCGCAGCGAGGTCACCACGATCCGCAGGTCCGTCGCGACGGGCTGCTGGCGCGCCAGCAGGGCTATCGCCCGGGCCTCCAGTTCGTGCTGGAGGTCGTCGACCTTCTGGTCGGCCGCGATCACGGCCTCCGCCAGCTTCAGATCGGCGTCGAGCATCGCCGTGGTGGCGCGCCCGACGGCCGACCCGACCAGCCGGGCCATCTCGACCAGACTCTCGCCGATCGAGTCCAGTTCCTCGTGGTACGCGTCCCGCATGGATGTCCCTCTCTCACTACGGCCAACAGGAGTCCGGGTGGGGCTCGGACCCCCACGCTCCCACGGTCGGAGTCCAAAAAGTCCGGGGCCTCCCTCACAAGTGAACCGTCACTTTCCCCTCGGTGAACTCTGGGCGACGACTGTCCGAGGTGGCCCCCTCACGGCTGGGAGAGTGTCCGAGCGCCCGCATAACCTGGTCACATGGACGTGAACGCGGCGGTCGCCGCATTGGCAGCGATCGCCGGGGTGTGCACCGGCGTGATCGCCATGCTGGCGTTCCGCTGGAGCGAGCGCGACCAGGCGAGACCCACCAGGACCTCCCTCCACACCGACGCGGTGCTGCCGCCCGGCGTGGACACGGTGCTGTCCGTGCTGCGGTCCTCGGCGGTCGTCCTCGACGAGAGCGACTCCGTCGTCAAGGCCAGCTCCGCGGCGTACGCCCTCGGGCTCGTCCGCGGCGGCAAGCTCGCCGTCGAGCCGATGCTCCACATGGCCCGCGACACCCGGCGCGACGGCGAGATACGCCAGGTCGAGCTGGACCTGCCCCGGCGGGGCACCGGGCGGGGCGAGGCCCTCGCCGTCTCCGCGCGGGTCGCCCCCCTCGGTTCCCGCCTCGTCCTGCTCCTGGTCGAGGACCTCACCGAGGCCCGCCGCATAGAAGCCGTACGCCGCGACTTCGTCGCCAACGTCAGCCATGAGCTCAAGACCCCCGTCGGCGCCCTCTCCCTGCTGTCCGAGGCCGTCATGGACGCCTCCGACGACCCCGAGGCGGTCATGCGCTTCGCCGGGCGCATGCAGATCGAGGCGACCCGCCTCACCAACCTCGTCCAGGAACTCATCGACCTCTCCCGGGTGCAGAACGACGACCCGCTGGACGACGCCGAGCCGGTCCGGGTCGACGAGCTGGTCGCCGAGGCCATCGACCGCTCCCGTCAGCCCGCCTCCACCAAGCAGATCACCATGGCCGCGGGCGGCGCCGCCGACCTGCACGTGTGGGGCCACCGCGGCCAGCTCGCCGCCGCCCTCGGCAACCTCGTCGAGAACGCCGTCAACTACTCCCCGGCCCACACCCGCGTCGGCATCGCCGCCCGCCGCGTCACCGCGCCCGGAGGCGACCTGATAGAGATCGCGGTCACCGACCAGGGCATAGGCATCCCCGACAAGGACAAGGAGCGCATCTTCGAGCGCTTCTACCGCGTCGACCCCGCCCGCTCCCGCGCCACCGGCGGCACGGGACTGGGCCTGGCCATCGTCAAGCACGTGGCCGCCTCGCACGGCGGTGAGGTCACCGTATGGAGCACCGAGGGTCAGGGCTCCACGTTCACCCTCCGCCTGCCCGAGGCCGGCACCGGACGGGACCGCTCCACCCGGTCCCACCACGACCACACCACCACCGAACCGCTCACAGCCCCGGAGGTCCTTCCGTGACCCGAGTGCTCGTCGTCGAGGATGAGGAATCCTTCAGCGACGCCCTGTCGTACATGCTCCGCAAGGAAGGCTTCGAAGTCGCCGTGGCGACCACCGGGCCCGAGGGGCTGGACGAGTTCGAGCGCAACGGCGCCGACCTCGTCCTGCTCGACCTCATGCTGCCCGGCCTGCCCGGCACCGAGGTCTGCCGCCAGCTACGCGGCCGGTCGAACGTCCCGGTCATCATGGTGACCGCCAAGGACAGCGAGATCGACAAGGTCGTCGGCCTGGAGATAGGGGCGGACGACTACGTCACGAAGCCCTTCTCCTCCCGCGAGCTGGTCGCCCGCATCCGCGCGGTCCTGCGCCGCCGAGGCGAGCCGGAGGAGGTCGCCCCGGCGGCCCTGGAGGCCGGTCCGGTCCGGATGGACGTCGACCGTCACGTGGTGACGGTCGCGGGCGGCAAGGTCGACCTGCCGCTGAAGGAGTTCGACCTGCTGGAGATGCTGCTGCGCAACGCGGGCCGGGTGCTGACCCGGATGCAGCTGATCGACCGGGTGTGGGGCGCGGACTACGTCGGCGACACCAAGACCCTCGACGTGCACGTCAAGCGCCTGCGCGCCAAGATCGAGCCCGACCCCGGCGCGCCCAGGTACCTGGTCACGGTCCGGGGCCTCGGCTACAAGTTCGAGCCGTAGGCCGACCCGCGCGGCCGCCGGTCCGCCGTCGCCAAGAGGCCGGCCCGCGGCGCGGGAGCGTACGTGAACGGGAGGGGCGCCCCACCGGCCGGTGGGGCGCCCCTCCCGTTCACGCGTACCTCAGTGGTTCTCGCCGTGCGAGGCCGAGGCGGAGTCCGACGGGGCCTCCGGCGCCTCGTCGCCCTCGTTCGGGGCGTCCGGGGCGGCGGGGGAGCCGCTGGGGCTGCCGGTCGGGGCGCCCGACGGCGGTGCCGGCGGGGTGGAGGACGGCCGCTCCGCGGGCTGCTGCGGCACTTCCTCCGGGCCGAAGCCGGCGAAGTAGCTGCTCGCCGGGACGACGAGGACGTTCAGCTTGACGTCGCCGGTCTCGCTGAGCTTGAAGACGACCTCCTGCGCACCGCCGTTCTCGGCCGCCTCGCGGCCCTTCTCGATCACGGCGGACGCGTTGCCCTTGCCGCCGAGGAGGACGGAGCCGCCCGCCGGGACGGTGATCGGGCCGGAGCCGCCGGCGGCGGTGAGCTTGACCGGGGTGTTCGAGCCGGGCAGCTCGACGGCCTCCAGCGTCTCCGCCTTGGCGCCGTTGTTGAAGAGCATCGCCGAGACGACGGCGGGGCCCTCCGCGTCAGGCTTCGGCTGCGTGATCACCACGGCGTTCTGGACCTTGACGGTGCCGACGGAGGTGGCGGCGTTGTCCGGCCTGACGCCGAGGGTCTGGGCGTCGTTGCCCGCACCGCAGGCGGAGAGCGAGGCGATCGAGAACACGATGGCGGTGGCGGCGATGGCGCCGCGTCGAAGGCTGCGGCTCACGGCGGCGGCAACTCCTAGGACGTACGGACGGAGGGACGGGCACGGTCTGGTGGTACTGGCTGTCCGCCCGACCCCGGGCCCGGCCTGAACGCGGCCCGGGGATCAGTCGGCGGGCTCAGGTTACCGACCCCTCCACCCCGCCCCGCACCCGACCCGCCCCAGTCCCGGGTCGGGCTCGGCCGGGGCCCGCGGCCCTCCGCCGCTCGGCGGTTCTTCGCACCGCGTTCACATAACCTCTCTTGATCAATTCCGCGGCGCTCCCGCATTCCCCGGGAAAAGCCCCTCCGGATCAAGCTCCGGGGTTCACCGCGCGGGCCGCGCCCGTCAATTTCGACAGTCGGCCGGACTGCCGTCCGTACGAGTGAGCGGCGGCCGAACGGAGTACGGGAAGTTCACCTCCTGGAACCCGGCAAACCGGGATGATTCACCCATTGGGGCCGCCCGTCGAGCGGTGTGACGTGCTCGTTTCGCGCCGCCCGCACAGCCGCTCCGACCTGCGGATACCCCCTTCCGGAAGCCCTCCGCAGCACGTTCCTGTTGCTGTTGTCAAGCCCCGAGATATGCCCTGACCTGCGAAAACGCCATTCAGAAGAAGCCGTATCCGTGTTACCCTGGATAGCCACGGAAGGGGTACCTGTCACATGACGTTCAAGGTTGGCGACACCGTGGTCTATCCCCATCACGGGGCCGCGCTGATCGAGGCCATCGAAACTCGCCAGATCAAAGGCGTGGACAAGACCTACTTGGTGCTCAAGGTCGCCCAGGGCGACTTGACGGTTCGTGTGCCGGCGGACAACGCGGAGTTCGTCGGTGTTCGCGATGTGGTCGGTCAGGACGGACTGGACCGGGTCTTCGAGGTGCTTCGCGCGCCGTACGCCGAAGAGCCGACGAACTGGTCCCGTCGCTACAAGGCAAATCTCGAGAAGCTCGCCTCCGGCGATGTCATCAAGGTAGCCGAAGTGGTGCGTGACCTGTGGCGCCGTGAGCGTGAGCGCGGTCTCTCGGCCGGAGAGAAGCGCATGCTCGCCAAGGCGCGGCAGATCCTGGTGAGTGAGCTCGCACTCGCCGAGAACACCAACGAAGACAAGGCCGAGGCCCTGCTCGACGAGGTCCTCGCGTCCTGACGCGCCTCACGCGGCCAGTGGCCGACGTGACGCGCGGCTGATGTGGAGCGATGCCGCGGTGCCCGCTGACATGCTGTGATGAGCAGCCATGTCGCCGGGCGCTGCGGCATGTCCAGCTCCATGTCCGGCTGAAGCCCGCACGCGGTCCTGCCCGGGCGGATGGCGCCCGATCGCCCGGGGTCACGGAAGGGTCCCGGCCGGAGGCGTGGCACCGCCCCGCCAGAGGCCATACCCAGATCGGCCGAGTCAACAAACCTGCCGGAGTGCAACCGATGTCAGACGCAGCACCCCCCGCCCGTACCGCCGCGGTGATCCCCGCGGCCGGCCGCGGTGTACGGCTCGGCCCGGGCGCCCCCAAGGCGCTCCGCACCCTGAACGGGACGCCGATGCTCGTCCACGCCGTCCGCGCCATGGCGGCCTCCCGCGCGGTCTCCCTCGTCGTGGTGGTCGCCCCGCCCGACGGGGCGCCCGAGGTCAAGAACCTCCTCGACGCGCACGCGCTGCCCGAGAGGACCGACTACCTGGTCGTCCCCGGCGGCGAGACCCGTCAGCAGTCCGTCCGCCTCGGCCTGGACGCGCTGCCCGACGACATCGCCACCGTCCTCGTCCACGACGCGGCCCGCCCGCTCGTGCCCGTCGACACCGTCGACGCGGTCGTCGAGGCCGTCCGCGACGGGGCCGTCGCCGTCGTCCCCGCCGTACCGCTCGCCGACACCGTCAAGCGCGTGGACCCCCGGGAGAACGGCGAGCCCGAACCGGTCCTCGCCACCCCCGACCGCGCCACCCTCCGCGCCGTGCAGACCCCGCAGGGCTTCGCCCGCGACACCCTCGTACGCGCCCACGCCTCCGTCACCGACGACGTCACCGACGACGCGAGCATGGTCGAGCGGCTCGGCGAGCCGGTCGTCGTCGTGCCCGGCCACGAGGAGGCGTTCAAGGTGACCCGCCCGCTCGACCTCGTGCTCGCCGAGGCGGTACTCGCCCGCAGGAGGGCCAACGATGGCTTCTGAACCGCCGACCATCCCCAGCGTCGGCATCGGCACCGACGTCCACGCCTTCGAACGCGGCCGTGAGCTGTGGTGCGCCGGCCTCCTCTGGGAGGACGAGGAGTACGGCCTCGCCGGCCACTCCGACGGCGACGTCGCCGCCCACGCCGCCTGCGACGCGCTGTTCTCCGCCGCCGGCGTCGGCGACCTCGGCGCCCACTTCGGCACCTCCCGGCCCGAGTGGTCCGGCGCGTCCGGGGTGACGCTGCTCGCCGAGGCCGCCCGGATCGTCCGCGCCGAGGGCTTCGAGATCGGCAACATCGCCGTCCAGGTCATCGGGGTACGCCCGAAGATCGGCAAGCGGCGCGAGGAGGCCCAGAAGGCGCTGGGCGCGGCGGCCGGCGCTCCGGTGTCGGTGTCCGGCACGACGACCGACGGCCTCGGACTGACCGGCCGCGCCGAGGGCCTCGCGGCCGTCGCCACGGCTCTCCTCGTCCGCAGCGTCCCGTAGCACCTGGGGGCACCGGGCACTGGCACCGGCCCACTACTCTGGAGTGGTGACTATTCGTCTGTACGACACCAGCGCCCGGCAGGTCCGCGACTTCACCCCGCTCACGCCGGGCTGCGTCTCGATCTACCTCTGCGGTGCCACCGTGCAGGCGGCCCCGCACATCGGGCACATCCGGTCGGGGCTCAACTTCGACATCATGCGCCGCTGGTTCGCCCACCGCGGCTACGACGTCACGTTCGTGCGCAACGTCACGGACATCGACGACAAGATCATCGCCAAGTCCGCCGACCAGGGCCGCCCCTGGTGGTCGATCGGGTACGAGAACGAGCGCGCGTTCAACGACGGCTACCAGGCCCTCGGGTGCCTGCCGCCCACCTACGAGCCGCGCGCCACGGGCCACGTCCCCGAGATGGTCGAGATGATGCGCGGCCTCATCGAGCGCGGCCACGCGTACGAGGCCGACGGCAGCGTCTACTTCGACGTCCGGTCCTTCCCCCCGTACCTGGCGCTGTCCAACCAGGACATCGACGACCTGCGCCAGCCCACCGAGGAGGGCATCACCGGCAAGCGCGACCCGCGCGACTTCGCCATGTGGAAGGCCACCAAGCCCGGCGAGCCCGACTGGGAGACGCCGTGGGGCCGCGGCCGCCCCGGCTGGCACCTGGAGTGCTCGGCCATGGCGCACAAGTACCTCGGCTCCGCCTTCGACATCCACGGCGGCGGCATCGACCTGATCTTCCCGCACCACGAGAACGAGATCGCCCAGGCCAGGGCCTACGGCGACGAGTTCGCCCGCTACTGGGTGCACAACGCCTGGGTCACCATGAGCGGCGAGAAGATGTCCAAGTCGCTCGGCAACTCGGTGCTGGTCTCCGAGATGGTCAAGCAGTGGCGCCCCATCGTGCTGCGCTACTACCTGGGCACCCCGCACTACCGGTCGATGATCGAGTACAGCCCGGAGGCCCTGCGCGAGGCGGAGTCCGCCTTCGCCCGTATCGAGGGCTTCATCCAGCGGGTCGTCGAGAAGGCCGGGCCCGTCGAGCCGGCCGCCGAGGTCCCGCTCGCCTTCGCCGAGGCGATGGACGACGACATGGGCGTCCCGCAGGCGCTCGCCGTCGTCCACACCACCGTCCGGCAGGGCAACAGCGCGCTGGCCGCCGACGACAAGGAAGCCGCCGTCGCGCGCCTCGCCGAGGTCCGTGCCATGCTCGGCGTCCTCGGCCTGGACCCGCTCGACCCGCACTGGGCGGGCGAGACCGACCGCGGCGAGGACCTGCACGGCGTCGTCGACAGCCTCGTACGCATGGTCCTGGACCAGCGGGAGGCGGCCCGGGCGCGCAAGGACTGGAGCACGGCGGACGCCATCCGCGACCAGCTGGGCCAGTCCGGGCTCGTCATCGAGGACGGCCCCGACGGGCCGCGCTGGACGCTCGGCGCGCGCTGAGCGCCGCGCGCGCTGGCACACTTCATATACACGTACGTACGACACGCATCGACAGAGCAGGTAAGTCATGGCCGGGAACAGCCAGCGCAGGAACCGCCGCACGTCCAACAAGAAGGGCGCGACGGTCGGCAGCGGTGGCCAGCGGCGCCGGGGCCTGGAAGGCAAGGGCCCCACGCCGCCCGCGTCCGCCCGCAAGGGCCATGTGAAGAACCGCGTCGCCAACGCCAAGGCCAAGCAGGCGCACCGCCGCCAGGTCGCCCGCCGGGGCGGCAAGGGCCTGTCCGAGATGGTGGTGGGCCGCAACCCCGTCTTCGAGGCGCTGCGCGACGGCGTACCGGCGTCGACGCTGTACGTCCAGCAGTTCATCGACAACGACGAGCGGGTGCGCGACGCGCTCAAGCTCGCGGCGGACCGCGGCGGCATCAACCTCATGGAGGCCCCGCGGCCCGAGCTGGACCGGATGACCAACGGCCTCAACCACCAGGGCCTCGTCCTCCAGGTCCCGCCGTACGAGTACGCCCACGCCGAGGACCTGGCCGCGGCCGCCTTCGACGACGGCGAGGACCCGCTGATCGTCGCCCTCGACGGCGTCACCGACCCGCGCAACCTCGGCGCAGTCGTCCGCTCCGTCTCCGCCTTCGGCGGTCACGGCGTGGTCGTGCCGGAGCGGCGCGCGGCCGGGATGACCGCCGGTGCCTGGAAGACCGCAGCGGGCACCGCCGCCCGCACCCCGGTCGCCCGCGCCACCAACCTCACCCGCGCCCTGGAGGCGTACCAGAAGGCCGGCATCACCGTCGTCGGCCTCGCCGCCGACGGCGACACCGAGGTCGGCGAGCTCGAGGCCCTGGGCGGCCCGGTCGTCATCGTCATCGGCAGCGAGGGCAAGGGCCTGTCCCGCCTCGTCGGCGAGACGTGCGACTACCTCGTCCGCATCCCGATGCCGGGCGGTGCCGAGTCGCTCAACGCCGGTGTCGCCGCCGGTGTGGTGCTGTACGAGGCGGCCCGCCGCCGCGCCTGACCGAGCCCCGTCCCCGGGACCCGTCATGATCTTGACGGGTCTCGGACATTTCCCGGCCGTCAAGGCAGTGTCCTAAGCCCACGTCACTCGGTTAGATGAGTGTGGACACCAGAACGCCCCGGCCCGGTTTCGACGATCAGCCTGCGCTGAGCATGGTCAAGGTGGATTGCGATCCCGCGCAGGTCATCGTGAACCACGCCAGTTTCCGTGTGCAGCTAGCCCCGGTGAACAAGCCCCGGTCGGCCGGCCCCGCCCGCGTGCCCGCCATGAGCGGCGCCTCCGGCGCGGTGGCCCGGCGGCGCGCGCCCGTCGTCTGGAGCGGGAAGTCCTCGCCCGGCGACCCCGGCGCCACCGGGCTGCTCCAGGCCGTGCGGGAATCCACCGCCGTCGGCACGCTCGACGCCGGGGCCACGCAGGTCATCCCCCGGCTCGACGACACCATGCCGACCCCGGTCGTCGGCGGTGGCGGCAGGCGCGGCCCCGACGCGCCGCCGCTCCTGCCGCCCATGCGCCGCGCGGAGAGCGCGTACGACGAACAGCCCGCCTCGTACGCCGACTCCCACGCCGATCCGTACGAGGGCGACGACCACCCCCACGGCCGCGACGACGCCCGCGACGCACGTGACGGAGGCCGCGCGGCGGACGGGGCCTACACCGGGCCCGCCCACCGGCACGCGTACTACCCCGGCCGCCGGATGAACCTCGGCGTCGTCCTGCTGCCGCTGCGCGTGTTCCTCGGCTTCATCTCCATCTACGCCGGCATGGGCAAGCTGTGCGACCCCGTCTACTTCGACGGCGGCGAACGCGGCTCCATGGTCAAGTGGCTCAACTCCCTCCACCCCTGGGCCCTCGCCGAACCCCTGCGGGACTTCGCCCTCGCCCACCCCGTCGGCGCCGGTCTCACCGTCGCCTTCGCCCAGGTCATCGTGGGCGTCCTCACGGTGCTGGGGCTCTGGCAGCGGGTCGCCGCCGTGTTCGGCGCGATGCTGTCCGCCGCGCTGATCCTCACCGTCAGTTGGAAGACCGTCCCCGTCTACGACGCGCCCGACATCATCTACCTCGCCGCCTGGTCCCCGCTGATCATCGCCGGCGCGCCCGTCTACTCCATCGACGGACGCCTCGCCGGCGAGGCCTGGCGCACCCTCGGTCCGCGCTCGGCGCTGTGGGACCTGCGCCGCCGGGTGCTGCGGCGCGGCGTGGTCGTCGCCACCGTCGTGGTCGGCCTGACCCTGCTGATCGGCTCGGTCCTCGGCGGCGCCGTACGGTCCACCGAGATGGTCACCGTCCCCGGACCGAACGACGACCCGACCAACCACCTGCCCGGCCGGCCGCTCCCCGAGGAGCCCAGCGAGCGCGTCCCGTCGGCCCCGGAGTCCTCCCCGAGCCCCGAGCCCTCCGCGTCGGCGTCCGCCGGCCCGGCCGCCGAGGAGGAGTCGTCCGCCCCGGCCGAGCCGGCCCCCGAGGAGGAGCGCGTCGAGGAGGAGCGGCCGACCGCCTCCCAGGGCACCGGCCAGGAGGCCCCGGAGCAGTCCGAGCCGGTGCCCCCGCCGACCAGCAGCGCCGGCCCGACCTCCACGGGCGGTTCCGGCACCGGTGGCAGCACCGGCGGCGGTGGCGGCGGCGACGACGGCGGTACGAACGGCGGCAGCGGCTCGGGCGGCAACGACGGCGGCTCCACCACCGGCGGCAACCGCAACCCGATCGGCGGCCTGCTCGGCTGACGCACCCCACCAGGAGGGGCGGGCACCAGGACAGGTGCCCGCCCCTCTTCCGGTATCCGCGCGCGAGTACGGCCGCCACGCCGAGGGCGGCGCCGGCACCGTCCGGGACCGCCCCGAGCGCGGTCGCCCCTGCGCGGTGGGCGCCGCCGGGGCCGTGCCGGCCGGCGCGGGGCCTTAACCGGTCCGGGGGCGGTCGCCGCCGCGCTCGGAGGCGTGTCGCCGGTCCGGGGGGTGTCGACGGGTTCGGGGCGGCGTCCCGGCGCCCGGCTCGGAGTGGCCCCGGCCGGGCGGGGCGGCGCCGGGCTCAGTCGGCGGCCAGCTCCTTCGCCGCCTCCCGCAGGTCCTTCGCGGTGTCGATGGCCCTCCAGTACGCCCCCTGCGGCAGCGGAAAGCCCGCCAGGCGGCGCTCACGGGCCAGCCGGGGGAAGGTGGTGCGCTCGTGGTCCCCGCGGTCGGGCAGCGCGTCCGTGAAGGCGGGGGAGAAGACGTACACGCCCGCGTTGATGAGGTAGGGCGAGGGCGGCGACTCGATGAAGTCGGTGATGTGCCCGAAGGTGTCCGTCTCGACGGCCCCCCAGGGGATACGGGGACGGGCCAGGGCCAGGGTCGCGGTGGCGTCGCGCTCGGCGTGGAACGCGGCCATCTCGCGCAGCGAGAAACGGGTCCAGATGTCACCGTTCGTGGCGTACCACGGTTCGTCGGGGTGCGGCAGGCGCGCGGCCGCGTACTTGAGGCCGCCGCCGCGGCCCAGCGGCTCCGGCTCCACGACGGTGGTGACGCGCAGGGGCAGTTCGGCCGTCGCCAGCCACTGCTGGAGCACCTCGGCGAGGTGGCCGCAGGAGACGACGGCGTCGGTCACGCCCTCGGCGGCCAGCCAGGAAAGCTGATGGCCGATGATCGGGGTCCCGGTTCCCGGGATCTCGACCATCGGCTTGGGGCGGTCGTCGGTGTAAGGGCGCAGTCGTGAGCCCTGGCCGCCCGCCAGGACGACGGCCTGCGTCGGAGAGGTGTGCATACCGCGCACGATAGGCGCACCTCGGTGCGGCTGACAGGCCTCAGCTCTCGTGGGCGACGCCGGCGGCGTAGGACGTGTCGCACACGGGCCGGGAGTAGGTCTGCGCCCGGACGGGGCCGTAGTGCTGGACGGCGGCCTTGCCGAGCGCGCGGGCGATCGACATGCAGTGCCTGGCGAGGGACGGGCGCTCCTCCACGGTGCGCTGGAGGTGCGTCAACGCGACACCCGGGTCCTTCTCCTGAAGCTCTGCGAGGAGCTTGTCGCGGAGAATATCCTGCGGGGCACGGGGCTTGGCCCGTACCGAGACGTTCTCCGAGGACGCGGTGAGCATCTGGGTCTGGGAGCTTCCGCCCGCCCACGGGACGCTGGTGACCGCGAGAGTTCCGGAGAGCACCAGGACGACGGGCAGGACGAGGGCGAGGGAGCGGCCGATTCGGCGTGCTGTGTGGGTCACGGACGTGAGCGTAGCGGCCAGTAATGATTTGGAGACATTTAGTCACCCCCACGGGGGATGGTTCGATGCTCCTTTTCGAATCAGGCGTTGACGAACGAGGTCCGAATTGACCCGTGTGCCGGGGTATTTGTCGACATCGCGGAAGGGATGTACGGCGGGAACGCGGACGGCCCCGCACCGAAGTGCGGGGCCGCGCGGGCGTTTTGCCCGGGTCAGCCGGAGAGGCGCTCACCGGTCGAGGTGGAGAACACGTGGATCTCGTCCGGGCGCGGCACGACGTGCAGGACGGAGCCCTTCTCCGGGATGGAGCGGCCGCCGACGCGGACGACCAGATCCTTGTCCTCGCCGCTGACGCGGGCGGATCCGTAGACGTAGCCGTCGGCGCCGAGTTCCTCGACGACGTTGACGGAGACGGCCAGGCCCTGGTCGCTCTCGGCACCCGCGACGTCGAAGTGCTCGGGGCGGACACCGACCGTCACGGTCCGGTCGCCCTTGTCGGCGGCGGCGGACAGCGCCTCGCGGGACACCGGCACGACGCTGTTGCCGAACTTCACGCCGCCGTCGGTGATCGGGACCTCGACCAGGTTCATGGCCGGGGAGCCGATGAAGCCGGCGACGAAGAGGTTGGCCGGGCGGTCGTACATGTTGCGCGGGGTGTCGACCTGCTGGAGCAGACCGTCCTTGAGGACCGCGACCCGGTCGCCCATGGTGAGGGCCTCGACCTGGTCGTGCGTGACGTACACCGTGGTGATGCCGAGCCGCCGCTGGAGGCTGGCGATCTGCGTACGGGTCGAGACGCGGAGCTTGGCGTCGAGGTTCGACAGCGGCTCGTCCATGAGGAACACCTGCGGCTCGCGCACGATCGCGCGGCCCATCGCCACACGCTGGCGCTGACCGCCGGAGAGCGCCTTGGGCTTGCGGTCCAGGTACTCGCTGAGGTCGAGGATCTTCGCGGCCTCCTCGACCTTCTTGCGGATCTCCGCCTTGTTCACGCCGGCGATCTTGAGCGCGAAGCCCATGTTGTCGGCGACGGTCATGTGCGGGTACAGCGCGTAGTTCTGGAACACCATGGCGATGTCCCGGTCCTTCGGCGGCAGGTGGGTGACGTCGCGGTCACCGATGCGGATGGCGCCGCCGTTGACGTCCTCCAGGCCGGCGAGCATGCGCAGCGAGGTCGACTTGCCGCAGCCGGAGGGGCCGACGAGGACGAGGAACTCGCCGTCGGCGATCTCGATCTCGAGCTGGTCGACGGCGGGCTTGGTGCCACCCGGGTAGATCCGGGTCGCCTTGTCGAACGTGACAGAAGCCATGGTGATGCAGTCCCTTCACCGGCAGGAACGTGCCGGACGATCCGAGTAGAGGGAGAGAAGTGGTCTGGTCCACGCCAGTGAACCCGCTGTGACGCTACCCGGCCGGGCGGCATCTGTCAGCAGTCGGAGGGCGCCGAGATTTTCGACCGGAGGCGCACGGTGTCCGGTTACACTCGTGCGACGTGCCTCCTTAGCTCAGCTGGCCAGAGCAACGCACTTGTAATGCGTAGGTCGTCGGTTCGAATCCGACAGGGGGCTCCACGAGCAAGGCCCCGGACGGTGGGTGTCCGGGGCCTTTGTCGTGGGTGGGTGGGGGTGGGGTCAGTGGCGGCCGGAGATGCGGTCGGCGAGGGTGGCGATGCGGTCGGTGGTGGGGGTGCGGGCGGTGGCTTCGCGGCGGTCGGCGGCGCGGTAGGCGGCGTAGAGGGTGTGGACGCCGAGCCAGCGGAGGGGTTCGGGTTCCCAGGAGCGGACCTTGTGGTTCACCCAGGGCAGGGTGGTGAGGTCGGTGGGGCCGGACTGGCCGGAGTCCTGCTGGATGAGGTCGCGCAGGGTGCGGGCGGCGAGGTTGGCGGTGGCGACGCCGGAGCCGACGTAGCCGCCGGCCCAGCCGAGGCCGGTGGAGCGGTCGAGGGTGACGGTGGCGCACCAGTCGCGGGGGACGCCGAGGACGCCGGACCAGGCGTGGGCGATGCCGGTGCCGGCGAGCCGGGGGAAGAGGCGGACGAGGACGTCGCGCAGGGCGTCGACGGTCGCGGGCCGGGTCCGGCCGTCGTTGTCGGTCGCGGAGCCGTAGCGGTAGGGGATGCCCCGGCCGCCGAGTGCGATGCGGTCGTCGGCGGTGCGCTGGGCGTACATGTAGGCGTGGGCCATGTCGCCGAGGGTTTCGCGGCCGGTCCAGCCGATGTCGTCCCAGAGGGTGGCGGGGAGCGGGTCCGTGACGATCATGGAGGAGTTCATGGGGAGCCAGGTGCGCTTGTGGCCCTTGATGCCGGCGGTGAACCCTTCGGTGCAGCGCAGTACGTAGGGGGCGCGGACCGTGCCGTACGGGGTGATGGCGTGCTTGGGCCTGATCTCGGTGACCGGGGTGGACTCGTGGATCGTGACGCCCAGCGCCTCGGCGGTGGCGGCGAGTCCCCTGACCAGTTTGACGGGGTGGACGCGGGCGCCGTGCGGGGTCCAGGTGGAGCCGACGGCGCCGGTGACGCGGACGCGGTCGGCGGTCTCGCGGGCGCCGAGCAGCCGGCGGTCGGTCTCGCCGAAGGCGACGTCGACGGCGTGGTACGCCTTCAGGCGGTCGAGCTGGGCGGGGGTGTAGGCGACTTCGAGGACGCCGCCCCGGTGGATGTCGGCGTCGATCTTCTCGGCGGCGGCCGTCTCGATCACTTCGGTGACGGTGTCGTTCATCGCCCGCTGGAGGCGTACGGCGGCTTCGTGCCCGTGGGCCTTGGCGTAGCGGTCGCGGCCGGCGATGCCGTTGTAGAGCCAGCCGCCGTTACGGCCGGAAGCGCCGTAGCCGCAGAACTTGCCTTCCAGGACGATGATGTTGAGGAAGGGCACGGTGAGGTCAATGGGTGGGTGCAACATCCCAGGTAGAACGGTGCTGGAGGTGTTGCTGGGTGGCGAGGATCGGGCGTCCGGGGTTGTCGGACGAGCAGAAGCGTGAGTTGTGGCGGCGGTGGCGGGACGGGCAGTCGCTGAGTGAGATAGGCAGGGCGCTGGGCAAGGTGCCCGGGTCGGTCCATGGGGTGATCGCAGCGAATGGCGGGTATGTTCCTGCTGCCCGAAGCAGGTCTGTCGGCGTACTGTCCCTGGCTGAGCGGGAGGAGATCTCGCGCGGGCTGGCCGCTGATGAATCATTGCGCACGATCGCGGCCAGGATCGGCCGGGCTCCGTCCACCGTCAGCCGTGAGGTGGGGCGGCACGGCGGGCGTAAGAAGTATCGTGCGGCACGCGC